>JBARER010000001.1:0-1626 GCA_049796395.1 Xanthobacteraceae bacterium
TTCTGCCGGCGGCGCTGCGCAATGCGGCGATGCGCGCAATCGGCGGCGAGCGGCTGTTGCGGCACTATGATTGGCTTTACGATTGGCAGCCGCCCGCGGTGCTATCGAACTAAACAAGGACTCACACCATGCCGGCCGCCGAAAAATTATTCCCGACCACCATCGCCGGCAGCTTGCCGAAGCCGGCGTGGCTGGCCGCGCCAAACAAACTATGGGCGCCGTGGCGGCTCGAAGGCGACGAGCTGGCAACCGGCAAGGACGATGCCACGCTGCTTGCAATCAAGCTGCAGGAAGACGCCGGCATCGACATCGTCGGCGACGGCGAACAGTCACGCCAGCACTTCGTGCACGGCTTTCTCGAAGCGGTTGACGGCATCGATTTCAACCAGCGGGTCGAGATGGGCATCCGCAACGACCGCTACAAAGCTATGTGTCCGACCGTCGTCGCTCCGCTGCGACTGCGCGCGCGCGTGCACGCCCGCGAAGCCCGCCTGGCCCGCGCTCACACCACGCGCAAACTCAAATTCACTTTGCCCGGGCCGATGACCATCGTCGACACCATCGCCGACGCGCACTATGGCGACCGCATTAAAATGGCTTTCGCCTTTGCCGCGCTGCTCAACGAAGAAGCGCGCGGGCTGGCGGCCGACGGCGTCGACGTGATCCAATTCGACGAGCCGGCCTTCAACGTCTACATGGACGCCGCCGCCGGCTGGGGAATCGAGGCGCTGCATCGCGCCATCGACGGCGTCTCCTGCGTGAGCGGCGTGCATATCTGCTACGGCTACGGCATCCCCGCCAATATCGAATGGAAGGCGGCGCTCGGCGCCGAGTGGCGCCAATACGAGAAATTCTTTCCGGCGCTGGCCAGAAGCCGCATCGACCAGGTCTCGCTGGAATGCATCAATTCGCACGTGCCAATGAGCGTGCTCAAATTGCTTCACGGCAAAGATGTGCTGCTCGGCGTCATCGACGTCGCCACCGACAGGATCGAGACTCCGGATGAAGTCGCAGAGGTGATAACGAAAGCGGCAGAATACGTACCTGTGCAAAAAATTATCGCCGGTACGAATTGCGGCATGGCGCCGATGCGCCGCGAAATCGCCGCAATGAAACTCGATGCACTCGCCCGGGGCGCGGCGCTCGCGCGGCAGAGATGCGACTGATCGTCCGCAAGCGCTGAAACAATCCACGCATCGTCAAATGCAAACGCCGCGGCACGCGGCTGGTAGCATTTTATTAAAGTTTGGCCGGTTGGATATGAGCAGCGTCAAGAAGGAAAGCCCCATGCAGTTGCCGTTCGTCACCACCGTTTCGTTTGCCGATCGCGACGGCATGACCGTGCATCTGCAATATGGCGTGGCGGCGCCGAGCGAACGCGAAGCGCGCACCGAACTCCAGCGGCGCCTTATCAACCAGGAAATCTACAATTATTCGATCTCTGAAGTCCGGCAAGCGACCTCGAGCGAAGCGAAATCGTTCAATCTGCCGGCCGGCTCGATCATCCTTCTCAACTGAGCCGGCCAGACTGCGATCCGATCGGGTAGAAACGGATCAGGACCCGGATCATGCTCTGGTGGTTTTCGCCGCCAGTATTTCCCGAAAAACCGTGGCATGGCTGAGAGC
>JBARER010000002.1:0-22584 GCA_049796395.1 Xanthobacteraceae bacterium
GCTTCCAGCACCGGCCGCGCACCGGGCTTTGCCGCGGTTGCGACATCGGCGCCGAAGCGCTTTTTGGCGACCTCGTCGGCTTTCCGCTTGGTTTCCTCGTCGTGCTTGCGGCGGACTTCTTCGTCGCGCTTGCGGGCGTCCGCGGCTACACGTTCGGTGCGCTCGGACTCTTCGCGAGTGCGGCGGACGCGGGCCTCCTCCTCGGCGCGCCCGCGCTCCTCGGTTTCCCGCACACGCGCATCGGCGAGGGCATGGGCGCGGGCGTTACGCTCATCGTCGGTGAGGGTCCGCAGAACGACGCCGGACGATTTCGGCGGCGCCGCCGGTGCGGCCACGGGTGCCGGCGCTCTCGCCGGTCCGCGCGCGACGGGACGCTCGGCTGGAGCCGGGGTTTCGATCTTGGCTTCGCCCGGACCGATGCGGCGCTTTACCTTCTCGACAACGACCGCTTTGCTCCGCCCATGGCTGAAGCTTTGGCGCACGACACCCTGCTCCACGCCGCTACGCTTTAGCGTCAGCGTCTTGCTCGGGGCTACGCTCAGCTTCTCACCGCTTGTTTTGGTCGTCTCAGTCATTCGTATCCAGTTCCATACACGCTAGTATTTCGTATTCGGCTTCACTCAATTCGCAAGGCTGCCGCCCGGGTCTGGGTCGCCATTTGGGTCGTCACGGCCGCCATGGCCGTTCCGAAAGCGCTCCAAGCGCCCAAAACGCGCCAAAAACGTGTCGCTTACGGGCCCGGCAAGCAGGGCTGCATGTACCACATTTGGGCGTCCCAATGCCAAATCCAATTGCGCCAGGGTGAAGCAACGGATTACCGCCACCGGCCGGGGGCCCCGGCGCGCGGCGGCCTCGAGTTTTCGCACCCCATCGGGGGCCGCCTCGGCCGCGTGCATGACGCCGACAGCTTTCCCCTGCGCCAGTGCGTTCTCCACCTTCGTAAACCCGGCAACCGCCAAACCGGCTTTGCCGGCAATTGCCAGCGCGTCGAGCGCCGAACGCTCGAGCAGGCGATCGGTGCGGCTGACCAGATCGAGGGGCACCCGAACATCCCGCTTGAAGCCCCGCGGCAAGGCTTTGCGCTTAACCGCCTCGGCGAGGGCATCTTGCGTCCCGGTGACCCATACGCCGCGTCCGGGCAACTTGCTCTTCAAATCCGGCACGGCTTCGCCGTCCGGCCCGACGACGAAGCGGATCAAATCCGTAATCGGTCGCACTGTGCGCGTCACCACGCACAACCGCTCGGGGCTACGAGCCCCCGGGCCGTTGTCGAGTTCGAGCGCGGTCGGTGCAGCGGTCATATCGATGGGCGGCTCCGGTCACGGCTGGACGGCGGCGGCCGCCGTCTCGTCGGCGGCGGGGGGCGGCGCGAGATCGGCCTCGTTGACCCAGCCCGCCTTGACGCGCGCAAGCATGATGATGGCTTCCGCCTCTTCGCGCGAAAGCTCGAAGCCATCAAGAATGCCCGCTTCGCGAACCGCCTCGCCGTCCTTGCGCTCGGTCCAGCCGGACAGGTCGTCGGTGGCGCAGCCGGCAAGATCCTCGACGGTCTTGATTCCGTTCTCGCCGAACCGCACCAGCATCGCCGTGGTGACGCCCTCGATTTCCTTGAGCGCGTCCTCCACGCCGAGCTCCAACCGCTTGGTATCGAGCTCGGCCTCGATCTTGTCCAGATAATCGCGGGCGCGGGTCTGCAATTCGCCGGCGGTATCTTCGTCGAAACCCTCGATATTGGCGATTTCCTTGGTGTCGACCATCGCCAGCTCTTCGACCGAATTGAAGCCTTCCGATGCCAATAGTTGTCCAATCACCTCGTCGACGTTCAGCGTGTCGATGAATATCCGGGTGCGGTTTTCGAACTCCGCCTGACGGCGCTCGGATTCTTCCTGCTCGGTCAGAATGTCGATATCCCAGCCGGTCAGCTGCGAAGCCAGGCGGACGTTCTGGCCGCGACGGCCGATGGCAAGCGACAGCTGCTGATCGGGTACGACGACTTCGATACGTTCGCGCTCTTCGTCGAGCACCACCTTGGCGACTTCCGCCGGAGCCAGCGCATTGACGACGAAGGTGGCAATGTCCTGCGACCACGGAATGATGTCGATCTTCTCGCCCTGCAGCTCGTTGACGACGGCCTGCACGCGCGAACCGCGCATGCCGACGCAGGCGCCGACCGGATCGACCGAAGAATCGCGCGAAACCACCGCGATCTTGGCGCGCGAGCCCGGGTCCCGCGCCACCGCCTTGACCTCGACGATGCCGTCGTAGATCTCCGGCACTTCCTGCGCGAACAGTTTCGACATGAATTGCGGGTGGGTGCGGGAGAGGAAAATCTGCGGCCCGCGCTGCTCGCGCCGCACGTCGTAGATATAGGCGCGGATGCGGTCGCCGTTGCGGAACACTTCACGCGGCAGCATTTCGTCGCGGCGCACGATGGCCTCGCCGCGGCCGAGATCCACGACCACATTGCCGTATTCGACGCGCTTGACGATGCCGTTGACGATATCGCCGATGCGGTCCTTGTATTCGTCGTATTGCCGGTCGCGCTCGGCCTCGCGCACTTTCTGCACGATCACCTGCTTGGCCGATTGAGCGGCGATGCGGCCGTATTCGAGCGGCGGCAACGGATCGGCAATGGTATCGCCGATCTGCGCGGCGGGATGGCGCCGGCGGGCCTCGTCGAGGCTGATCTGGGTCGCCGGGTTTTCGACGGTATCGATGACCAGCATGTGGCGGGAGAGGTGAAGCTCGCCGCTCTTCGGATCGATCTCGGCGCGGACCTCGGTCTCGCTGCCGTAGCGGGAGCGGGCAGCCTTGGCGATCGCGTCCTCCATGGCGCCGAGCACGATCTTGCGGTCGATCGCCTTTTCGCGGGCAACCGCGTCGGCAATCTGTAAGAGTTCAAGTCTGTTGGCGCTTACGGTCGCCATCGATCAGTCTCCCTTGCGTTGCTTCTGTTTGCTCTTGCGCAGCGATTCGGCAATGAGCGCATCGGTGAGTACGAGTTTGGCTTCGATCATGTCGTCGATCGGCAGAAGAGTTTCAGCATTTTCGTTTACCGCCCCACGCAGTCGCGCGCAGTCGCCTTCCGTCCCGGCCAGTTCGCCGCGGAAACGCCGGCGGCCGTCGATCGGCGCTCGCATTTCCACGTGCGCGACATGGCCGGCATAGCGGTCGAAATCCGAATGCCGGACCAGCGGCCGGTCAATACCCGGTGACGAAATTTCCAGCCGATAAGCGCCGTCGACAAGATCGGCGACATCGAAGACCGGCGACAGCGCTCGCGACGCCGCCTCGCAATCCTCGATCGCCATGGTGCCGTCAGGACGTTCGGCCATGATCTGCACGGTGCAGCCGGCAAAGGCCGAGATGCGGACGCGCACCAGTCGATAGCCGAGCGAAGCGAGCACCGGCTCGGCCGCTGCTGCCACGCGCGCCGCGCGCCCCGGCTCGCTGATAAGCCGCGGTTCATCGCTGAAGCTCGTAAAACTCGCCGGCCTGTCGTCCATGCTGTTCGGCCATCAGGTTTCGCTAACGTCGGCTGCAAACGCCAAGTCGTTCGCCATCAAGTCATTCGCCATCAAGTCGTGCGCCATCAAGTCGTGCGCCAATAAACCCGCCGTTTTCGAAGTTCGTGCACCGCTGCGGCGGTCCTTTGACACGAACTTCGAAAGCCAAGAACTTCGAAAGCAAAAGTGGCGCTCCCGCCATCTAGCTTCCAGTGCCGCTTTCGATTTTAAGTTCCCAAAAACGAAGCTTGCCGCGACCGCCGCAGGGACTTCAAATCGGCGGCACTGGCCTCGGGTAATAAAAAAGAGCGGGTCCCGGGGGAACCCACTCTCAAAACCGCTCGGTTCATCCGACCGCTATGAGGTATCCATGACGGATGCGGCGAATATAGCGGTTTTCCGTGCGGTTGCAAGGGTAGTTCAGGGATCGGTAATCAGTCGGCGGTACCTAAGGAGACGACGGCTGCGGCGACGAACCGTTGAATGCAGCTTCTGACCACTTCTTTTGCCCCTTGTTTTTGGTGCCTTGATGGGTGCCGCAAGCCCGCTGATCTCAGAACTCGAAGACGCTCTCCAACGCGGCTCGCGGCATAAGCGCGCCGAGACCCTGCGGCGCATCACGGCGCTGTTTTTGGGCGCTGCACCGAGCTACAGCGACGATCAAGTCGCGCTGTTTGACGACGTCTTCGCCCTGCTCATCGATGAAATCGAGAATCACGCGCGCGCCGAATTGGCCCGGCGTCTTGCTCCGGTCGGCAATGCGCCGCCCAGAGTGCTGCATATTCTCGCCAACGACGATGACATTGCCGTGGCCGGCCCGGTGCTGCGCCTGGCGCCGCGCCTCAACGAGGCCGATCTCGTCAATCTCGCCAAGACCAAGAGTCAGGCGCATTTGCAGGCGATTTCGGCGCGGCAGGCGCTGGGCGAAGCACTTACCGACATTCTGGTGCGGCGTGGCGACCGCGACGTTGCCCGCAGCGTCGCCGCAAATCGTGGCGCGCGTATTTCGGAAAACGGCTTCGCCGATCTGGTGAAGCGGGCGGAGGGCGACGGCATTCTCGCCGAGAAAGTCGGGCTGCGGCCGGACATTCCGCCGCATATTTTTCGCGAACTGTTGACCCGCGCGACCGCAATCGTACATCGCCGTTTGCTTGCCGCGGCGCCGCCGGAATTGAAGGCAGAAATTCACGATATTCTCGAAAAAGCGGCCAATGACGTGAGCGGACGGATCGGCCCGCGCGATTACCGAGAGGCACAACGGGTGGTCCTGCGGCTGCACCGGGCCGGCGGCATGAACGAGGCGGCATTGGCGGCCTTCGCCGGCGACGGCAAATATGACGAGACCGTTGTCTCGCTGGCGGCGCTTTCCAAGGTGCCGATTGCGGTGGCCGACCGGCTGATGGCCGGCGAACGGCCCGATCCGGTGTTGATCCTGTGCAAGGCGGCCGGCATGAGCTGGCCGACGGTGAAATCCGTGATTACGGCGCGGCCCGACGGCAGGCCGTCGTCGCCGCTCGCTGTCGATTCGGCGTTTGCCAATTACGAGCGGCTTTCGGCGTCCACCGCTCAACGCGTCGTGCGGTTCTGGCAAGTGCAGCGCAGCGCCTAGAGCATATCCAAGCCGTTTTGAATCGGATTCGAGATCAAAGCGATCGATTCCGGAATTGCATCAAAACCGCCGGAACAGCAGGAAACATGACGCGCGATCCTCGCGGGCCGCTTTGCTGTTGTAGCGCGTTCCGTCAAAGTCGGGCCACGGCTTGCGCCAATCGTCGGCGCATTGCGCGGTCCAGTCGAACATTTCCGAGTTGATAAATCGCCGCAGGGTCCAGCTTGTATAATCCGCAATATCGCTGACGAAGCGGAATTCACCGCCGTGCCGCAATATGCGACCGAGCTGCGCAATTGAGGCGTCTTGCACGAAGCGGCGCTTCCAGTGGCGGCGCTTCGGCCACGGGTCGGGGTGAATGAGGTCGATCCGGGCCAATGACGAATCGGGCAGCCAATCGATCAGCGCGGCGGCATCGTCGGAGTGAAGACGAATATTGCGCAGTCCGTTGCTCTCGATGCCGGCAAGCGCTTTGGCCATGCCGTTGACGTAAGGCTCGACGCCGATAAATCCGGTGTGCGGTTGCCGCTGCGCGCGGCCGATCAAAAACTCCCCGCCGCCGAAGCCGATCTCCAACTCAACGTCGCCGACGGAAACGGCAAACAGATCGCGGAGTGCGGGCGGTGCCGGACGCGACAGATCGAGCGCGAACTCCGGCAATACGGTCTCAACGAGCCGCGTCTGATTGGAGCGCAGCTTATGGCCTTTGCGGCGGCCAAAAAACGCCCGCGTCGGATTAGCGTCCGGTGTCATCGGCCGTCAGGCCGCGTCGCCTGCGGCCGTCCACGTCTTCTGCTCGCTGGTGCGGCGGTTCGGAAGTCCGCACCGAAATTTAGCGAAAGGCGCGCTTGAGCGCGTCCGCAAGATCGGTTCGCTCCCAGGAGAAACCGCCGTCCTTTTCCGGAGCGCGCCCGAAGTGGCCGTAAGCGGCGGTGCGCTTATAGATCGGCCGGTTCAGTTGAAGCGTGCGCCGAATGTGCGTCGGCCGCAGCGGAAAAATCTCCTGCAGCGTCTTGGCGAGCTTTTTCTCGTCTTCTTTCCCGGTGCCGTGGGTGTCGACTAGGAGCGACATCGGATCGGCGACGCCGATCGCATAGGCGACCTGGATGGTGCACGCCTCGGCGAGGCCCGCGGCGACGACATTCTTGGCGAGATAGCGCGCGGCGTAGGCCGCCGACCGATCGACTTTCGTCGGGTCCTTGCCGGAAAACGCGCCGCCGCCATGCGGCGCATAGCCGCCATAGGTGTCGACGATGATCTTTCTCCCGGTGAGACCGCAATCGCCGTCGGGGCCGCCGACGACGAAATTGCCCGTGGGATTGACCAGAAAATCGCTGGGCCGCTTCGGCATCCAGCCTTTGGGCAGCGCCGATTCGACCGCGTCGGCGATCAATTCGCGGACCATGCCCGGCGAATATTTCTTGCCGTTGCGGGTCTGTGCATTGTGCTGGGTCGAGACCACCACTTTGGTGCAACCGACCGGTTCGCCGTCGACATATTGCACCGTGACCTGGCTTTTGGCGTCGGGCTGTAGATCGAACAGTTGCTTGCTGCGACGCTTCTCCGACAGCACTTTGAGAATCTTATGGGCGAAATAGATAGGGGCGGGCATGAACGAGCCCTTCTCGTAAACTTCGCTCTCGGTGCAGGCAAAGCCGAACATCATGCCCTGGTCGCCGGCGCCTTCCTGCTCGCCGCTCTTGGTCTTCTTGGCGTTCACGCCCATGGCAATGTCGGGAGATTGGCCGTGCAACAGCACCTCGACGTCGGCGCCGTAGTAGGAAAAGCCGTCCTGATCGTAGCCGATATCCTTGACCACCCCGCGCGCGATCTCGGTGATCATCTCCCGGTTAACCACCGCTTTTTCACCGTGCTTGTGGAACAGCGGCGCCTGGCCGCGGCCTTCGCCGGCGATGATGATCTTGTTGGTGGTGCAGAGCGTTTCGCATCCAAGCCGCGTATTCACCGCGCTTTCATCGGCGATGCCCAGTTTGATGTCGTTCTCGATGAAGGCGTCGAGTACTGCATCGGAAATTTGGTCGCAGACTTTGTCGGGGTGGCCCTCCGACACGGACTCGCTCGTGAACAGATAATTGGCGCGTCGCACAGTAGCACACTCCCCTCTTAGGCGGCCTCAAGCACCGGTCTCGGTTTTGACTGCGCGCGACTGCCGCCGCGCGAAGCCGGACGGTTGTTGCAGTGTACCCCTGCGCGGTCAAGATGTGGGCTAAAGGTGGGCGCCCGCCAGGGCGGCGCCGTGGAAACACCTGCGGCGCAGATAGTCGCGACGGATCGTTCAGCGCTTGTCGCGTCCGGCGATCTGCTCGACGAGGTCGACGATCCGTCGCCGCAGCTTTGAATCCTCGATACGCATGAACGCCTTGGTCAAGGCCAGTCCGTCCGAAGTGGCGAGGAAGTCGGACACATAGGCTGGCGACGGCGCTTCGCCCATTCCTTCGTGCCGGCCGACGGTGATTGCGCTTGGGGCGCCCTCGAAAAAGAATGAAACCGGCACCTGAAGGATCTGTGCGATCTGCTGCAGTCGGCTCGCGCCAATGCGATTGGTGCCCTTCTCGTATTTTTGCACTTGCTGAAAAGTAAGACTGAGTGCGTCACCCAGTTTCTCTTGGCTCATGCCGAGCATCATCCGGCGCATGCGCACGCGCGCGCCGACATGTTTGTCGGTCGGGTTGGGCGCCTTCTTAGCCAACATAGCCATCACAACTCCCGTAGGTTTTTGCAGATGCAGTAGATAGCAAATCTGTCACACTTGAAACCACTTTTTGCAAGCACCGTCACGGATGAATTTATTTGAACAGTTCATTCGTATTGTTCGAGAAAGAAAAAACGCATAGCTGATCAGACGAAGGGTGGCGCATTAACCGCTGGCCACGCGTCCCAGTTGCGTCCGATGGACCTTAAACAGCCTCAAGTCGGTAGAGAACTATTTTAACGCGAACTCTACAACCTGTTAACGATGTATTGGCGGCGTCGCTTTGGGTCGGGAGATTGGTCCCAGATCAGGTTTTAATCCTATTCGCGGCTACCCGGCGACGCAGGACGACGACAAACGCGATTGCCACCATGATGTAGGCTGGCAGGTCGCCGAACCGCGCGTAGACTGGCGCACCGATCGCGCGTGGTAATGGTGCATCCAACACGCCCTCGGTGCCCAGCGGCAACGAATTGATCACCCGGCCTACCGGATCGATGACTGCAGAGATGCCGGTGTTTGCGGCGCGCGCGAGCGGCAGACCGAGTTCGATGGCGGTGACTCGTACCTGTTGAAGATGCTGGTAGGGCCCGGTGGAATTGCCGAACCAGCCGTCGTTGGTGACGTTGACGATCCAGCCTGGCCGCTTGCCCGGTGGCATCACGTCGTCCGGGAAGATTGCTTCATAGCAGATCAATGGCAGCGCCATCGGCGCGCCGGGCACGGCGATCAGGCGATGGCGGTCGCCGGCGAGAAATCCGCCGCGCTCTTCCGTCACGTCCTGCAGGCCGAGCCGCGCGAGCAGCGACGGCAGATATTCTCCGAACGGCACGAGATGGACTTTGTCGTAGACCGCAGCGATCGAACCGCTGTGATCGATGACATAAATCGAATTATAGACGCCCGATTGTGCCGGATTGTCCGGATCGGCGAGCCGGACGGCGCCGGTGATCAGCACGGCGTTTTGCGGCAGCAAATGCGTGATCTGCGCCAGCGCATCCGCTTCGCGCGTGAGAAAAAACGGAAAAGACGATTCCGGCCAGATCAGTTGTGTCGTATCGCCCATGCCGTGCGCCTGCGGATCGCCGCTCCGGCTGGACAAGGCGATATAACGGTCCATGACCTGTTGCTTGGCCGAATAATCGAAGCGGGCATCCTGCTGTAAATTCGGCTGCATGATGCGCAGGTGGACACCGTCGACGAGTTGCGTCGGGGTTCGATCGAGTCGCCACGCCCCGAAGGCGCCGAGCGCCGCGAGGCTCACCAGCCCGAGCGATAGCGGCCTCCAAGGTAGCCGGGTCTCCGACGGGTCGTCGCCCAGCGTCGCGGGACTGGCGCAAACGACGACGGCGATGAAGGTCAGTCCCCAAATCCCGAAGACCGAAGCGGCTTGCGCCAGGGCCAAGGGCGAAGTCAGCGCATAGCCGAAGGCATTCCATGGAAACCCGGTCAGCAGATGCCCGCGCAGCCATTCCGATGCCGTCAGCCCCACGCCCAAGGCCAGGATCCGCGCCGCGCCGCGTGTCCAAATTATACGCGCGGCGGCAACGCCGGCGGCGGTATAGATCGCACATACCGCCGGTAAGCCGATGACTGCAAACGGCAACAGCCACCCGAAGGTCGGCGCATCGACGAGAAACGCGTAACCGATCCAATACAGGCCGGCGACGAAATAACCGAAACCGAACCACCAGCCTGTCATCGCCGCGGCGACGACCCCGCCCCAGCGGCCGACGCCGGCGCCATCGATCAGCCAGACCAGCGTTGGGAACGTCAAAAACAGGATCGGCCATGCATTGAACGGCGCGATGGCCAGCGCCGAAAGCGCGCCGGCCGCAAACGCGATGCCGCGGCGCCGCCAGCCCCAGGATAATACGATGGCGTGGATCAGCCGCTTCACGATGTCCGCGGCGTGTTCTGGTCTGGCCGATTGGGCTCCTCGCGTGGCGTTGCCGCACGCGGCGCGCGTGCGCCGGGGGCTTCCCGCCCTGCGCCAGGCCGGCGGTCCTTACGCAGATAAATCCGCACGCGCTTGACCCGGCGCGGGTCGGCATCGAGCACCTCGGCCTCGAACGGCTCCGGGCCCGGCACCAGTTCGCCGCGAACCGGGACGTGGCCCGCTTTGGTCACCAGATAACCGCCGAGCGTGTCGACCTCCTGCGCGACTTCACCAACGTCGAACTGTTCGCCGATGGCTGCGCGGACCTCCTCGAGGCTGGCGCGGCCGGTGGCCAGGAACGAGCCATCGCCCTGCGGTGCCACTCCGGAGACCTCGTCTTCATCGTGCTCGTCGGCGATATCGCCGACAATGAGCTCGACCAGATCCTCGATCGATATCAGCCCGTCGCTGCCGCCATATTCGTCGATGACGAGCGCGAGGTGGATGCGTGTCGCCTGCATTCTTGCCAAGAGATCGAGCACAGGCATCGATGGCGGAGCGTATATGATCTCACGCACGATCTTGGCCGCGTTCAAGGGCAAGGACAGGTCGATATTGGCAAAATTCAATTCTCCGCGCGTCGCCGCATCGGGCTCGCCTTCGGCAGGCTCTGCCGGCGTCGCGCGCGCCGCCATGAAAGCGACCAGGTCGCGGATATGAACCATGCCGGTCGGATCGTCGAGCGTGTCGTTGTAGACGACGAGACGCGAATGCGCCGCAACCTGAAAGACTTTGACCAGATCGCCAAGCGCGATGTCTTGCTGCACGGCGATGATGTCGGCGCGCGGCAGCATGATGCGTTCGATTCGCGTTTCCCGCAGACCGAGGATGTTTTTCAGCATCGCCGCTTCTTCGGGCGAGAAGTCCGATTGCGGCTGCTCGGCGGTGAGTACATGTTCGAGGTCCGCGCGTGTCGAAGCCGACTTCCAACCAAATAGGACCCGGACGGCGCGCGTCAGCCAACCTTCCGGCTGCGGGCCTGGTTCCGGCAGCGTCGGCAAAAGTCGATGGTGGTCGTTCTCGGTCGGCACGGTGGGTTGGGTCGATTGAGCCATGGAAGTTCGGGACGTTTTGGCGAGGTTTCGGCGTCAGCCGCGAAGTTGATACACCAGGCGCCCCGTCTCAGGAATGCCGCCGATGCTTCGCGGCGCGGTCGACTCGCTTGATCTTGTGTATGGCAGCCCGGGCTTTCGGGACCGCTTCCCGGTATGGATCGGGAATGGCGATTTCGCGGAGAATTTCACGCTCGGTCCGTTCCATCGCAACTGCGTCTTTGCTCTGTTCGTGATCGTAGCCGACCAAGTGCAGGAAGCCATGTACGGCAAGGTGGGCAAGATGATGAGCAAACGGCTTTCGCTCGCTGCGAGCCTCGCGCGCGATGGTCTCGAACGCAAGAACGACGTCGCCCAGATGGTCGGGGGCGTTTTTCGCGGGGAATGACAGCACGTTGGTGGCTTTATCGATGCCGCGCCAATGCCGGTTAAGGCTCCGGATTCCCGAATCGTCGGTCAGTACGATAGCAAGCTCTGCCCGCTTTGTTGACGTCCGGGTGGCGGCCTGTGCGACGGCGCGCCGCACGATCGATTTGGACTTTTCGGCCGGTTTCCACCGGCCGCTGACGACGAGCACGTCAATCACCAGCGCGAACCGCGCGGTGCGCGTCATTCGCGGCGCTCGCGCTTCTTGACCGCTTCCCGGTCATAAGCTTCGACGATGCGCGCGACCAGTTCGTGGCGAATGACGTCGGCTGCGGTGAAGCTGATGTGGCCGATGCCCTCGACGCCTTGCAGAAGCCGCACGGCGTCGGCGAGGCCGGAGGCGTGGCCGGCCGGCAGATCGACCTGACTCGGGTCGCCGGTGACGATCATTCGGCTGTTCTCGCCAAGCCTGGTGAGCAACATTTTCATCTGCATCACGGTGGTGTTCTGCGCCTCGTCAAGAATGATCGCGGCGTTCGCCAGCGTCCGGCCGCGCATGAATGCAAGCGGCGCGATTTCAATCTCGGTCGTCTGCATCGCCCGTTCGACGATGCGCGCATCCATCAGGTCGTACAGCGCATCGTAGATTGGCCGCAAATAAGGGTCGACCTTTTCACGCATGTCGCCCGGCAGGAAGCCAAGCCGCTCGCCGGCCTCGACCGCCGGCCGTGACAGGACGATGCGGTCGACCTCCTTGCGTTCGAACAGTTGTACGGCATGAGCCACCGCCAGCCAGGTCTTGCCGGTGCCCGCCGGCCCGGTGGCGAAGACGAGCGCATGACGCTTGAGCAGGCGCACATAGGCATCCTGCGCGGCGGTGCGAGCGCGGACCCGGCGCTTGCGCAGATTGATCTCCTCGAAATTCTCCCGCGCGGCCGTGGCGTCGAAATCGAACAGCGACCCTTGCGACAGGACCAGCCGGATCGTGCCGTCGACGTCGCCGGTCGCCAGTTCGTCGCCCCGCTTCAATCGTTCATAAAGACCTTCCAGCACCCGCCGCGCTTGATCGCAGGCATCGCGGCTGCCCTCGATATTGACGGTGTTGCCGCGGGAAGTGGCGGCGACGCCGAGCCGGCGTTCGATCAGCGCGAGATTTTGGCCGTACTGTCCGAACAGCGCCGAGGCGAGACGATTGTCGTCGAAGGTCAGGGAAATTTGTGTCGCATTTTCCGGCGCGGCGAAAACCGATTGGTCCGTTTCTCGTGTTGCCAAGGAAAGGCTCCTCCTTCAGGCGTCTGCGGCGAGCAAATCGCGCTCCTGCGCGCCGGCCTGCGCTTCCGACGTGAGAACCCCAAACAAGCTGTTGCTGCTGATTTCGGTCACGGTGACGGCCGCAATCTCACCGATCAGCGCGACCGGCGCCGACACCTGGACCGGCTGCAGATACGGCGAGCGGCCGACAAGCTGGCCGGGGTGGCGGCCGGTCCGTTCAAACAGCACGTCGACATTGCGATGCAGACTGCGGCGGTTGAAGGCCGCCTGATGGCACTCGATCGCAGCCTGCACGCGGGCCAGCCGTTCCGACTTGGTATCCTCGTCGATCTGGCCGTCCATTCCGGCGCCGGGGGTGCCGGGCCGCGATGAGTATTTGAACGAGAAAGCGCCGGAAAAGCCGACCTCCTCGATGAGATCGAGCGTGGCGGCGAAATCGCCGGCGGTTTCGCCGGGAAAGCCGACGATGAAATCGGAGGTGAGCGCGAGATCGGGGCGCGCGTCGCGCAGGCGGCGGACGAGATCGAGGTAGTCGGCGCGGGTATGGCGCCGGTTCATTGCCGCCAGGACCCGGTCGGAGCCCGATTGAACCGGCAGATGCAGTTGCGGCATGAGCTCAGGCAAGTTTCGGTGTGCCGCTATTAGATCGTCACTCATGTCACGCGGATGACTGGTGGTGTAGCGCAACCGCTCGATACCAGCGATCTGGGCGATGCGGTGAAGCAACTGGGCCAGCGACCATCGCCGTCCGTCCGGACCATCGCCGTGGTAGCCATTGACGTTCTGGCCGATCAGCGAGAGTTCGCGCACGCCCGCCGCCGCCAGACGCTCGGCCTCGGCGACGATGTTTTGCACCGCGCGCGAGACTTCCGCGCCGCGCGTGTAGGGCACCACGCAGAAAGTGCAGAACTTGTCGCAACCTTCCTGCACCGTGACGAAGGCGCTTACGCCGCGCGATCGGATCGCCGCGGCGCTCGGCGCCGCGAGATGGGCGAATTTGTCGTCGACAGGAAACTCAGTATCGACGGCTTTGCCGCTGTGCGCGGCGCGCCGCAAAAGTTCCGGCAGGTGATTATAGCTTTGCGGGCCGACCACGACATCGACCGCTGGCTGACGGCGGATGATCTCCTCGCCTTCCGCCTGCGCCACGCAGCCGGCCACCGCGACCACGACACGGCGGCCGTCCGCTGCCGCGGTTTCCTTCAGGCGGCGGACGCGACCGAGTTCCGAATAGACCTTCTCGGCGGCCTTGTCGCGGATATGGCAGGTGTTGAGAACGACGAGGTCGGCGTCCTCGACGCGAGGTGTCTCGCTATAGCCCTGTGGCGCCAACATATCCGCCATACGACGGGAGTCGTAGACGTTCATCTGGCAGCCGAACGACTTGATGTAGACGTGCTTGCGGGAACCGTTCATGCCGGGTGACGTCGAGGCCTAAGCCCTTATCTCAACTTGCAAAATTGGCACCTTGAAGCGGGTGGCAAGAAATCCGGCAAGCGGCCGCTCAAGCCTGTCTGTCTTAGCGATATTCCCGGCAAAAGGGAATGCCAGCCGATTCGGAAGTGCGCAGCATCGTGGAACACTAGTCCATCGGCTGGATATTGGCGTCTTTGATGACTTTCGCCCATTTGACGACTTCGGACTTGATATAGGCATCCACTTCATCGGGCGTAGTGCCGCCGTCACTGCTGACGGTCATGCCGAGGTCGGCATAGCGCTTTTTGGTGTCGGCGCTGGCGAGCGCCTGCAGCGCTGCCGCGTTGAGCTTGGCGACAATGTCGTGGGGCGTACCCGCCGGCGCAATAAGGCCGAACCAGGTTTCGGCGGCAAAACCCGGCAATGTGTCTGCAACCGTCGGCACGTCGGGGGCCAGCGGCGAACGCTGCGGGCTGGTGACGGCAATAGCGCGCACCGTACCGGCTTTAAGCTGCCCCATGATCGCCGAAAGATTGGCAAACATCGCCGGAATTTGCCCGGCGACAAGATCGTTGATCGCACCGGCTTCGCCGCGATAGGGCACGTGAGTCATCTTGATGCCGGCGGCGTGTTGAAACATTTCCGATGCAATGTGGGGCGTTGTGCCGACACCGCCGGTACCGAATATGATTTTGCCCGGGCTGGCCTTGGCCATCGCGATCACCTCGGCCGTGGTGTGCGCCGGAAAAGACGGATTGACCACCAGCACCAGCGGAGAGGCTCCGCAATAAGCCACCGGCGTGAAGTCCTTGATCGGGTCGACCGTCGCCTTGCGATAGAGCTGCGGCGCAACCGCGAGCACGGTCTGGCTCGCCATCATCAGCGTATAGCCGTCCGGCGGCGACTTGGCGACATCTTCGGCGGCGAGCAGTCCACTCGCGCCGGTGCGATTTTCGACCAGAACCGATTGGCCGAGAATCTCAGACATCTTCTGCGCTACGATTCTGGCGGCAACGTCGGTACTGCCGCCGGCCGCAAAGCCGACGACCATCTTGATCGGATGGTCGGGAAATCCGGGGCTCTGGGCGCGCGCGACGCCGGCGCGCGAAGAAACGACGAGCGCAGAAACGACGAGCGCCAGGGCAAGCGTCTGCGCGCCGCGCCAAAATCGCGTGGCCGTCATGCTATTCCTCCCGTGCGGCCCGATTTTCGGGTCCGACCTTATCCTAACCGAATTCTACATCGTGCGTCAGCCAAGATCGCGGCGTAGCACCAGCGCCGCCGCGCCGCTCTCATAATAACCGCGGCGCCGGCCGACCTCGCGAAATCCGGCGCGCCGATAAAGCCGCGTGGCCGGCGCATTGTGCTCGTCGACTTCAAGAAACACCGAAGTAACGCCGAGTCCGGCGAGCCGGCGCAGATGCCGGTCGAGGAGTGGTCGCGCCAGCCCGCGGCCACGCCAGCGGGGTGCGATAGCGACCGAAAGAATCTCGGCTTCCCCGGCGGCCCGGCGCGACAAAATGAAACCGAGCAATCCGCCGCCTTTGGCCGCTCGATCGGCAACGACATTACTCTCGATCAGAAGCCGGTAAACCTCATCCTCGCCCCACCCGCGCTGAAACGACGCCGCGTGCACGGCGGCGATTGCTGCGGCGTCGGACGGACGCGCATCAGCGAAAGCGGGCGCGCCGCGCGCGAACCAGCGTGCGACGGACTTCATCATCGGCGCGGCAGTGAGGCGGCATGCTGCGGTTGCGCGTCGGGAGCACGCAAATATTGCGGCTTCGGCGGCGTCGCTGTTTCAGGTGCGATGGCGCCGATCTGCGCCACCCAATTGATGTCCGGTGCGGCGGCGTCATCCACAGTCAGCGGCTTCGGCGCGGTGCTCGACAATGCATCGGCGATTGCTCTCGCCGCCGAGCCGACGATGCAGGCCGGCGCCTCGGCGGCCGCGCGGACGGCGTCCTGCAAGGGCGCAAGCCGCGGCGCGACAACGGTCCGTCCGCCGGCGTCGAAAATCTGCAAGTAGGCATGCTCGTGCCGCGCATCGATCGCGACGATGACCGGCGCCCGGCTATTGGCGCCAAGATAGGGCGCGGCGTAGGCGGACAGCGTCGATACGCCGATAGCCGGAAGCTTGGCGGTGAGCGCAAATCCGCGCGCGGCGGCGATACCGACCCGCAGACCGGTGAAACTGCCCGGCCCCGTCGTCACCACGATGCGGTTGAGGTCGCCGATCGCCAGGCCGCAGCTTTTCAGTACCCTTGCGACGAGCGGTATCAGCGCTTCGGCATGCCCGCGCGTCATCGGCAGGCTTTCGCTGGCGACGATGCTGCCGCGGTGGGCGCCATGACCTGCGCCACGACCGGGGCCATGATCCGTGTCGAGCACAGCCGCAGAGCAGGCTGCCAGCGCCGTATCAATGGCGAGAACGCGCATGGCAAGTCATTTCATGCCAGCCTTGCATTTCATGCCAGCCTTCGGCCGGCCGATCGCGGGTGCAGTTAGACGGGCCGGACCTCGGTGACGTCCGGAACGAAATGGCGCAGCAAATTCTGGATGCCGTGGCGCAGCGTCGCGGTCGACGACGGGCACCCTGAGCAGGCGCCTTTCATGTTGAGGAATACCACGCCATCCTTGAAGCCGCGGAAGGTGATATCGCCGCCGTCATTGGCAACGGCCGGTCGCACACGGGTTTCGATCAGCTCTTTGATCGTCGCCACGGTCTCGGCATCGGCGGCGTCGAAAAACTCCTCGCCATCGCTCGCTTCCGCCCCGCCGCTGTTCACCAGCGGGGCACCGGACATGTAGTGCTCCATGATGGCGCCGAGAATCATCGGCTTGAGCTGCTGCCATTCGCCGTCGGTCTTGGTCACGGTGATGAAATCGGAGCCGAAGAACACGCCGCTGACGCCGGCAATGCCGAACAGCCGTTCGGCGAGCGGCGACTGCGAGCCCTGGGCGGGATCGCGAAAATCGAGTGTACCGCCCTCCATCACCGTCTGGCCGGGCAGGAATTTCAGCGTCGCCGGATTCGGCGTTACTTCGGTCTGGATGAACATTTCGGCGTCCTCCATCGCGTGCGGCGCAAAGTCGCTCTCATGGCCGCCGGGACTATCTCACAATCATCATAATACGTGGCGCATTGCCTTGGAAGTTCAAGGGCCGGCCCGGTCACGAGCGCACGAAACCGACGACGTCTTTTACCGCATTCATGGTCTGTCCGGCGATTTTTCGTGCCCGCGCCGCGCCATCCGCCAGAACGGCATCGATGGCGACGGGATCGGCGAGCAGCCGCTTCATTTCCGCGCCGATCGGGGCGAGCTTAGCCACCGCGAGATCGGTCAGCGCTGCCTTGAACGTCGAAAACTGCGCATTGCCGAATTGTGCCAGCACGCCGGCGCGACTGGCGCCCGCCAGCGCCGCATAAATGCCGACGAGGTTGTCGGCTTCGGGGCGCGCCGCCAGGCCCTGCTCATCGCTCGGCAGCGGCTCTGGATCGGTCTTGGCGCGCCGCACCTTGAGCGCGATGGCATCGGCGTCGTCGGTAAGATTGATGCGCGACTGGTCGGACGGATCCGATTTCGACATCTTTTTGGTGCCGTCGCGCAGCGACATGACTCGCGTCGCCTCGCCGGTGATCAGCGGTTCGGGCAGCGGGAACAGGGCGTCGCCGAAGCCCTTCTGCCGGATCGAATCCGCATAGTCGCTGTTGAATTTCTGCGCCACGTCGCGCGACAGTTCGAGGTGCTGTTTCTGGTCCTCGCCGACCGGCACATGGGTCGCCCGATACACCAGAATGTCGGCTGCCATCAGGGTCGGATAAGCATACAGGCCGACCGAGGCATTCTCGCGATCCTTGCCGGCTTTCTCCTTGAACTGGGTCATGCGATTGAGCCAGCCGAGACGGGCGACGCAATTGAACACCCAGGCCAGCTCGGCGTGCTCGGCGACCTGGCTCTGATTGAAGACGATGTGTTTTTGCGGGTCGATGCCGCAGGCGATGAAGGCGGCGGTCACTTCGCGAATGGTGTGCGACAGCTCGGTGGGCTCCTGCCACACGGTAATCGCGTGCATATCGACGACGCAGTAGATGCAGTCGAAGGCGTCCTGGAGTTCGACAAACCGCTTGATGGCGCCGAGATAGTTGCCGAGATGCAGGTTGCCGGTGGGCTGCACCCCCGAGAAGACCAGTTGTTTGAATGCCATGAAGGGCCTCCGCGCCGGTCCAATGCCACGCCCGCGCCTTGCCCCGCAAGAGGCGGCCGCTATAGTGCGCCTCCCCGCCCCGACATAGGCCGGACCAGAACCTGGGGCCGGACTAGAATCTGAGCCAAACGCCAACATGACATCCGCCCGCTACGACGTGCTTGGAATCGGCAACGCCATCGTCGACGTGATCGCCCGCGCCGAGGAAGATTTTCTGATCGCGCAGGGCATGCACAAAGGCACGATGGCGCTGATCGATGAGGCGCGCGCGCACGCGATCTACGATGCCATGGGTCCGGCGGTCGAAACTTCGGGCGGCTCCGCGGCCAATACCATCGTCGGGCTGGCTTCGCTGGGCGCCCGCACCGCGTTCATCGGCAAGACCAAGGACGATGGGCTCGGCCGCGCCTACAGCCACGACATTCGCGCTGCAGGCGTGAGCTTTCCCACCACGCCGGCCGCCGCCGGGCCGTCGACCGGACGCTGCTATGTGCTGGTCACTCCCGACGGCGAGCGCACCATGAATACCTTTCTTGGCGCCGCCCAGGACCTGCAGCCGGCCGACATCGACGCCGATGCGGTCGCGGCGAGCGCCATCCTTTATCTCGAAGGCTATTTGTGGGATCCGAAAAACGCCAAGGCGGCCTTTCTCAAGGCGGCGAAGATTGCCCATCAATCCGGTCGCAAAGTGGCACTGTCGTTGTCGGACGCATTCTGCGTCGGCCGTTGGCGCGATGAATTTCTGCAATTGATGCGCTCGCGCACGGTCGATCTGATCTTCGCCAATGAGGCCGAGCTGCACAGCCTTTACCAAACCTCCGATTTCAACACCGCGGTCGCGGCGCTGCGAGCCGATATCGATGTCGCGGTGGTGACGCGCAGCGCCGACGGTTGCGTGGTCATCGGCGGCGATGCCGCCGAAGCGGTGTCGGCATTCCCGGTCGAGCGCGTCGTCGATACCACCGGCGCGGGCGATTTGTTCGCGGCCGGTTTCCTGTTCGGCGTGGCGCGCGGCGCCGACGATCGCACTTGCGGCCGCCTCGGTGCGCTGGCCGCCGCCGAGGTCATCCAGCACATGGGTGCCCGCCCCGAGGCGTCGCTGCGCGATCTTGCGCGCGAAAACGGCCTGATCTGAACAAGCCTTCGTCTGAAAAATCTTGGCCTGAAGAATCTCGGCTTAAGCTCAGCCAGTATTGCATCGACCGCTCGTCCCGCGAGCGGTAACCAAACGCTAACCAAACGCGATTAACGACTGGTCAACCGTAACGCGCGGAGATCGACCATGGCCGAGAACCCCAGCGAGCCTTCCGACGACAATGACAAGGTGCGCATTGACGCCGCCGGTCAAAGTGGGAGCGAAGCCGGGACCCGTAATCTGCCGATGGTAGTGGCGCCGAAACTTGGCGCAGGAAACGAAGAAGTTGACGAAGAAGTTGACGAAGAGATTATCGACGAGACGACGGGCGAGAACATCAACGCAGCCACCGCACCGGCGCCGCAGCATTCCTCGCGCTTTTTGATGCTGGCGGCTTCGGTCGCTTTTGCCGCCGCGTTCGGGTCGTTTGTCGGTTCGCTGTCAGGTGCCGGCATGGTGCGGTTACTATCGCCGGCGCCGCAACCCGCGGCGGCCGGCGTCGGACTGTCGGCCGACGCGATGCGCGAGATGAAGCTGGAACTGACCGAACTCGCGTCGATCAAGAGCAATCTCGACACCACGACCCGGAGCACATCGACCCAATTGGCGAAGCTGTCGGATCGACTCGACAAGTTCGATCAGCACGCCATAGCCAAAGAGGTTACCGGTTCGATCGCGCCGGCGCCGGCTCCAGCAGTGGTGCAGGCCATGGCGGCACCAAAAATTCCGGACCGGATCCTGCAGGATTGGATCGTGCAGGATGTGCAGAGCGGCCGCGCCCTGGTGCAGAACCGCTACGGCAGTATGTTCGATGTCGGGGAAGGCAGCACGCTGCCGGGAATTGGCCGCATCGATTCCATCAAGCGCCAGGACGGGCAGTGGCTCGTTTTGACCGAACGCGGCACGATCACGTCGGGCCGCTGAATTTTTTGTGGCCGCTCAACCGGCCGGCAAAAACGGCAGCAGCATCGGGACGCGCCGGCGGTACGCGCCGTAAGCCTCGGCGCCGAGCTCGGCGGTCAGGAAATCCTCTTCGACCCGGGCCTTGAGCCAGAGCCCGAAGGCGATCAGCGCCGCGCCGATCAGACCGGTTACAGTCGCTTGCGCCGCCGCGCTCGCGATGATCGCGACGATCAGGCCGGTATAAATCGGGTGGCGAACTAACGCGTAGGGACCAGTGTCGACCACATGATGGCCCTGCTTGCGCGTGATGGTCCCCGACCATAGCCGGCCAAGATGAATGCGCGCCCACCAAGCAAACAGAATGCCGGCGAGCGTGACACCGGCAAGCGCATAGGCGCCGTCATAGCCCACATGCCAAAGCCTAGGCTCATGCATAAGCCGCCGCGTCGAATGCGCGAGCAGGACCGCACCGGCAACGACCGCCACGCGAGAGACCCAAACCGGCAAGGTGGCGATGCGCTTCTCGGTGCGGGCCGACCAGAATGCCGCGGCGATCCAACTAACGATCCAGCCGATCCAGATGGCTGCGAAGACAAGGCCCGGACGCATTGTCGTCTCCCTTCGACTGGCTGTTCCGCGGTGGCGCCGCTTCCGACGGCGCGGCGATCATCGTATAGGTACATAATGCGGCCGAGGCTTGGCCGCGCCAAGCTAGTGCCACCGATGGATTGCTACCGATGCTCAGCGCCGAACAAAACGAATTGATCACCCGCTCCGCGGCCGGCACCCCCGCCGGCCATCTGTTGCGGCAATATTGGCAGCCGGCGGCGCTGGTCGACGAGCTCGACGGTAATCGGCCGGTCAAGCCGGTGCGCCTGTTCGGCGAGGATCTCGTCGCCTTCAAGGACGGTCAAGGCCGCTATGGCTTGATCGGCCGCCACTGTGCGCATCGCGGCACCGATCTCGCTTTCGGCCGGCTCGAGGACGGTGGATTGCGCTGTGCGTTCCACGGCTGGCTGTTCGACGTCAACGGCCGCTGCCTGCAAACGCCGGCGGAGCCGGACGACAGCAACCTATGCGCCATTATCCGGCAAAAATCCTATCCGGTCGTCGAGAAGAGCGGCATTCTGTTCGCTTATCTGGGACAAGGCGAGCCGCCGCCGTTGCCGCAGTTCGACTGCTTCGCCGCGCCGTCGACGCACACCTTCGCCTTCAAGGGCATGATCGATTGCAACTGGCTGCAATCGCTCGAAGTCGGCATCGATCCGGCGCACACCTCGTTCCTGCATCGCTTCTTCGAGGACGAGAATCCCGACCAAGGCTACGGCAAAATGTTCCGCGACAAGTCCAAGGATTCGGAAATGCCGATGACGCGGATCATGCGGGAATTTCCGCGGCCGCGCATCGAGGTCGAGCCGACCGATTATGGCTTTCGCCTGATCACGCTGCGCCAGATCAGCGCCGACAAGGCCCATATCCGCGTCACCAATCTGGTTTTCCCCAACGCCTTCATCATCCCGATGAGCCGCGAGATGACGATCTCGCAGTGGCACGTGCCGATCGACGACGAGAAGCATTATTGGTACGCAATCTTCACCTCGTTCGGCGCCGCCGTCGACAAAGACGAAATGCGCCGCCAGCGCCTCGAACTCTATCAATTGCCGGATTACGCGCCGTGCAAGAACAAGACCAACGATTACGGCTTCGATGCCCACGAGCAGGAGCAAGCGACCTATACCGGCATGGGCGCCGACATCAACGTGCACGACCAATGGGCCTGCGAATCCATGGGCGCCATCCAGGACCGCACCCAGGAGCATCTCGGCACCTCCGACAAGGCGATCAGCGCCTACCGCCGGCTGCTGCGCCAGGCGCTCGAGCGCTCCGGCAAAGGCGAGCGGCCGATGATGGTGCTCGATCCGGCCGAGGCGCAAGGCATCACCGGACCGGCCTGCGTCGACGGCATCGGCCCGGTCGCCGATTGGCAGAGCTACTGGCAGCGCGTCGATCGCGACCGCCAGGCGAGCAAGAGCTGGAATTAAATGCGCGGTGCGGCGCCAATCACCGACGCATTGACTGACGCAGTTTGATGCCCTCGCGACCGCACACCGCCAAATCCTTCGTCGAGCGCCACGGCCTGTGGACCGCCGAACAAACCCGGCGTGCCGGCGCGGTCAGTCAGGCGATTAAGAAGCACAAGCTCGACCTCGTGCGCTTTTCTTTCGCCGACCAGCATGGCGTGCTGCGCGGCAAGACCGCGGTGGCGGCGGAGGCCGCGGGCCTGATGCGAAGCGGCGTCAGCATGACGACCACGCTTCTCGCCAAGGACATCGCGCACAAGACCGCCTATCCGGTGTTCACGCCGGGCGGCGGCTTCGGCATGGCGGAGATGCAGGGCGGCGGTGATTTCGTCATGGTGGCGGATCCGGCGACGTTCCGCGTGCTGCCGTGGCCGGCCGAGAAC
>JBARER010000003.1:0-14042 GCA_049796395.1 Xanthobacteraceae bacterium
GGAGCCGGTCCTGCTCATGCCTGGCGGCAGCGTCGTGGATTTCGCCATTGCGGCTCACTAAACCAATTTCTTCCCTTTGGAGACGGTGCATTAAAAGTATCGAATTCGTCGTTCGAATTTGGACAAACTTGTGCTTCCGCACCAAAGATGGGATTTTGAGGGCTCGGAATACAATCGTCAAAATGGCCGAAAAAACTAGCGTAAGGTGGCACGGCATAAGCCATCGCAATAAGCACTGGATGGCAAACATAGCGATCGGCCTCGTTATTGCCGTGGTGATGGAAACTTGGCCAGACAACAGATTTGTTGTCGCCTCAAAAGACTGGGCGCTCGACACGGCGATGCGGATCGCCTCGGCATATGGCGAAGCTCCGGGAAAGTCGACTCCCTCCTTAACCCTTATCGATATCGACGAGGAGACTTGGCGTAATCCGTTGTGGGGAGGCGGCGAGCCACTTCGAGCGCCACGCGACGGGTTGTGGCGACTTATCAAGTTCGCGCTTGACCATAAAGCGCGTTACCTGGTGGTGGACGTATTGATCGAAAATCCGCCCGATCCAGAGGACAGGCAGTTTATACAAGAGATTGAAAACGTAGCTTCGCGCTTGGATGTGGCGAGGGACCAGCATATACTTTTTGTGCGAAGCCTGCGCCATCCTCTGGACGCATCCGGCCTGCTTGCTTCGGAGCTACGACCTTCGCCACTGGATGCGATCATTGATCGTCATATCTCATTACTAAATGTAGCGCCCTACTTTCGCGTTTCCCGCGATGGGCTTCTCCGCGAATGGCAATTATGGCGAGTGGGCTGCCAGCGCGATGACACTAATGGTAACGGCCGTTGGCTGGTATTGCCGTCCGTACAATTGGCCATCGCGGTGTTACGGTCGAATAGATCGGCTGACCTACAAACAGCGATTCGGGACAAACCCGAAAGCCCGCCTGCCAAGTGCGTCGTCGATATTGCCGCCTTGACAGGGACTATACCTTCAGCAGGGGCGGTTGAACGGAAAATGCAACATTGGTTGCGCGACAGAAGAGACCTTACCGGAACGGCAGAACTCAACTTTTCGGATGCCGACCAAAACGATCTCACTAATCGAATCTTCTTTAAGTTCTCATATCCCGTTAAGCATCCAGATATCCAGCTGATTTCCGCTGGTCGAATTCTGGCCGGACGGATTGACGGCGTTGATGCCAACCTGTCAGGCGGCGTTGTGGTGATCGGTCAGAGTTTTGAAGATGCCCGCGATGAACATGCGACCGCGCTCGGCGCGATGCCTGGCGCAATGGTGCTTATAAATAGCATCGATTCGATGCTTGATTTAAGGTTTCTGCATCCGCCAAGCGAATTTTATCGGATAGTTTTGGAAGCTGCGTCAATCATCGCAATCGGCTACGCGATGGCTCGTTTTGACTCGTTCATTGCCACGACCGTCATTTTGGTGAGCTTTTTGCCGCTGTTGGGATGTGCCATATATATCCTTCTCCGGGCCAGCATTTGGTACGATCTCTCGGTTCCGATTCTGGGGATATTCCTTCATCGGACGGTTGAAGGGCTGCTAAAATTTGTGGACGGTCGGTCGCAGACAGCTAAGGGTGAACATTGATGCGCCGGTTGATTTTTGTAGTCCTCAGAGTTCCAAGAAGTTTCCTGTTAATTTGTGGCCTTTCTCCGTGCCTGTCGGTTTCGTGTGGACACACTCAAGCCGTTACAGCGGAAAGCGGAGCCGTTGCATTTATTGAGCAAGTCATTCCAAAAGGTACTAATCTGGTCGAAGTTGCAAACATCCGACACAGTGGCGTAGACGTTGAAATCCACGATAATTTAATGCCTCTCTCCTCAGGAGATGAAATTTTCATGAAGAGAAGCGACGTCGTGCTTGTGATACGGATGCTCGCGACGAATAAAATAATGCTGGTAAGGAAGTCGGTGGCTGGCTCCGCGACGAAGCTACCGGATTTTTCAGTTCCGCGATCCTCGGTCGAACCGTTGTCCGGTTTCACGGCGACATGGCTCATCAGTATGATAGGCGGGGCTGATGAATCAGCAGGCGGCAGCACGTTGGCAGCAAGCAGAGAAGGCAAAGCAGAACATTGTTACAATGAATCCGGGCGAACGAACGAACCCATTCCGTTTCAGATTCCAATTTTGAGAGCCGACCGTTCGCTCTTGTATTCGGGAAAGCGCTCCCTCTTCGTTTCATGGCGAGGCGGGTCTCCACCCTTTTCTGTTACGCTGTTAAACGCTCGAACGGGTCAGGTTGTTATTGAGAAGAGTGGCATACGAGATACCTGCGCGGCGTATCTGCAAAACATCTATTTGAGACCAGGCCGGTATCAGCTAAGTGTTATGGATGTGAATGGCATAAAGGAACAAGAGGACAATCTGTTTGTGACCAACGATCAGCCTCCCGTCCCTCACCAACTTGAGGCTGCTCAGCTTTCTGATGAAGCACGGTCGATCTACACCGCAACATGGCTTACCGTTGTAGATGGCGGAAGATGGGCATTCGAGGCGCAGCAGCGTGTAGCTTCTGTGGGATGCAAGTCCGCCGCCGCCGAGGAATGGTTGCGCCAGTGGGGCGGCACATTACCCTGCCGGGACTGAACCGCCACACCGGCACGGACAGCTTCATTAGGAGGGATTACGGTATAGATACTGTGATTGGTCCATTTATTTTTCAATATGTTAGTTCGAAGGGAAGTATTGAACGTGAAATAAGCAACTTATTAACCATTAAGACTTAAAATCAAAATCGTTGTATTATCAATTAATCTAATAGGAGTCGCAATGGACCGGCTAGACGAAGCCTGCTCATGGAGAGGCGCGCTCAAGACGATAACCACCGATGTCGCAAAAGGCACGAAAGGCGGGGCGAAACTGGGAATGGATGTCGGTGAACGGGCCGGCCCAGCACTTGGCTTGCCGGTCGGCGTCATTGAGGGCGAAATTACAGCGGCCGTCGCATATGCAGCCGATGGGGCCAAGCAGGGCTACAAGCATGGAGGCATAGTGCCAGCCGCGATTGATGGTGCAGTCGGCTTCCCGATCGGTATGCTCTCCGGTGGCGTGGACGGTACGTTGATGGGCTTGGTGAATCCCAAGATGGCAGTCGGCATAGCGGGGAGTGACATTGGGGCAGCCGTCGGTGCGGTAAAAGGTTCGGTCGAGGCGGCAGTGAATTGTATCAAGCAATCGTTTGCTTCCGGGACTTCGACAGTAAAAGCTCCCAAACTTACAGGGCCGTAGGGTAAGCGACGCGCGCGCCGAACCGCTGAGCGGTTCAACCACAAGGGATGCGAGCGGCCTCCTTAGCGAAGGCCTATTTCTGAGCTTTGGACTTGACGGAAGCGCGTTGCGGCGTGCGACGGGATGGAGTTTGTTGTGATCCGTGCGAGCGCGCTGGTTGACGCCGATTTGGCATGACCTCGCGTTCGCGTTTGGTGCGATCGCGCATGACATTGATCTGCGAGGCGTCGAGCGTATTCTTGATGTGCGCCGCATAGAATTTTTCGATCATCTCGACGCTGGTACGGCAGTTCTTCGCGATCTGGTAGATGTCGGCGCCTTCCATAAGTCGGAAGCATATGTAGCTGTGCCTCAAGGAATACGCGACCAGTCGCTGTCCGTCGCGATTAACTTTGAGGCCTGCACGTTTCAAGATGCCATTGAAGAGCTTTTTGTGGTCGCCTGAAAACACGTGATCGTTGGGCTGCGGATATTCGATCCGAGGCGGATTCGGATTTTCCCAATCCTTGGATTTGCCGTGCCGACCTTGCGGAAGGGACTTCGGCCGCCTTAGTAGTCGCCGGTAATACTGAACTGCCGCTGGCATGCTCTTGCAGAAGCCGATGCCTCGCTTGCCACGTACCTCGATTTCGAGGATGCGCTCGCCGGTCGCGGCATCTTTCGCAATCGTCACGTCGCGATGCTGAAGATTTTTCGCCTCATCCGGGCGAAGGCCGGTGTTGGCCATGAACAGGATGTAGTCGTGAACCTGTGCCGCATTCCATTCGTGACGCTGCCCGCGCATTTCCTCGGCGTACTGTCGGCTCGCCAGGTAGAGCTGCCGGTATTCCGCCGGGCTGAACCACGGGCGGTGCACGATCTTGCCGGAAGTCTTATAGGGCGGTGAGAAGTCATGCAGGTGCGAGAGCCAGCCGTGACGGATGGCCGTTTTGAGCACCTGTCGCATCGTGACAATTTCGTCATGCAACGTACTGCGCGATGGCGCCTTCCAAGCCCGGCTAATTCGACGGCGGTCGCCATCGTCAATCTGAATTATGATTGGCGCTGCCGCGACGGGTGATGGCGTCAAGCGATGGACGCGATATTCCTGCACCTTACCGGGTGAAATTTCCAAGAGGTCGAGAGGGCCGAAATAGGGGAGCAGATGGAGCCGCAGGCGAATGCCGTGGCCCTCAATCCATTTCTGGCTGCGCTGGCCTTCGGTGATTGTTTCGTATTCTTTGAGGAATTGCTTGGCCGCCTCGGCGAATGTCTTGGTGGGCTTCTTAAGAAGGCCCGCGTTTGATTTACCGCGCAAGCCGAGGAACCATTCTTCGGCGAACTGCTGCGCCTGAGGGAGGTCTTCCTCCTTCGTGGTCGTGCGAAATCGCTTGCCCTTAATCGAAGCGGAGCAATGCCAATGGCGCGTTCCTTCGCGCTTATAGACTTTGACTAATCCGCCAAGAATCTCGTGCCGAAACATGGCTCTCCCCGTGTGGAAGCCATTTTAGCACAACTTGAATCCGGCTGCTTTGGACTGTGCCACTTCTGTGCCACAGCATTTTTGAGTCTTACTGCTCCGCGGAAATTTTTAAGTTATTGAACTCATTAGGAAAGTTGGTTGCGGGGGTAGGATTTGAACCTACGACCTTCAGGTTATGAGCCTGATGGGTTTCGTGCTGGGGACCGTCTCCTGAAGCCTAGAAAATCAGGAGCAGGTTTACCTTTGAAAGGACTGGATTTCGGCTGCGAACAGAGCGTCAATGTCGATGTTCTGATCAGGCCGCTTTGCTCGATCATGGATCCTGCCCCGCTGGCTTTTGGCTAGTGCGGGGCTTCGGTGGTAGCGGCGCCCAGTGCCGCAGCACGATGAAAAGGATCCCGAAATGCCAGTCAGAAATACCGCCAAGAAAACAAAGATCCGATCGGTCGGCAAAAGCTCGACCAAGAAAACGGAAAGGCGCAAAAGCTTTGCTGATCGACCTAGGCGAGCCGGTTCCAAACAAACGATCGTTATTGCCCAATTGAGCCAACCTGCGGGCACCACGGTTGCTAAGATCATGCAGGCGACCGGTTGGCAGCAGCACTCGGTGCGCGGCTTTTTGGCAGCCGTCGTGCGCAAAAGGTTGGGATTGAATCTCGACTCGCGGAAGGTGGACGGGAACAGGGTTTATCGCATTGCTGGCGCGGACAACGCTAAAGCAGCCCCTGGCAATCCAAGCACCTTGCGGTCCGAGTAAGATGCCGCGCGTAAAGGTCGGTCCGGCACTCCCGAACCGGGAGTCGCTCGAGGTCGAGATCGCACGTCTGAGTGATCTCGACTTCGGCAATCTTCAGTCCCGTTGGCGCACCGTGTTCCGTCGGCGCGCGCCCCCTCACCTGTCGCGCCATCTGTTGTTTCGCATTCTCGCGTATCGGCTACAGGCCGATTATCTCGGCGATCTGGATGACGAGAGTCGTCGCCTCCTCGATGGTTCAGGATCGCCTGAAGATGCCGGAAAGCGAGCGGTGGACCTGCACCGGCCGACCGCCGAAGTGCGCCCAGGCACGATGCTGGCGCGCGAATGGAACGGCCGGATGCACCGGGTCGCCGTGCTGGTCGATGGCTTCGCCTGGAACGGCAAGATCTATCCCAGCCTGTCCGTAATCGCCTTGGCCATCACCGGCACGCGTTGGAATGGACCCCGCTTCTTCGGCTTGCGCGACAAGCCATCGAAAGGAATACAGACGTGAGGACGGGCACGGCCAAATCGGTTTGCTGCGCAATCTATACTCGCGTCTCCACCGACCAAGGACTCGAACAGGACTTCAACTCACTTGATGCTCAGTATGAGGCTTCCCAAGCCTATATCCGCAGCCAGATGCATGCCGGCTGGACCATGGGCCATTCCAAGTATGACGATGGCGGCTTCTCGGGCGGCAATACTGACCGCCCGGCGCTCCAGCGTCTGCTTGAAGACGTCCGAGCCGGAAAGATCGACATCATCGTCGTCTATAAGGTCGATCGCCTGACCCGCTCGCTAGCTGACTTCGCCAAGCTCGTCGAGCTGTTCGATCAGCACAACGTGTCCTTTGTGTCGGTGACCCAGCAGTTCAATACGACCACATCGATGGGACGATTGACGCTCAACGTCCTGTTGTCGTTTGCCCAGTTCGAGCGCGAGGTTACTTCCGAGCGCATCCGGGACAAGATCGCCGCTTCCAAGCGCAAGGGTCTTTGGGTCGGTGGCATGGTGCCGCTCGGCTACGACACCAAGGACCGCAAGATCACCGTCAACGAAGCCGAGGCGGAAAGCGTCCGCACCATTTTCGGAAGCTATCTGAAGCTGGGCAGTCTCCACTTCCTCATGGCCGACCTGCGTAGCCGCGGCATCGTGACCAAGGTACGGACCATCAAGACCGGGCAGACCGTCGGCGGCAATCCCTTTACGCGCGGCCCGCTTTCCCATCTGCTTCGCAACAGGTTTTACGTCGGAGAGGTGGTCTTCAAAGGCGAAACGCTACCGGGGGAGCAACCTCCTATCGTGGACCGGGAACTGTTCAATGCCGTCCAGTCCAAGCTGACTGAGCAAGCAAACAATCACAAGGTGTCGCGAACGAAGTCGGAAGCCCTCCTGTTAGGCCGCATCTTCGACGATCGTGGTCATCGGATGACGCCGAGCCATGCCCGCAGGCGAGGCATCAAATACCGATACTACATCTCGTGCGCTCTTCTGCAGGGTCAAACCGAACAGGCCGGAACCGTCGGCCGGATCCCAGCGAGCGAGATTGAGGCGCTTGTCGTCAAAGCAGTTCGAGCACATTTTAACGAGCTCGCCGCGATGGATGACGCAGTCCTTATCCACAACCATGTTGTTCGGGTCGAGGTCCAATCGGGCCAGTTGATCATCGAACTTGCCGACCCAAAACGTACTGATCGCAAACGGAAACGAAGCCGCAACGTGATCGAAGTGCCGTGGCACAAAACGCCGTCAACCCGGCGCCGCGAGGTTCTCGTACCCGAATCCGGACCAATCAAAGATGTCCGACCCATCCGATCCGAAAGCCGCTTCACCCTTGTCGCATCGATTGCGCGGGGGCGGCGTTGGCTCGATGAACTGGTTGCTGATTCCGCTGCGAAAGCTGAAAGCATAGCTGCGCGCGAGAACTGCAGCGTGCGGCAGGTGAACATGATGATATCGCTTGCCTTCCTAGCACCCGACCTCGTCAAGGCGGCCATCGATGGGCGTCTCCGCCATGGAATGGGAGTTACTCGCCTGCGCGATCTGCCCGTAGAATGGCCTCGCCAAAAACAAAGACTTGGGCTTTAGCCGCGCGTTCCAGCCATGTCTCTCTGACGATAATTCCTTGTCAGGAACGGGAATTCCGAGGTCAGAGACAGTGAGGTTAAAATCCCCTCCTCTCCGGATGTTATCTCTGTAGAGACTGAAACACGCGCAAGAAGTGCCCCCAAATCGGCGGTATTCAACGGATCTCAGGAAATCTCCGTAATCATGCGACTGCGTGGTGGGCCCGGGAGGACTCGAACCTCCAACCAAGCGGTTATGAGCCGCTAGCTCTGACCATTGAGCTACGGGCCCGCGCAAGAACGCCGACGCGAGCGAAGGCAACGCCGAACACTGTTATATAGCGGAAGGCATTCAACCTTGCCGGCTTAGCAAAAACACCGCCTGTTCGCCGAATAAATTCCAGAACCACCACGGCATTTTCAGGCGCATGCGCCGGCCCCAGGCGTTGAGCGCGACCGCCTGCTCCATCCCGGCGCCGGCGGCGTGGCAGAGTTCGCGGAAGTCCTTGATGCTGCAGAAGTGGATATTCGGCGTTTCGTACCACGCATAAGGCAGATTGCGGGTATGCGGCATGTGGCCGCCGAAAAACAGTTGCAGGCGGATTCGCCAATGGCCGAAATTCGGGAACGAGACGATGGCGTGGCGGCCGATGCGCAGCATGTGCTCGAGCACGACGCGCGGCTGGCGCGTCGCCTGCAACGTTTGCGACAGAATGACGAAATCGAAGCCGTCATCGGGATAGTTCTCGAGATCGGTGTCGGCGTCGCCCTGCACGACGGCAAGACCCTTGGCGACGCATTCATTGACGCCCTCGCGGGACAATTCGATGCCGCGGCCGTCGACGCCGCGGCTTTCCAAGAGCCGCAACAGTTCGCCGTCACCGCAGCCGACGTCGAGCACGCGCGCGCCACGCCCTACCATGCCGGCGACGACCAGCAAGTCGACGCGCGAGCCGCCCGGGCCGCGCGCCGCGTCCGCCATGGTGAGGTCGTGTTTGAGACGCGTCAGCATCCTTACCTTCCCGGCAGCCCGCGCGCCTTGGCAGCGCCTTCCAGAAACCCCCGAACGATCGCGAAAAATTCCGGCTCGTCGAGCAAAAACGCGTCGTGGCCCTTGTCGGTCGTGATTTCGGCGAACGACACCCGCGCGCCCGCCGCATTGAGCGCATGAACGATAGCGCGGGATTCCACCGTCGGAAACAGCCAGTCGCTGGTGAACGAGATGACGCAGAATCGGGTCGGCGCACCGCGGAAGGCGCCGGCCACCACGCCATCGTAATCGCCGGCAAGATCGAAATAGTCCATCGCGCGGGTCAGATAGAGATACGAATTGGCGTCGAAGCGCTCGACGAAGGTGATGCCCTGATGCCGCAGATAGGATTCGACCTGGAAGTCCGCATCGAACGAGAATGTCGGGTTGTCGCGATCCTGGAAGCGACGGCCGAATTTGCGGTGCAGCGCGGCGTCCGACAGATAAGTGATGTGTGCGCCCATCCGCGCGACCGCCAGGCCGCGCCGCGGGTTGATGCCCTCGGCAAAATAGCGTCCGCCGCGCCACTCCGGATCGGCCATCACCGCCTGGCGGCCGACCTCGTGAAAGGCGATATTCTGCGCCGAGTGCCGGGTCGCAGCGGCAATCGGCAAAGCCGCAAAGACGCGATGCGGGTAGCTCGCCGCCCATTGCAGCACCTGCATGCCGCCCATCGAGCCGCCGGCCACCGCGAACAGCGATTCAATGCCGAGATGATCGAGCAGCATCGCCTGCGCGCGCACCATGTCGCGCACGGTGATGACCGGAAAATCCAGGCCCCACGGCATGCCGGTCGCCGGATTGGTCGACGCCGGTCCCGATGAACCCATGCAGCCGCCGACAACATTGGGGCAAATGACGAAATAGCGCTCGGTGTCGATGGGCTTGCCCGGCCCCACCATGGTCTCCCACCACCCCGGCTTGCCGGTGACCGGATGATCGTTGAAGGCGTGCTGATCGCCGGTCAGCGCATGGCAAACCAGAACTGCATTGCTGCGGGCGGAATTGAGCGCGCCATAGGTCTGATAGGCGATTTGCAGCGGCGCAAAATCGAGCCCGGCGTCCAGATGCAACGGATTGTTCGCGGCAAAGCGGACGACGGGCGAATGCGGCTCGTCCGCCTCGCGGGTGCGGTCGGCAAGATCAACGGCGGCGCCGGCGTCGGCCATAAATCCAGTCCTTGATGCCGCGCTTCCCGGCGGGGCTCAGCCGCCAAGCTCCGGAGCGCGGCCAAAGCCGCGTAGATAGGCGGCTTGCGCCGGGAGTCAATGTTTTCTTTGCTTTCAGTCCGAACGGCACCTATCAATCGGACTTATTACCGGGTCAGCCATGCCGAAATCGCCGCACGACGAGGACTTTTCCCTCACCGATCTGCGCCATGAGATCGACCGCATCGACGAGCAGATGCACGAGCTCCTGATGGCGCGCAGCCAGATCATCGACCGGCTGATCGCGGTGAAGAAAACCGAAGAAACCAGCTCGGCCTTCCGCCCGGCGCGCGAGGCCGACATGATGCGGCGGCTGGTGCAACGTCACCGCGGCAACTTGCCTCTAGACACGGTCGAGAGCATTTGGCGCGTCATCATTGCGACCTTTACCTACGTGCAATCGCCGTTCGCGGTGCATGCCGACCTGTCGGCGGGCGATGCGCTGATGCGCGATTCAGCGCGTTTCCATTTCGGCTTCACCGTACCGTTCGTGCCGCATATGGGTGCATCGAGCGTCGTCGAGGCGGTGACCGAGTCGAAAGGCGATCTCGGACTTATTCCCGCCTTTGCGATCGGCAGTTCCGGACCGTGGTGGGCTGCGCTCGAATTCGCCGCCGCGCCGAAAATCATCGCCCGGGTGCCATTCGTCGAACGCGCCGATCACCCCGCGGCGCTGCCGGCATTCGTGGTGTCCCGCGCCGCCGCCGACGCCATGGTTACGGAGACCGAAGTCTGGAGCATGCGGGTCTCCGGCTGGAGCGCAGCCGCGGTCACCGCCGCCGCGGCATTTGCCGACGTCATCGCCGTGCCCGACCGCGCCTTCGACGGCGCGGCGCTGCTGATCTCCACCGAGCGCGGCGGCATTGACGCCGTCACCGCGGCGCTGCTGAAGGTCGGGGCCTCGATCCGCTCCTCGGCCCTCGTCGGCAGCCACGCAAGGCGCTATACGGTGCCGGCCAACAAGCCTTCCGCCCCCTGAAGGGGAGGAATGGAGAAGGTCCGGAGTAGCTGAGAAAATGACGGCGATGCGTCCGATACCGCGACCCGGCGTGCTTGAGATCGAGGCCTATGTGCCCGGCAAGAGCACGGCGCCCGGCGTGGCCAAAATATACAAACTGTCCTCGAACGAGACGCCGCTCGGACCCAGTCCGCACGCCATCGCGGCTTACAAGGCCTGCGCGGAAAATCTCGAGGACTATCCGGACGGCGCGGCGAGCGATCTGCGCGAGGCGATCGGCCGGACATTGGGGCTCGATCCCGAACGGATTATCTGCGGCGCAGGTTCGGACGATCTATTGCATCTGTTGGCGCACGCCTATCTGATCGACGGCGACGAGGCGATCCACACCACGCACGGCTTCCTGATCTATCCGATCGTGACGCTTGGGGCGGGTGCGAAACCGGTCGTGGTGGCGGAGAAGAATTTTACCGCCGACGTCGACGCCATCCTCGCGGCGGTGACCGCGAAGACCAAAATCATCTTCCTCGCCAATCCGAACAATCCGACCGGCACCTATCTGTCGTTCGATGAGGTCAAACGGCTGCATCGTGGCCTGCCCGGCAACGTTCTTTTGGTGCTGGACGCAGCCTACGCCGATTATGTGCGGCGCAACGACTACGAAGCCGGCATCGAGCTTGTGGCCACGTCCGAGAACGTCGTGATGTGCCGCACGTTCTCCAAGATTCACGGCTTGGCGGCGCTTCGCCTGGGATGGATGTTCGGTCCGGCCCACATCGTCGATGCCGTCAACCGCATTCGCGGCCCGTTCAACGTCACCGGTCCCGCCATCGCCGCCGGTGTTGCCGCAATCGAAGATGTGGCACATCAGGAATACGCGCGCGAGCACAACGCGCGCTGGCTCGCCTGGCTCATGACCGAAATCGGCAAGCTCGGCCTCACCGTGACGCCGAGCGTCGCCAATTTCGTGCTGATCCACTTTCCGCAGACCAAGGGACGCACGGCGAAAGACGCCGATGCCTTTCTCACCGCCCGCGGCCTGATCTTGCGGCAGACCACGGCCTACAAGCTGCCCAACGCGCTGCGATTGACGGTCGGCACGGAAGAAGCCAACCGGCTCGTGGTGGCCGCGCTCAAGGAATTCCTGGCCAAGCCGGTATGACGCCGTGAGCAAACCCACGCCGCTGTTCAATCGTCTGGCGCTGATCGGCACGGGCTTGATCGGCTCGTCGATCGCGCGGGCGGCGCGCCTGCAGGGCGCGGTGTGCGAAATCGCCGCCACCGCCCGCTCGACCGAAACGCGACGTCGCGTCGCCGAGCTCGGTCTCGCCGATCAGGTGCTGGAGACAAACGCCGCCGCAGTCGCCGGAGCCGATCTGGTCATCGTCTGCGCGCCGGTCGGGGCCTGCGGCGACATCGCCAAGGAAATCGCGCCCCACCTCAAGGCGGGAGCGGTGGTCTCCGACGTCGGCTCGGTGAAGGGTGCGATCGTCCGCGACATGGCTCCGCATCTGCCCGCCGCCGTGCATTTCGTGCCGGCGCATCCGGTTGCCGGCACCGAGCATTCGGGACCGGACGCCGGCTTCGCTGAGCTGTTCGTCGAGCGCTGGTGCATTCTCACGCCGCCGGAAAATACCGATGCCGATGCCGTCGAGCGGCTTGCCGCCTTCTGGCGCATGCTCGGCGCCAAAGTCGAAACCATGGCGCCCGGGCATCATGACCTGGTGCTGGCGATCACCAGTCATCTGCCGCATTTGATCGCCTACACGATCGTCGGCACCGCTGACGAGCTTGGCGAGGTGACGCGATCCGAAGTGCTCAAGTTTTCGGCCGGCGGCTTTCGCGACTTTACCCGCATCGCAGCTTCCGACCCGACCATGTGGCGCGACGTGTTTCTTGCCAACAAGGACGCGGTGTTGGAAATGCTCGGCACCTTCAACGAGGACCTGGCCCAATTGACTCGCGCCATCCGCCGCGGCGACGGGACCGCCTTGTTCGACCATTTCACACGAACGCGCGCCATTCGCCGCGGCATCGTCGAAATCGGACAAGATTCGGCGACGCCGGATTTCGGCCGCTCGCACGCCGAACTCCAGCCGCTGCCGCGGCCCTATGCGGCTTCAGATGAAAATTAGTCGCAATCGTTTATATTTTAGCGCGCCTTGACGGTCAGCGCTTCTTCGACCGTCGCCCGAAACTCCGCCAGCGAGAAGGGCTTGGCGATGACGTCGTGAACGAGGGCGTCGAGCCCGTGGGCGCGCTCGCGCTGATCGGCATAGCCGGTCATCAGGAGAATAGTCAGTTCCGGAAAGTCACGCGCCACGGCAAGCGACAGCGCGATGCCGTCCATGATCGGCATGCGAATGTCCGTGACCAAAAGATCGAAGCCGCCGCCTTCGCGCTTGAGCAGTTCGAGTGCGTCGCTGCCGTCGCAGGCGGTCTTGACCTGGTGGCCGACGCCGGTCAGCGCCCGGGCGCACATGGCACACAGGGCTTCTTCGTCTTCGGCGATCAGAATACGCGCCATGTCAAGGCATCCCGGCCAAAATGTCGTAGCGATTGACGAAACGCACCAGCACGTCATGGGAATCCGGCGGCGGCGAAGCGAGCCGGGACTGGAACCCGATCGCCTGGCCCGCCGCCACAACACGTTGCGGCGATACCGCGGACCACGAATAGATCTCCTGCCGCGCGGCATTGCGCACGGCAAACCGCAGGTGCGGCACGTTTTCGGTCTTGCCCGCGACATTGACGATATTACCGCGGACCACGAGGATCGGTACGCCGTCGTGTTGCTCGGTGGCGGTGGTGAGGCCGTCGAAATCGAGCCCGCGCACGTTCACCGGCAATCCAAGCCAGGCGTAGAACGAAGCGGTCTGCGGCATGGCCCGGACGAAATCGCCGCGCCAGCCGACCACGATCGCGTTAAGGACGATCAGCACCAATATGGCCGACTGCAGCCGCGACAGCGGCCACTGCAAGCGCACGCGCCTATTTGGCCGCTGAAAGCGCCGGGCTGCAACGCTCTCTATGTCCTCCGGCGCGTCGTCATCCGACGCCTCTGGCGTGGCCTCGATCTCGATGGGCAGACTATCGCCCTCAGGCTCGGTCGGCACGGTAGGCGGCGATTCCACCTCGGCCGGCGCATCTTCGGCCACGGCGAAGTCGTCCGCGCTGTCCGGGTCGGCGGATGGTGGCGGTTCGTCAAACGTATTGGAGCCGGGTTGTTCCGCTGCGGATGTGGCAGCCGTCTGGGCCAAGTCGGCTGCTAAATTGGCCTCCAACCGAGGCCGCGCTGCATCCGGCGGCGGATCGCCCTGCCCGAC
>JBARER010000004.1:0-47805 GCA_049796395.1 Xanthobacteraceae bacterium
GAAAGCTACTTCACCTGGCAACTTGGCTACCGCCCTCACGCTCGCCCGCGGCACCGGTGCGGCAGCGCCGATCGTAACGGTCCGAGCGGAATCCACCGAGGCCCCGGCGGCGGGGGATTGTTGTTCAAGTTCATCGAGCTTTGCCGTCTCTGCCGCCAGCAAAGTCAGACCGCGTTCCAGCAGGGTTTTGAATCGCGTCTCCTCCAGTTGCAGCGTTTCCGAGATCAGCGGCTCGGCGCGCACCAGTTCCGCATAGGCGGTGCCCATCTGGCGGGTGAGTGCCGGGACCAGGCGATACATCACCGGGTCCTGCGCCCCCATCAGCGTGGCGTGGCGCATGGCACGGCGCATGATGCGGCGGAGCACATAGCCGCGGCCTTCGTTCGACGGCAGCACGCCATCGGCGATCAGAAACGAACTAGCGCGCAAGTGGTCGGCGATGACACGGTGTGATACGCGCTGGTCGCCGTCGGAATCGACGCCGGTGAGATCGGCGACAGCCTCGATCAGCGCGCCGAACAGATCGATCTTGTAATTGTCGTGAGTGCCTTGCAGCACCGCCGCCATGCGCTCGATGCCCATGCCGGTGTCGATCGACGGCCGCGGCAACTCGAGACGCTTTCCGCCGGCAAGCTGCTCGTACTGCATGAACACCAGATTCCAGATTTCGACGAAGCGGTCGCCCTCGGCGTCCGGACTGCCCGGCGGTCCGCCGGGAATGTGCTCGCCGTGGTCGTAGAAAATCTCCGAGCATGGTCCGCACGGGCCGGTGTCACCCATCTGCCAGAAATTGTCGCTGCCGGCGATGCGCAGGATTTTCTTGTCCGAAAGCCCGCTGATCTTGCGCCACAGATCGAAGGCTTCGTCGTCGTCGATATAGACGGTGACCAAAAGCTTGTCCGCCGGTACGCCGTATTCCTCGGTTATCAGCTTCCACGCAAGCTCGATCGCGCGTTCCTTGAAATAATCGCCGAACGAGAAATTGCCGAGCATCTCGAAGAACGTGTGATGGCGCGCAGTGTAGCCGACATTATCGAGGTCGTTGTGCTTGCCGCCGGCGCGCACGCATTTCTGGGCGGTCACCGCGCGCGAATAGGGCCGCTTCTCCAGGCCGGTGAAGACATTCTTGAACTGCACCATGCCGGCATTGGTAAACATCAGCGTCGGGTCGTTGCGCGGCACCAGCGGCGACGACGCCACGACTTCGTGACCCTCGCGCGCGAAATAGCCGAGGAAGGCCGCCCTGATATCGTTGACGCCGCTCATCGCAAATCCAGTTCGAAAAAGTCCCAATTCCGCCGCTCGCAGTGGGCCACTCTCTATCGGCCCCCCGCTTCCCTGTCCAGAAAGCGGCAATGTAGCGACCTTGCAAGTGGGCAATTCACAGCCGATTTGCTGTGGTCCGGGAAAGCATATATGCGCTGAGCGGACGATGAACGACCAGACAAGCACCCCCCTGCTCTCGACGCTGCAAGAGCGCCTGCGCCAAGGTCGTTTCGTGATGACCGCGGAATTGGCGCCGCCGGTGTCCTGCGACGCGCAGGAGCTGCTGACGAAAGCGGCGGCGCTGAAGGACTTGGCCGATGCCGTCAACGTCACCGACGGCGCCGGCGCCCGCGCCCATATGGCAGCGCTCGCCGCAGCAACGCTGCTCGTCGGCGCCGGCATCGAGCCGATTTTGCAGATCACCTGCCGCGACAAAAACCGCCTGGCGCTGCAAGGCGAGATGATGGGTGCCGCCGCGCTCGGCATTCGCAACCTTCTCCTTCTGACCGGCGACGACCCCACGGCCGGCGACCAGCCCGACACCAAGCCGGTGTTCGACGTCGATTCGAAGACCCTGATCGAGACGGCACGGCGGCTGCGCGACGAGGGTACGTTGCCCACCGGGCGCAAGGTCGGCGGGCGCGCCGCGTTCTTCATCGGCGCCGCCGACATGCCGATCGACCCGCCGGCCGGCTGGGAGCCGAAGGCGCTGCTCGGCAAGGTGCAATCCGGCGCGCAATTCGCGCAGACCCAGTTCTGCATGGATGCGGCCATCGTGCGCCGCTATATCGCCGCGCTAGACCAAGCCGGCATCACCAAAAAGCTTGCCATCCTGATCGGCGTCAATCCGCTGCGCTCGGCGAAGTCGGCGGCGTGGATGAAAAGCCACCTCTACGGCACCATCATCCCCGAGGCCTATATTGCGCGGCTGGAGACGTCGGCCGATCCGGCGCGTGAGGGCATCGCCATCTGCGTCGAATTGATCGAAGAGCTGTCGACCATTCCGGGCATCACCGGCGTCCACATCATGGCGCCCGGCAACGACGCGGCGATCCCGGAGGTGATTAGGGCGGCGAGGGCGCGAATTCGAGACGTCGGCCGGTAGTTGGGCCCGCTCTCGTCGGCTTCCCTCCGGAAAATCGCGATCAGGCGGAACGGGAATTGTCTTGCTGGATCGCCGCCAGGGGCGCGCGGATGCTGCAGGTCACACCGTTCGATGCGTAATCGAGGACGACTGCACCATCGAATTCCGCGGTCAGCGCGGTTTCAATCAATCGGGCGCCAAAGCCCTTGCGCGCCGGCGGCTTGACCGGCGGTCCACCGCTTTCGGCCCACTGCATCCACAGCTCCGACTTTTCGATCTGCCATGAAATTTGAATGCGCCCTCTCGACATCGATAGTGCCCCATATTTCATGGCATTCGTGCAAAGCTCATTGAGCGTCATCGCCAAAAGAAGTGCGCTTCGCGGCGATAGCCGGACCGATGGCCCTTTTACTTGAAAGCGGGCGACGTCGTTGGCGGCGAATGTGTCCACCGTCGATTTCACGATGTCGACCAGGTCGGCGCCGGCCCAGCCCTCTTCAGTGAGAATGTCGTGCGCCTTCGACAGCGCCATCAGTCGCGCCGTCAGCGCCGACCGTGCCTCGCTCATTGAAGCCCCGTCTTGAAGGGTCTGATTGGCGATCGCCTGCACGGTAGCCAGCGTGTTTTTCACGCGGTGGTTCAGCTCGTTGGCGAGGAGTTTCAGATGCTCCTCATTGGCGCGCAGCGTCTCCACCAGGCGGTGCCGCTCGGTAACGTCGTTGCAGACCACCAGCACGCCGCCCACTCCGCGCGGGTTGGTCTCGTCGTCGATCGGACTGAAGCCGTAAGTCCACCAGACATCTTCGCGCCGGCCATGACGGGTTACCGGTACAAGTTGTTCCTCGTGCCAGGTCGCGCCCCCTCCGGCGAAAACCATTTCGATCTGTGGACCGATGATGTCCCAGATTTCTTCCCAGCACTCCCGACCGCGCTGACCGAGCGCGCCCGGATGACGTTCCGGACCCATCGTTTGGCGGTAAGCGTCATTGTAAAACTGAATAAGTTGCGGTCCCCACCAAATGAACATGGGATGCCGCGTGTTGAGCATCAGCCGCACAGTTGTACGCAAGCTCTGCGGCCAGGCTTCCGGCGGACCGAGCGGCGTTGCCGCCCAATCATGGGCTCGCATGAGCGCGCCCATCTCGCCGCCGCCGGCGAGAAAATTCAGGCGGCCTTCAGGGACGCGGTCAGCATTCGGCGTAATCCCGCCCTGCACAGGCATACTCAAGCGCCCAATTTGCCGTTGACCAAGCCCGGATGGGTTGGTGCCGCCGATCTCTCACAACCACCATAATAGAAGGGCCAGCTAACATAAATGCTGTTGATCCAGTCCGCGCTTGATCTAAATCAAATGGTGCCGGTTGGATCGCCGTAAGCCCTCCCCTCGGCCCCTTCCCGCTACTCGTACATCGACATCCGCAGCGGGTTGACTTGGCCGCCGTCCATGTCGATCGCGGTGCCGTGCAGCAGGCTGCCGCGCGGCGAAACGATGAAGCGCACCAGGCCGGCGATGTCGGCCGGCATGCCGAACCGGGTGATGTCGAGATCCTGGCGGTGGCGCTCGGTTGCCGCCGCCTCATCGAGCCCGGTCTTTTGCATGACTTTGGCGAGACGGCCGCGAAAGCGGTCGGTCTTGATCGATCCCGGATTGACGGCATTGACCTGGACGCCGTCCTGCTTGCCGAGATCGGCGAGCGCCCGCATGAAGGCGAGCATCGCGGCGACCACCGCGGCGCCGATCATCGAGTCGGCAACGGGCGCGCGCGGGCTCGTACCGGCGATGAACACGACTGAACCGTTGCCGGCCTTAAGCAGCGGCCACGCCAGCCGGCACAAACGTACGTGCGCAAAGACTTTAAGCTCGAAAGCCTCGCGCCATTCCCGCTCGCTCTGCGCGAAAAAGCCGCCGCGCTTGGTGGCGCCGGCATTATTGACCAGGATGTCGAGCCGGCCTAACGCGCTTTGCAGCGCGGCGACGAGAGCCTCGGGCTCACCGTCGGCCGAAAGATCGGCGGCGTGGACCGCAACCTTGCGGCCGAGCGAGCGTACTTCTGCGGCCACCTTCTCGAGCGCCGCGCGATCGCGCGCCGTCAGCATGATGTCGCAGCCGGCCGCGGCGAGCTCGAGCACGATGGCCCGGCCGATGCCGCGGCTCGACCCGGTAACAAGCGCGACTTTTCCCGACAGTTCGCTCACGTTCGATCCGCCGCTTCGCCCGCCGCCGCTTCTACCGTGCGGATATCGACTTCCGATTTCAACGTTCGGTGCACCGGGCACTTGTCGGCGATTTCGAGCAGCCGCGCGCGCTGTTCGGCGGTGAGATCACCTTCGAAGGTGATCGCGCGATCGATGCGATCGATCCTGCCCTCTTTGGTCTCGCATTCGGCGCAGTCGGCGGCGTAGATTTTTTCGTGGCGCAGTTGCACCTGCGTGCGCGCGAGTGGGATTTGCTTGAGGTCGGCGTAGAGCCGGACCGTCATCGAGGTGCATGCGCCGAGCGCCGCCAAGAGAAGATCGTAAGGTCCGGGGCCGCTGTTGAGCCCGCCGTCCTTCACCGGCTCGTCGGCGAGCAGCCGGTGATCGCCGACAATGACCTCCTGCTGAAACTTACCGCACCGCGTCTCGCGCACCACGACGGTGCCGGCTGGCGTATCCGCCGTCATTCCCGCATCGACCGCCATGTCGAGGTAGCGGTCGGCCCACGACGCGATGACGCGCGCGACGTAGGCCGCGTCGCTCGCCTTGCCGATCAGGTGATCGGCACCGGCGAGCGAAATGAAGCTCTTGGGATGCTTGGCCGTGGTGAAAATGTGGCTGGCATTGTCGATACCGACGGTATCGTCGGTCGGCGAGTGAAAAACCAGCAGCGCCTTGTGCAGCCGGCCGACATGCTCGCCGAGGTTCTGCTGGTTGACGTCTTCCAGGAAGCTGCGGCGGACCTTGAACGGCCGCCCGGCCAGCGTCACCTCGACCTCGTCCTTGTCGCCGAGCTCGGCGATCTTCTCGCCAAACAGCCCAACGACGTGCGCCGGATCGAACGGCGCGGCGATGGTGACGACGGCCTTCGCCTCCGGAACGCGATGCGCGGCGGCCAGCACCGCGGCGCCGCCGAGGCTATGGCCTATCAGGATTGCCGGCGCGACGAGCGTGCGGCGCAAATGATCGGCGGCGGCGACGAGATCGTCGGCATTGGACGAAAACGTAGTGTTGGCGAATTCGCCCTCGCTGGCGCCGATGCCGGTGAAGTCGAAGCGCAGCACGGCGATGCCGTGGAGCTTGAGCCCTTCGGCAATATGGCGCGCCGCGCGATTATGCTTGCCGCAGGTGAAGCAGTGCGCGAACAGCGCCACCGCACGCGCCGGGCCATCCGGCCGGTCGAGTAGCGCAGCGAGCTTCTCGCCGCGCGCATTGACGAAATCGAAGCGTTCGGCCGGCATGACGATCTCCTGCGCGGGGTTGACAGAATCCCTTGCGGCGTATGCATGTATTTAACGACAAATGAACCTGCCTGCCATGGCGCCGCTGGCAACGCGTCAGATAACGACTGCCCGGGAAGCGAGACGCCTCGATCAAGACATCGCCCAACCAGCCGGATCATGGCTGCCGATCATGATCGGAGGAACGATGACAAAAAATCAAACGACCTTGGAAGGATCGCAAATCCCAAGGCCGCCGCATCCGCATAAACGGCGCCAACCGCTGCCATGGTGTCAGCCGAAATCGACCGAGGAAGACCCCGACGCTCTGCGGCGCGTCCATGCCATCATGGACAGCCCGAGCTATCGCCGTTCCGACCAGGACATCGACTTTCTGGCGCACGATGAGCTCCGCGGCGTTCGCCTGCAGCTCGAATATTTCAAAACCGAATTGGCGCTCGAGCAGCATGCCATCGATCACACGATCGTCGTGTTCGGCAGCACCCGCATCTGCGAACCGATGGCGGCGAGGACCAAAGTCGATTGTGCACGCGCCGCGCTCGCGGCCGATGCCGGCAATGCGGAGCTCAAGCAGCAGTTGGCCATCGCCGAGCGGATACTCGCCAAGAGTCATTATTACGAGGTCGCGCGCGAGCTCGGCCGGCTGGTCAGTAATGCCGCGGAATGCCCGGGGCTGGAGAAATGCGTTGTCATGACCGGCGGCGGACCGGGAATGATGGAGGCGGCCAACCGCGGCGCCTTCGACGCCGGCGCCAAATCGATCGGCCTGAATATCAGCCTGCCGCACGAGCAATATCCCAATCCCTATATCACGCCCGATCTATGCTTCAGCTTTCGCTATTTCGCTCTGCGCAAACTGCATTTTTTGTTACGGGCCCGCGCGCTGATCGCCTTTCCCGGCGGCTACGGCACATTCGACGAGTTGTTCGAAGTCTTGACCCTGGTCCAGACCCGCAAAATCGAGCCGATACCGGTCGTGCTGGTGGGCGAGAGCTATTGGCGCGGTGCGCTCGATATCGATTTCATGGTCGCGGAAGGCGTCATCGATCCGGAGGATCGCGAGCTGTTCTGGTTCGCGGAAACGGCGCAAGAAATTTGGGATGGAATCGTGCGCTGGCACACTGTCAATGCCAGCACGCACCATGCCAAGGACTGAAAATAAATCCGGCGCTTACAAACAGTCGCGTTAGTCGCCGATCGGTCGTTATCACAATTAATCCGGGAGGATTGCCTTGCGTTTGTCATTTCACGGCGCGGATCGCGACGTCACGGGATCCTGCCACCTGATCGAATGCGCCGGCCGGCGCGTGCTGATCGATTGCGGCCTGTTTCAGGGCAGTCACGAACTCGACCGAGACAACACCGCGCCGTTCGGATTTGCGGCCGAGGCCATCGATTTTGTGCTGCTGACCCACGCGCATCTTGACCATTGCGGCCGGCTGCCGCTGCTTTCGCAACGCGGCTTTCGCGGCGAAATCATCACCACCGCGGCCTCGCGGGAGCTGGCGCAGCTCGTCATGCTCGACGCCGCCCATCTGCAGGAGGAGGACGCACGCACCCACGCGCGACACGGCGATGCAAGCCGAAAGCCGCTCTACACGACGGGCGATGTCACGAATTGTCTCGCACGTTTCGGCCGCTCCGCGGCCTACGACACTCCGGTCGAGCTTGCCCCCAGGCTGCGCGCCACGTTCATCGATGCCGGGCACATTCTCGGCTCCGCCAGCATCTTTCTCGAACTGGAAGAATCCGGGCAGCGGCGCAGCATCCTGTTCTCCGGCGATATCGGCAATCCGGGGCACCCGCTGCTGCGCGGCCCGGAGACGCCGCCGCATGCCGACGCCGTGGTGATGGAAACCACCTACGGAGACCGCCTGCACAAATCGCTCACGGCGTCGGTCGAGGAGCTCTACGGCGCGATCGTCGAGACGCTCAACCGCGGCGGCAACGTGGTCATCCCGACCTTCGCGCTCGAGCGCGCTCAAGAGCTGCTTTATTTCCTGCGCGCCGGCGTCGAACAATCGCGACTGGCCGACTCGATCCAAGTGTATCTGGATTCACCCATGGCGGTCTCGGCGACTGAAATCTTCGAGCGTCACCCGGAATGCTACGACGACAAGACTGCGGAAATGTTCCGGGACGGACATGACCCGTTCCGGGTGCCGGGACTGCACTTCGTCCGCGATACGGCCGCTTCGATCGCGATTAACAGTATCCGCGGTGGCGCCATCATCATGGCAGGTTCCGGCATGGCCACCGGCGGCCGCATCCGCCATCATCTCAAACATAATCTGTGGCGTCCGGAATGCAGCATCGTCTTTGTCGGCTACGCCGCGGACGGCACGCTAGCGCGCCGCATCATCGACGGCGCGAAGCACGTGCGGATTCTCGACGAAGACATTCCGGTGCGGGCGCACATTCACACCGTCAACGGTTTTTCGGCGCACGCCGATCAAGCGGCGCTGTTGGCCTGGCAGAAGGCGACGCAGGCCGGCCGTACCTTTCTCGTTCACGGCGAGGAAGCCTCCATGCAGCAATTCGCCTCGCGGCTGACCGGCACGCGCGTCGAAATGCCGAAGCTCAACGAGGCGTTCGATCTGTAAGAATGCCGCGCGGCCGAAGCACTGAGCGACACCAGCACCGACCGAAAATGCAAAGAAGGGCCGCCCTCGCGGACGACCCTTCCATTGTCAGGCCGTGGCCCGGTTACGCAGGCGATGGTCTGCCTTGCGCACGTGAGCCCGGTGGTGGATTAGACCACCTAGGCTAGGACCTCGGCAGAGGCGAGGATCCAGTTCACGAATGCCGGCGACCGCGGCGATAGACAATGAGACACTGGATCACCTCCTTTCGGTTTGTTGACGAAGGCCCCCAATATAACAAGATCGGCACGATTCGGAAGGCCTGCGGCTACTTACCGCGCTAATTCCCGCATCGCCGCGTCGAGACCCTCGATCGTCAGGGAATACATCCGTCCGCCGAGCAATTGCCGCATCATCTTGATCGAGGCGGTGGTGTCCCATTCGCGCTCCGGCACCGGGTTGAGCCAGACGCATGACGGATAAGTGGCGGCGACGCGGGCCATCCACACCTGCCCCGCCTCCTCGTTGAAATGCTCGACCGAGCCGCCCGGCGCCGCGATTTCGTAAGGCGACATCGACGCGTCGCCGACGAAGATCACCTTGTAGTCGTGCGGATAGGTGTGCAGCACATCGACGGTCGGCGTCGTCTCGGTCCAGCGCCGCGCGTTCTGCCGCCACACCTTCTCGTACAGGCAGTTGTGGAAATACAGATGCACGAGGTGCTTGAACTCGGTGCGCGCCGCCGAGAACAATTCCTCAGTCACTTTGACGTGCCAATCCATCGAGCCGCCAACGTCGAGAAAAAGCAGCACCTTGATCGTATTATGCCGCTCCGGCCGCATCTGGATATCGAGATAACCCTTATGCGCGGTGCCCTTGATGGTGCCGTCAAGGTCGAGCTCGTCTGGCGCGCCGGTGCGGGCGAATTTACGGAGGCGGCGTAGCGCGACCTTGATATTGCGGGTGCCGAGTTCGACATCGCCGGCCAGATCCTTGAACTCGCGCTTGTCCCAGACTTTGACGGCGCGAAAATTGCGGTTCCCGTCCTGGCCGATGCGCACGCCTTCCGGATTGTAGCCATAAGCGCCAAAGGGAGAGGTGCCGGCCGTGCCGATCCATTTGCTGCCGCCCTGATGGCGGCCTTTCTGTTCGGCGAGCCGCTGCCGCAGCGTCTCCAAAATCTTGTCGAGGCCACCCAGCGCCTCGATCTGCCTCTTCTCTTCCTCGGTGAGGTATTTCTCCGTGAGCTTTTTCAGCCACTCGACCGGAATTTCGGCGGCGAGGTCCTGTCCGATCAGATCAAGGCCTTTGAAGACGTGGCCGAACACGCGATCGAATTTATCGAGATTGCGCTCGTCCTTCACCAGGGCCGACCGTGACAGATAATAGAAATCCTCGACGCGGCGAGAGGCGAGGTCCTTCTCCATCGCCTCCATCAGCGTCAGATATTCGCGCAGCGTGACCGGCACGCCGGCGGACTTCAGCTCATGAAAAAAGGTAGCGAACATCGCCGTCCATAGTAGTGGCGGCGTCGCCCCATCGCTACGGGGGGCTCCCAAAACTTCACCAAGCCATTGCAGGAAAAGGCAATATCACGAACGAAAAGATATATCTTGTATTATAGCTGGCGATGAGCTATCTAAAGATATGTCTTAACCGCATGGAGAGTAAAAATGCGTGAACATTGTGGATCTTACGAAGGCCGTTGGGCCGCGGGCCGGCATCATCGCCGGCGCCATTTCGGTGGCTTCGGTTCTGGCGGACGTCACGGCGGCGGCGGCAGGGGCGACATGAACCCCGACGATATGCGCGCCGGACGCATGCTGGCGCAGGGCGATTTGCGGCTGATCGCACTCGCCTTGATCGCCGAGGCGCCGCGCCACGGCTATGAGATCATCAAGCTCGTCGAGGAGAAGACCGCCGACTGGTATTCGCCAAGCCCCGGTATCGTCTATCCGACGCTGACCTATCTTGAGGAAGCGGGCTATGTCACCGCCTCGACGGAAGGGTCGAAGAAGCTCTACGGCATCACCGACGAAGGCCGCGCTTATCTAAAAGCCAATCGTGAGCTCGCCGACACCGTGCTCGACCGGCTGACGGCATTCGGCGACCGCGTCAATCGCTGGCGGCGCGCCTCGCGCGACGAGCGCTCCGACCGGAGAGCATTGCCGCCGCTCGTCGAAGCCGCGCTCGATCATTTGCGCCAGACGCTCGGCAAGAAGCTCGAGAACGACGCCGAAGCCGAAGCAAGCCTCGTCGAGATTCTCGTGCGCACCGACGCGGACTTGCAGCGGCGAAGCTAGCTCTTCCCGCTCATTCCCGCGAAAGCGGGAATCCAGCAACTGGGTCCCCGCCTCCGCGGGGACGAGCGGATCAGAAGACTGGATTTCAGACGGCGCCGGCTTCCGGTGTACGGACATGCTCCGGCCGGATGCCGAGACCCAAAAGCCGCGCGGGAATGCGGCGCAGTACCGGCAGGACGTTGAACAGCTTGAAGAATAGCGGCGGCTTCGGCCGCCGCCCGCTTTCCATGCCGAGCACGCGGCTGATGATCCGCTTCTGAATATTGAGCTGCAGCCACTGCGTGAAACGCACCGGCAGCGTGCGCCGGTCTTGGATCGCCTGCAGATCCGCGTCGGTCCCCGCGCCGCGTGCGAGCGGACCGGCGAGCCGGTTCGCCGCGGCGACCGCATCCTGCACCGCCATGTTGATGCCGACGCCGCCGATCGGCGACATCGCGTGCGCGGCGTCGCCGATGCAAAGCAAGCCGGGCCGCCACCATTTCTGTAGCCGATCGACCGCGACGCTCAAAAGCTTGACGTCGTCGAAGCTTGTCAATTCGCCGATGCGGCCGGCCAGGAATGGCGACATGTCGACGACCCGCCGGCGGAATGCGTCCATCCCCTCGGCTTTGATTTTTTCGATGCCGCCTTTCTGAATGACATAGGCGCACTGCCAGTAATCGCCGCGGTCGAGCATGATCATCATCCTGCCCGCCTCGATATGGCCGAAGGTGTCGGCGGAGTCGTCGGCCTTGCGCGTAAGGCGAAACCAGAGCACGTCCATCGGCGCGCCGTAATCCTCGCCCATCAATCCCGCCTGTTCGCGCACGGTGGAGTGCCGGCCGTCGCAACCGACGGTCAGATCGGCGCGGACGGTCAGCGTGCCCTCCCGCATCTTGGCGCGCAGGCCGACCACCCGACCGTTCTCCTCGATGAGATCGGTCGCCTCGGCGTTCATACGCAGATCGAAGGTCTTGTAGCGCTTGCCGTGTTCGGCCAGGAAATTGAGAAAATCCCATTGCGGCATCAAGGCGATATATTTGCAATGCGTCGGCAAATGGCGGAAATCGACCATCGTCACGTGCTCGGCGCCGACTTGGCCGGTCAGCGTCTCGACCTTCTGATGCGGCAATTTAAGGAATTGATCGAGCAACCCCAGTTCGTACATGAGTTCGAGCGTCGACGGGTGCACGGTGTCGCCGCGGAAATCGCGGAAAAAGTCGGCATGCTTCTCCAGCACAACCACGCTGACGCCGGCCCGCGCCAGAAGATAGCCCAGCATCATGCCGGCGGGGCCCCCACCGGCGACACAGCACTTTGCGGTGATGGATAAATCCGGCATCTTAATTGCTTGCGAGCCTCAATAGGCTCCCATCTCAGATATAAACGAGTCTTGTGACCCCACGTTCCTACCCGCCCTCACATTTCCGCCGCAAGACGGGTGATACAAGACCTACCCTTCGCCGCTTGCCCACGCCAATGCGCCTTTCCACAATTTTGACCGTCCTTGTCCTCCTGGTCCCGCTGCACGGGGTTTTGGCGCAGGGCGCGACGGCGCCCGCGCCACCTGCCGCGGCGGGGCCACCGCTTGCCGGGGTGGGTGACTTTCACGTCGTCTGGGAAGTCAAAAATCGATTCCGCCTGTTTCGCAACGAAGCCGATTTCCTGCGGCTGACGGCGGCGAGCCGCGGCGACGGCATCCTTGCCTCCGAGCGCCGGCTGGAAGAGGCGAGCGATGGCCTCGGCTGGGCCAGGGACGTCGTCGCCAATCTTTGCCTCGACAATTACGGCAACCTGGTCGAGACCTGCGAGCGGGACGGCGTTAAGGAGAATTATCTCGCGCCGCAGGATCACCCGATCGGGGTGACGATTTCCGGGCCCGTGGCGCCGGGCGCAAACTGCGTTTGGAGTTTCGACGAAGGCAACGGACCGGCCGCGCAAACCACGGTGCCATGCGATCAGGAGATCCGGCTGCGTGTGCCGTCTGGCCGCACCACGATCGCCTCGGTGGACATCCCCCTCGGCGACGGGACGGCGCAGCGCGTCAGCGCCGAGATCGCGGTGCGCGACATCCTGGTCGCCGGGCTCGGCGATTCGATCGCCGCCGGCGAAGGTAATCCGGATCGCGCGGTGGAGTTGGACAGCGGATTCTGCTTCAAGCGATTTCTCAGTGGCGGCTTCAGCCAATATTTCCGGCCGAGCCGAGCCGGCTACGACGACGACCGTTCCTGCGAAAACGGACCGGCGAGCCCCAGCGCCGCCAGAGACTGGGACCTCCATGGCGCGCGCTGGATGAATCCGGCATGCCACCGCTCACTCTACAGCTACCAAGTACGGACCATGCTTGCGCTTGCCATCGAGCAGCCGCACATCGCGGTCACTCTGGTGCCGCTCGCCTGCACCGGTGCGGCAATCGGCGCCGGAATGTTCGAGGGGCAACGCGCCGATGACTGTCCGTGGGTGGTGGGTATCGAAACTTGTTCCGGCACCTCACCCGCGCAATTTGCCGAATTGCGCCAGGTCATGGCCGAGGCGCATCACCAAGACCCCAAGCGCAATCTCGACATGATGCTGTTGACGGTCGGCGCCAACGACGTGAATTTCGCCGGCTTGGTCGCCAACGTCATCGTCGATGCCACCACGGAGCGCCTGTTGCTCAGAGAGGGCGGCTCCATCTCCAGCGTCGCCGATTCATCGAAGGCCTTGAATGAGGAATTGCCGGGTGAATTCTCCCAAATGCGCACGGCATTGAAGCCGTTCGTGGGCGGCGATCTCAACCGTGTGGTTTTCGTCTCCTACGCGAATCCCGCCATGCAAGGTGAGGACAAGCCGTGTCCAGGCGGCCGCGACGGGCTTGACGTGCATCCGGCATTCGGCGCCGACGCCGAGCGGCTGCGCGCTGCCGCGGATTTCGTCGACGGCAAGTTCTTGCCGAAGATCAGAGCGCTCGCCACCTGCGACGGCGATAAGGCCTGCCGGGATCCGGCGACCGACAGTATGGCGTTCGTCGACGCCCACCAGGCGGCCTTCAAGCGGCACGGCATGTGCGTGCGTGCGGCAACCGACCCGGAATTCGATCGGCATTGCTTCCTGACGAATGGCGAAAGCTTCCAAACCGATCCGAACGTGGCGCCCGACAATCCGATGGCCTGCGGCGAGCCGCCCAGCGACTATCGACCCTACTCTCCGCGGGGACGTTGGATCAGAACAGCCAACGACAGCTACTTCACCGCGATGACGTATCCCGAGGGCTTGCCCGCAATCCTAAAGCCGAGCGACATCCACGACGCGCTGTGGGGCGTGCTCAGCGCAGTCTATGGCGGCGCCGTGCATCCCACGGCCGAAGGCTACGCGGCGATGGCGGACGCGGCGCTGCCGGTCGTGCGCGGCGTGCTTGGACTGGCGGCTCCTCCTGCCGTTCAATCGGAAGCGCTGCCGCCACCGGCCCCACCGGGACCTGGAGCGCCGGCTGTTATGCCCCCGGGTCCATCCCGGACGCCATAAATTTAGGACGCCGGCGCCGGCGCGGGACGCTCGGGCGCCACGCCGAGTTTCTTTTGCAGGCTCGTCGACGACGTCGTGTACTGGAACACCAGCCGCTTATCCGGAAAGACATAGCGAGCGGCCTTCTGCGCCATCAACGCGCCCTCGTGGAACCCGGAGAGAATGAGTTTGAGCTTGCCCGGATACCAGTTGATATCGCCGATGGCGAAAATCCCGGGCATGCTGGTTTCGAAGCTTTCGGTGTTGACCGGGATGAGTTCGTTGTTCTTGAGCTCAAATCCCCAGTTGCCGACCGGACCGAGCTTCATGGTCAGACCGAAGAACGGCAGCAAGGCATCGCAGGCGATTTCGTAGGTCGAGGCTTCATTGGTCTTGACCGAGGCCTTGGTGATTTGACCGTCGCCCCCGGAGAGCGACGTCACCTGGCCCAAGACGAAATCGATTTTGCCCTCGCCTACCAGCGACATCATTTTGTTGACGCTGTCGGGTGAGGCGCGGAATTCGCTGCGCCGGTGTAGCAGCGTGAGATGGCTGGCGAGCGGCGCCAAATTGAGCGTCCAATCGAGCGCGCTGTCCCCGCCGCCGACGATCAAAACCCGCTTGTCGCGGAAGGCTTCCATCTTGCGCACCGCGTAGAACACCGACTTGCCCTCGTAGGGCTCGATGCCGGGAATCGGCGGACGCTTGGGCTGGAATGAGCCGCCACCGGCGGCAATGACCACGATCTTGCACTCGAACTCCGTGCCCTGATCGGTTTTCACCCGAAATAATGGATCGCCGATTTTCTCGACCGACTCCACCATCTCGCCGAGATGGAATTGCGGTTTGAATGGCTTGATCTGCTGCAACAGTGCATCGACGAGCCCGTGCGCGCTGGTGTGGGGAATCCCGGGAATGTCGTAGATCGGCTTCTCGGGATAAAGCTCGGCGCATTGTCCGCCGATCTTGTCGAGAATGTCGATGAGGTGACATTTCATGTCGAGCAGGCCGAGCTCGAACACGGCAAACAGCCCGATCGGCCCGGCGCCGACGATGACAACGTCGGTCTTGATAAGTTCAGTCATATCGCGTCCGTAATGATCCAAATAATGGGTGGAGGGGGTGGCGAGTGTCTAGCGCGCGCAAAGCGCCAGGGGAAGGCTGGAATCGGCAATCGGGAACCGCGCCCGGGTTGAGACCAGCGACGCCGAAATAGGCCGGTTAGGCCTGCCGTTCCGGCGTCCGCACGACCAGGCCGTCAAGTTCCTCGCGGACCTTGATCTGACACGACAGCCGGGAATTCGGCTGTACGTTGTAGGCGAAGTCGAGCATGTCCTCTTCCATCGGCGACGGCTCGCCTGCCTTCTCACGCCAAGCTTCGTCGATATAGACGTGACAGGTGGAGCAGGCGCACGCGCCGCCACATTCCGCCTCGATCTCCGGCACGCCGTGCTTGATAGCGGTCTCCATCACCGTGGAGCCGACCTCGCCGTCGACAGTGCGGGCGGTTCCCTTGAAATCGATAAACGTAATCTGAGCCATGGCGGAGCAAGCCGGAGGGTTTTGGCTGAGTGCAGCGGGGACGAAGGCCGACAATCCGGCCGCGCTCCTTCTATCGGCTCAAGCCAGAGGACGCTAGTGGAGCGAATTCGACATGCGCTACCTGCGCTACCTGCCTAGCCGCCAGCATCTCGACGGTCAGCGGTGGGCGCCAAGCTCGTCGAATAGCGCGGTCAATCGGGCCGCGATCGCGGCACCAGCTTCCAGGCTTGCGGCCTTGAGTTCGGCGAGCGCGTCCTCCAGGTCGTGGTCATCGGCGTGGGCATCGGCGCGGCCGGCGGCGTGCTCCAAGATTTCCGCCGCGCCCGCCACGCGCCAGGCTCCGATCCCGCGCGCCGAGCCTTTCAGCGTATGGGCGGCGGCAGCGGCCAGCGACGGCTCCGCACCGATGATCCGCTCCAGCATGATGGTCGTCTGCCGCAAGAACAATTCGAGGACCTCCCTTTCCAAGCGCCGGTCGCCCAGGGTCATGCGGCCAAGATGGTTCTCGTCGATTGCGGCTGGTTTTGGCTCGCGCTGCACGGCTGCGAGCGCGCACGAAGTCGTCATGACGTACTCCCACCGAGCCGGCGTTCTGGGCCGGACATTTTTGCACGCAGCGATAACAGCACGACCGGGTTACGGAACAGGGGCGGATACGGAGTTCTTTCACGCTGACAGTAAGTGAACTGTTACCGCGCGACGAAGCCGTCGAACGCCATGGCGACTTCCCGGCCCAACGGCGGCCGCATTTTCGGCCCACCAAAGGCGGCTTCGCCGACCACTGCACATTGATGCGCGGAGGGTAAAAAAGCCGTTAACGATGATTAAAGGGACGTTACTGAATCGGTTTTCTTCGATCTGCCAGGACGATAGGATGGGCTATCGAAGTGCGACCTGAGGGCTTTCTGAGGTAGCCCCGGAACCGGTGAGGATTCGACGATCACGCGCTCGTGGCGCGGCTCGAAGGCGTAGCACGGAGCGAATGCTCCATGCGCTCGGGCCGTCCTAGTCAGGCGTAACACGCGAGGCGACGACCGAAATGGCCAACTACCCGAAGAAGATGACGGACCCGACCGAGGCGGCACTGTCGGCGATCCAGGAAGCGCTCAATATCCGAGACGAGGAACTGACGACGAGCCTCCCCGAGCCCAGGCTCGAGCCCACGGCCGAATTCTCGGCCGAATCCATGCCCCAATCCATGGCCGATCTGCTGTCCGGCTCCGCCGAGGATCCTGTGCCGGGCGCCGACACCCAGGATGACCTCTTCAGCGCCGATGCCGCCATCGGCACGCGCGATCTTGGCGGCCCGGCGGCCCGCGCCGCCAATGATGACCAGCAATCGATCGGCCAGATCCTGCACGCTTTGCAGCGCCGCCCGGCGCGTTCGTCCTACTTTGTCGCCACGGCATTTTCCTGCGCCTGGATCGTCGGCTGTCTGTCCCTAGCCTTCGCTTATCTGTCGGAAATCAATGCTGCGCTTGGGGCCGGCCATTCGGCGGTCGCGCTGATGATCGGTCTTGGCGCGGCGGCACTGCTGCCGATCATCTTTTTCTTCGGTGTCGCCCACATGGCATGGCGCTCGCAGGAACTGCGGCTCATCGCCCAGTCGATGGCGCGGGTCGCGATGCGGCTCGCCGAACCGGAAAGCGTGGCGCGGGATTCCATCGTCACCGTCGGCCAAGCGATCCGGCGCGAGGTCGCGGCGATGGGCGACGGCGTCGAGCGCGCCTTGGCGCGCGCCAGCGAACTCGAAACCCTGGTGCAGAACGAGGTTGCCGCATTGGAACGCACTTACAGCGACAATGAAATACGCATCCGCGGCCTGTTGCAGGAGCTCGGCAGCCAGCGGGACACGCTGGTCGGCCAGGCCGAGCAAGTCCGTTCCGCCATCGACAACGTCCACGTCGATCTCACGCAGGACCTCTCCACGATCAGCGACCTGGTGGGGCAGCAGGTCAATGAGGCGGCGCAACGTATTACGCATTCGCTGGCGGAACGCGGCGAACACATCACGCTCACGCTGGGCCAGGTTGGCGATTCCATGATCCAGCAGTTGAGCGACCGTGGCGGCGATCTGCTCGAACGGCTGGAAGCGGTCAGCGAGGCAACCTCGCGCGCGATTTCCACGGCCAGCGAACAGCTCAGCTCGAACCTCGATTTCAAGACCAATCACATCGGCGAGGAATTTGCCGAAATCGCCACCGGCCTCGAGGACATGATGACGTCGCGGCTCGACCGCATCACCGAGGCTTTCTCCGAGAAGTCGCTCGCAGTGGTCGACCTGGTGGCCGGACGGTCTCAGGAATTCACCGACGCCGTCGTCGAGACCTCGAGCCAGATCGCCGAAACAATTGCGATGCGGGTCGACGAAGTTAACAGCACCATCAAAACCTCCGGCGAATCGCTGCTCCTCGATCTCGACCTGCGTGGCAGCGAGATGGCGGGCAAGCTGCAGCAATCCGGCGATCGCATCACCGAGATGCTGACCGCGCACAGCACCGAGATGAGCGAACAGGTCCGCGACAACGCCGAACGCGTCGCCGGCGTCATCGCTACGCGCAACGATGCGATCAAGGAAATGCTGACGGCCCGCCTCGCCGCCTTTGAGGAAATGTTCAATCACACCGGCGCCGGTCTCGGCGAGCGGATTTCGCGAGATTCGTCCGCTCTCGGCAACCTCATCACCCGGCATCTCGCCGAGTTCGATCGAACGGTGAAGACCTACGGTTCCGAACTCGTGGAGCGGCTCGGGGCTCGCACCCAGGACGTTTCTGAGTCGATGCGCACCTATGTCGACAGCTTCGACAGCCGCGTTGCCGCAAAGGCGGACGCGGTCACGACCGCACTCGACCAGCGTCTGGGACGCTTCGAGGAAACGCTCGACACCCGCACGCAGACCCTCACCGACGCCCTGTCGGCCCGCGTCGGCGATATCGCCAAGGCACTGACCGATGGCGGCAAGGAAGTTACCGGCGCCCTCGACAAGCGCATCGGCGACGTCACGACAGTTATCGACACCCGCGCCGCCAAGCTTACCGACGCTGTTGGCGAGCGCATTGCGAAAATCGAATCGACGCTCGGCAAAGGCGCCATGGATGTCGCCAGTACGCTCGACGGCCGGATCGGCCAATTGGAGCAGCTGTTGGTCGGCCGCGCCGAGGCCGTCGTCCACCAGCTCGAAGTGCACAGCCGCGGCGCCGCCGATCTTCTCAATTCCCGCATGGAGCAGCTCTCCGAGGCGATCAAGACCAATTCAGCCAGTGCGGAGCGCGCGCTGACCCAGCTCGCGGTCAACACGACCGAAGCGCTCGGCAAGACCGCCGCCGCCTCCACGGCGGCCACCGACGCACTTAACCGCAGCGCCGCGGAGGCCACGGTTTCGCTCAACCGCAGCGCCGGCGCCTTGAGCAATACCATCACCAAGAGTGCCACGGCAGCCAACGAGACTCTCGGCAAGACCACGGCAACCGCAACCGATCTGCTGGCCAGGACTTCGACCGCAGTCAACGAGACCGTCGGCAAGGCGGCGGCAGTGGTCAACGAAACCGTCGGCAAGGCAGCGGCAGCCGCCAACGAAACCATTACCAAGGCGACGACGTCTGCGGCCGAACTGCTCGGCAAGACGACGCAGTCGAATGCCGATGCGATCGGCCGCACTGTCAGCGAGGCCGAGCGCAAATTGCTCGGCATGAGCAACGAAGTGGCGCGCAACCTCGTCGGCAAGGCAAACGAAATCCACAGCGCGATGACGCAGCGCGTCGACGACATGACGCGCGTCCTCGATCAGAACTCGAACGGCCTGATTGCGGCGCTCAGCAGCAAGGGTGATGCGCTCGCCGACGAAGTCGCTCGCATCACCGAGCACACGTTGAAGTCGATCGACGCCAGAGGGTTTGTGTTCACCAGAACCATGATGGACAAGAGCGAGGAAATCGCCCGTCTCATCAACGATGCGAGCCTAAACGCGACGACTGCCATCACCCACACGCTGGGCCAGATGCAGGAAGGCGCCGAGGGCGTCACCGAAGCCGCAAAATTGACGATCTCGCGCACGCTCGAGGAACTGCACCGCGCGACCAAGGGCGCGATCGAGGAATCCAAACAGACGGCAGCGGCGACTGTCGCCGAGATGATGGAGACGCACACGATGTTGCGCTCCGATTCGACCGCGCTGTTCGAGCGGTTGCGCGAGGCCAACATCCTGTTGCAGGAGGTGCTCTCCGGCGCCCAGGAGAACATGAATTCGATCGAGCACACCATGGCGTCGCGCGTTTCCGAGTTTGTCGCTGCCATGAGCGATCTATCGACCAAGAGCGGCGCCACCACCGTCAAGGTCGAGCAGTCGCTCGGCACGTTCAACAACGTAACCGCCCGCGTGTTACACGACCTCGGCGACCTGGCCGATCAATTCACCTCGCACGGGCGGACGCTTGCCGATGCTGTCGATCTGCTCGATTCGAGCAACCGCCGAAGCGAGGATTCGATGGCGGCCCGCCATTCGAGCATCGAGACGCTGGTCGCCACACTCGACACGCGCACCGAGGATTTCGGCGACCGGCTGCAGCGGTTCTCAACCTTGCTCGACGAGTCACTCGATACGGCGGCCGCGCGGGCGCGCGAGATCGCCGGCATTGTCGCCGAGAGCAGCAATGACAGCGTGCAGTCGATCGAGCAGCAATACGAGCTCGTGCGCAAAACCACGGATGAGGAGCGTTTGCGCACCAGCGAGGCGCTCAACGGGGTGTACGACGAAGCTTTCAACGACGCGCAGGCCATGTTCACCCAGTCCGCCAGCCGCTTCACGGAAATCATGCAGGGCATGAAACAGATGGCTGGCGAAATGCAGCGTGAGCTGGAAACGACACGGACCGAACTGCGGCGCGGCATTCTCGAACTGCCGCAGGAAACCGCCGAGAGCACGGCGCAGATGCGCCGCGTCATCGTCGATCAAATCGAGGCACTGGCCGAACTCAACCGTATCGTCGCCCGCCACGGCCGCTCGGTCGACGCCTCGGAGCCGGTTCGCCGCGAAGCCGAGCCGATGTATGCCGCCGCCAGCGGCCGCGGCCAGGTCAGGCCGATGCGGCCCGATATGGCGCCGGCCCAGCAAGCGCCGACACGCGACATTACCGGCGCGCCGGCGCGACGTGGTTCGCCGCCGAACTTGAGCCCGGTGCCGGGCGGCAAGGATGACGCCGCTCCGCGCAATGGCGGCTGGCTGTCGGACCTGCTCAGCCGCGCCTCGCGCGAGGAGCCGAGCCCGCCGATTGCGCCACCCCCTGCCCGCGAGACACCGCAAGACGAGGAGCGCCCGCAACGCGACAATATCGAGTCGATTGATTCGCTCTCGGTGGATATCGCGCGCATGATCGATCACAATGCCGCCGCGGAAGCGTGGGAGCGCTATAGGCGTGGCGAGCGCGGCGTGTTCAGCCGCCGCCTCTATACCCAATCGGGTCAGAAGGCGTTTGATGAAATCCGCAACAAATATCGCTCCGACCCGGAGTTCCGGCAGACCGTGGAGCATTACATCCACGAATTCGAGCGGCTACTCGACGATGTTTCGCGCGGCGATCGCGGTCCGGCGGTGGCGCGGAACTATCTGACGTCCGATACCGGCAAGGTGTTCACAATGCTGGCGCACGCGGCGGGCCGGTTCGAGTAAATCAGCTATCGCGCGGAGAGTGGCAAGCGAACGTCCTTGCCTATGACGCCTTTGCGGCGGTACCTTTGATCCTGGCTGCCGCCATGGTGAGTGCGATGGACGCTCCGGTTGTGCTGCCCACTGCCGCGGATGTCGATGAGGCGGCCCGCCGTTTGGCCGGCGTGGCCCTGCGCACGCCGCTTTTGACCTCAGTCGCGCTGGACGCCATGACGGGCGGACGCGTTTTCCTCAAAGCCGAAACCCTGCAGCGCACCGGCTCCTTCAAATTTCGCGGCGCCTATAACAAGCTCGCCGCGATCCCGCAGGAGCAGCGGTCCGGCGGCGTGGTGGCATTCTCATCAGGCAACCACGCGCAAGGCGTCGCCGCCGCTGCGCAACTCCTCGGCATGCGTTGCGTGATCGTGATGCCGTATGACGCGCCGCGGGCGAAACGCGAGCGCACGGCCGCGCTCGGCGCGGAAATCGTACTGTACGACCGCGCCCGCGACGATCGCGAAGCGATCGCCAACGAGATCGCGGTTGCGCGCGGTGCCGTCCTGGTGCCGCCGTACGATGACGCCCTCATTATCGCCGGCCAGGGGACTGCCGGGCGGGAAATCGTCGAGGATCTGGGAGCACTCGGGCTTACCCCCGATGTCGTCGTCGTCACCGCCTCGGGCGGCGGCCTGACCGCGGGCATTGCGCTCGCCATCAAGGCCCGGGCGCCGGCCGCGCTCCTCTACACCGCCGAGCCGCAAGACTTCGATGACCACGCCCGCTCGTTCCGCAGCGGCCGGCGCGAACAGAATGCCGCGCTCACCGGCACGATTTGCGATGCGCTGATGGCGCGCATGCCTGGCAAGCTCACCTTCGCGATCAATCAGTCGCTGGTCGGCGCCGGAGTCGTGGCGAGCGACGACGAAGTCGCCGCCGCGGTTGGTTTTGCATTCGCCGAATTGAAGCTCGTCGTCGAGCCGGGCGGTGCGGTAGCGCTCGCCGCACTAATGACCGGGAAGGTCGACGTGAAGAATAAAATCGCCGTTGCCGTCCTTTCGGGCGGCAATGTCGACCCGGACGTGTTTTCCCGGTTGGTCGCCTAGCAGGTGAACGCCGGCCTTCCGCGAAATCGCGCGAATTTACGCTCCTGCGCCAGGCAGGAAACAACGGATCTGGGTGATGCCGTCCGCGTCCTGGTACGGCCACACCACGGCCGGACCAAATTTGTTTGGCTCCGTCACCACCGCCGAATCGGGAACAACAAGCCATTGCCCCTTAAGGCGCACACGATACCGCCCGTCCTGGGTATCCCAGTCGACGTTTTCGACAGAAACCCCATCGGCGAACGAACAACACAAGCCCTTTCCGCTCGCGAGCTGGTCGAACCATGCCTTCAATGGCGCATTCGCGTACTGGCCATTGTCATGCGCGGACACTTGGCTCGGAACCGACAGTAGCACCGACAACATCACTGCAGTCACAGCAAGACTGGCAAGTCTATGCATCGTGGCCTCCAGATGATCGACTGGCGCGGACCACAAACAACAGGTCGCGCAGACCCGGGAGCACGCATCGCCTGCACGCCGTTGTCGGTCCGCCTGAACTCACTCTAAGCAACTTCCGTGCCGAGTCTTAAACGCGACAAATCGGAAATTATTTTACCAACGGGCAAGCGACACGGAACTCTTGCGAATTTCTCTCGCGATGTCCGTATGCGCCGCTAACCGAACAAAGCGAGCAACTCGTCTTCACTGAGAGCAGACAATGCCGCAAGCGGGTTGATCGGCACCGGGCGCGTCGCTAATCGCAGCGGCGGTGCTTGCGGATCGGGCGACGGTGCAGTTTTCGCTATCGTGACCGGCGCCGCAGGTGGCGGCGGAGCCGGTGCACGGTCCGCTGTCCGCAACACTGCGGAATTCGGCTTAACCGCCGGCGCAGACGCTTGTTCGAACAAGTCGGCCGGATCGTCGTCAGGATTCGTGAGACGCCGCGGCGCCGGCTGCCGCGGGGGCAACTCGCCGGCATTGCTCGAGGTAGAAGCGGCATGGCCGTTCGTTGGCTGCGCCGCGGGCCGGAACACGAAATCAGGTGACTCAATATGCCAGCGCCGAGCATTGGCGACGAGTTCGGGCTGCGGCTCCGGCGCTGCGGCAGCGGTGTAGTCGTGCGCCGGAATAACGGCGGCACGCTGCGCCGGTTCGACCGCAGACCGAGTTGGCACCTCCTCCGTGCTTTGCTCGCCGAGCGAGCTCATCGTTGCGGCAAGCGCGGTGGCGGCGGCCGCGAACTTTTCCCGGTCTTGCAATTCGAATTCGAAATCGTCGCCGCGCGAGGTGTGACCTTCGTCCGCGGATGCGCCAGCGCGATCGATCGCAGCCGGCCGAGCCTCGGCTGCGAGCGTCGCTTCGCCCGCCCCGCGCAGCGTTGTGCTGCTCCCATCCTCCCGGCCGTTCGCGCCGTCGCCGGATGCAACGGATATTTGGCGCACCGCCGCGTCGAGCGCATCGCACATCGCCCGATCGGCTCCGCGCTCGCGAAGTCCGAAGGCGATATCCGCGATTCCTTCCGCCGCTGCGGCGATATTTGATGTGGCGACGGACTGATCCGAGCGCGCATCCGCGCCGGCGACGGCCGCCTCGACGCGGGCCAGCGCCGCGACCAGCGGACCGGTGTCAGCGTGGCGGTTGCGGCTGGCGAATTCGGTCAAAAACCAGCGGCCGCGCTCGGTTGCCGAGACCGCCGCGTAGACCGCTTCATACTCCGCTTCCTGCGGCGGCCCGGCTCCAATGCCGGACAACGCCAAGGGACCGTTCGCCGGATCGTTCGCCATTGCGAAACCTAGTGTCCCGATTCCGAAGTTCGCAAGGATGAAGCGTCAGGCTCGGTCGCGAACTTCGGAATCGAGAAGAACACTAGCAAACCGCCACACCGCAGCGAATCAATCGCATAAACAGTCTGCGCGCAATCCAATTGGGAACCTCTGTCCCCAGGATACCCACAGGGTTATGCACAAAATGCAACGCCGGCGCCTGCCCGGAGCCCTTTGTAAGGGTGACTACCTAGCCGATCGAGCGCAGTACCGCTCGATCAATCGACTCGGGCATTGGCAATTTGGACGATCGCCGCCCACTTCTGCATCTGCTCGCCCAAAAAGATCTTGAAATCGTTCGGTGTGCCGAGCTTGGCAACCGCGGAAAATTTGGCGAACAGGGCTTGCGCTTCGGGCGTCTTGAGGCTGGCGTTGATCGCGCCATTGAGTTCGTCAACGATCGTCGGCGGCGTGCCGGCCGGAGCCACCACGCCGGTCCAGGCGTCGATGACGAAATCGGGAAATCCGCTCTCCGCCAGTGTCGGCACATCGGGCAGCACCGGCCAACGTTCGGAACGGGCGACCGCCAGCGGGCGCAGTTTTCCGGCCTTGATGAGGGGGTAAAGCGTCACCAGCCCGTCGATGGTGAACTGGGTGCGGCCGGCCAGCAGATCGGTGACCGATTGCGTCGAGCCGGTATAAGGCACGAAGACCATATCGAGGCGCGCCTCGGTCTTAAACAATGTGCTGAGCAGATGCGGCGGCGTTCCCAGACCGGCGCCGAAATTCAGTTGGCCCGGCCGCGCCCTGGCATAAGCAATAAATTCGGCAATGGTTTTTGCCGGCACATCGTTATTCACAACCATGATGTGCGGCAGCAGCGCGACGGTGGCGATCGGCACAAACACCTTGCGCGGATCGACATCAGACGTGGTGTAGAGCGCTGGCGCAACCGCAAGCGAGCCCGAGGATCCAAACAGCAAGGTGTAGCCGTCCGGCTCGGCGGCCGCGACCCATTTGGTTCCCACCACGGCGCCTGCGCCGGGACGATTCTCCACCACGACCTGACCGAAGCGCCGGTTCAAAGAATCGCCCAGAAACCGCGCCATGGTGTCAATCGGACCGCCGGGAGGATAAGGCACGATCATCTTGATCGGCCGCTCGGGATATTTCTGCTCCGCCCGCACCCGACCGCGCATCGCCAGTGGCGAAACGGCGCCGGCTGTCGCCATAGCAATAATAACGCTGCGCCTCGTCGCCATGATTTCCTCCCTGCCACTCGGCTCTGCGGCCGTTAATTGCTGCGCTCACTGCAGCTCGGCGGACATTTTAGCACCCCGTGCCTCACCCCCACAGGGCCGCTTCGGGTGGATAAACAAGACTACCGTCGTAGTTCAGTCCATCGGCGCGGTCCTTCGCCAGCAACAGCGGACCGTCCAAATCCACAACGCTGGCGCCTTGCGCCACCAGCATGGCCGGCGCCATCGCCAGCGAGGTCGCAACCATGCAGCCGACCATGATGGTTAAGCCGATCCGGTTCGCCTCGGCAGCAAGCGCAAGCGCCTCGGTCAAACCGCCAGTCTTATCGAGCTTGATATTGATGGCGTCGTATTTGTCCGCGAGCCCGGCAAGCGACCTGCGATCGTGAACGCTTTCGTCGGCACAGACACGTATCGGCCGCTTCTGGCCTGCAAGCGCTGCGTCATGCCCTTCCGGCAGCGGCTGCTCGATCAGCGTGACGCCTGCTTCGGCGCAAGCGGCAAGGTTTTGCGCAAGGTTTTTTTCACTCCACCCTTCATTGGCGTCGACGATGAGCTCGGCCTGGGGTGCCGCGCGCCGCACCGCCGCAATTCTCGCGCCGTCGCCCTCGGCGGCGCCGAGTTTCACCTTGAGCAGCGGACGGAAGGCGGCGCGTTCCGCCGCCTCCGCCATCGCCGCCGGTGCCGCGAGCGAAATCGTATAGGCGGTGGTAAGCGGCATAGGCGCCGCGACGCCGGCCAATAGATAGGCGCGGCATCCCGCCTGCTTTGCTGCAAGATCCCAAAAAGCGCAATCGAGCGCGTTGCGCGCGGCACCCGGTGGCATCGCCGCCTGCAGCGCCGAGCGGTCGAGGCCGTTGCGCACGGCCGGACGCATCGCCTCGATTGCGGCGGCGACCGCCTCCGGCGTTTCGCCGTAGCGCGCATACGGCACGCACTCGCCGCGGCCACGACGATCCGCCTCGCGCAGTTCGGCCGTCACCACGACGGCTTCGGTCTTGCTGCCGCGGCTGATGGTGAAAGCCGACGCCAGCGCCCAGCGCTCGATCTGAACGGAAAGCTCCATGCCGGGAGCGAGTATGACTGCAGCACAAGGCCGTGCTCAAGGGCGGGATAGGCCGTCAGGCGGCGATGCCGGTCTTCTCGTGCAGCGGCAATTCCGGCTCATCCTCGGGCAGCGGCGGCAGGGTGGCGCTGCGATCGATCCAACGAATGATCTCGAAGCTGCCGTCCTCATGCTCGGCGAGCGCCGTGCAGCTTTCGACCCAATCGCCGCAATTCATGTAACGGATGCCGAATGAATCGTGCATCACGGCGTGATGAATGTGGCCGCATATGACGCCATCGACCTTATGGCGCTGCGCTTCCTCGGCCAAGGTCTGCTCGAAAGCGCCGATATAGTTGACCGCGTTTTTGACCTTGTGCTTCGCCCATTGCGACAGCGACCAATAGCGGAAGCCGAGCCGCCGGCGGATGGCATTGAAATAGCGGTTGATCAGGATGGCGAGATCGTAGGCGGTATCGCCGAGAAGCGCGAGCCAGCGCGCGTGCTTGACCACCATGTCGAACGCGTCGCCGTGGACGACGAGATAGCGGCAGCCGTCGGCGGCCTCGTGAATGGCGGTCTCGACAACTTCGATGCCGCCGAAATGGGTGCCGTAATAGTTGCGGAGAAACTCGTCGTGGTTGCCCGGCAGATAGACCATGCGGGTGCCTTTGCGCGCCTTGCGCAAAAGCTTCTGCACCACGTCGTTGTGCTCCTGCGGCCAGTACCAGCCCGATTTCAACTGCCAGCCGTCGACGATGTCGCCGACCAGATAGATGGTGTCGGCATCGTGATAACGCAGGAAATTGAGAAGATGGTCGGCCTGGCAGCCGCGCGCGCCGAGATGGACATCGGAAATAAAGAGCGTGCGGAACTTAATTTCGGCGGGCTCGAACGTCACCGAGCGTGATCTCGCATCTGTTGCCAATCGAATCGTTTTATAGAATCGCTCCATTGCAGGACCATGACATCAAAGGTTAACACGGCCGTTCGCAGCGGTGCGCAGACGCGATACAAAGGGGTACAAATAAGTAAACGAGTCATAGCTCTGTCATGCCACACGCCTAAAAGTTCCGGCGATGACCGCGCCGATTCTCGCCGCCGCGATATTTTGCATCGCCCTCACCGTCGTCCAGCTTATGAGCATCGCGATTGCGATTGGCCGTTTCCGCGCCAGTCGGCCGCGCGAACCGCTGTCGAAATCCTATCCTCCCGTCAGCCTGGTGCGCCCGCTATGCGGCATAGACAATTATGCGGCCGATACGTTGTCTTCGACGTTCGCCCTTGATTATCCGCATTACGAAATCCTGTTCTGCGTCGCTTCCGCAAAGGATGCGGCCGTACCGCTGGTCAAGACATTGATGGCGGAGAATCCGACCCATGCGGCGAGGCTGCTGGTGGGCGACGATCCGGTGAGCGCAAATCCGAAGCTTAATAACGTAATCAAGGGCTGGCACGCGGCCCGCCATTCCTGGATCGTCATTGCCGACAGCAATGTGCTGATGCCAACCGATTACATCCAGCGGCTATTCGCCAGTTGGCGCGCCGATACCGGGCTTGTTGCCTCGCCGCCGATCGGCTGCCGGCCGGACGGCATCTGGGCCGAAGTCGAATGCGCGTTCCTCAACACTTATCAAGCGCGCTGGCAATACATCGTCGATACGCTGGGCTTTGGTTTCGCGCAGGGTAAAACCATGCTGTGGCGGCGCGCCGACCTCGATGCCGCGGGCGGGATCGAGGTGCTCGGCAAGGAAGTGGCCGAGGACGCCGCGGCGACCAAAGCCGTGCGCGACGCAGGGCTGAAGGTCAGGCTGGTTGACCGGGCATTTGCGCAACCGCTTGGCCGGCGCAGTGCTATCGAAGTCTGGAACCGGCAGCTGCGCTGGGCGCGGCTGCGGCGGGCCAGCTTTCTGTTTTATTTCCTGCCCGAAGCCCTCTCGGGCGCCGTGCTGCCGATGATCGCGGTTGCCTATCTGGCCGCTGCTTTTCATTGGCCGCCGGCGCTCTGCGTCGTGAGCTTCGCCGCGCTCTGGTATGGCGCCGAAATGGCACTCTCTTTCGCCGCCGGCTGGCATGTCCCGGCGCTTTATCCGCTCTACGGGTTGGTACGCGATCTGCTGCTGCCGGGGCTGTTTGTCGGCGCGCTGCGCGGCAGTGGCTTTGTCTGGCGCGGCAATGAAATGCAGGTCGAGCACATGACGGCGCAGCGCCGCCGGATGATCGCGCGCGTGCGTCCGCGGATGCGCGAATTCGCTACCGGAAGCCGGCGGCGGCTGCGCTCGTTGCGCGAGCGGATGTCGTCGTAGGATCGATTGGCGGGTCAGCCGTTCGTGGCAACTTCGCGTGCCGTCTTGTCGGCAATCGTTTCAACCGCGCCACGCTGCGCTGGGAAGTCCGCCGCGATCCAGGCTTGCTCGGCCGCGCGCAGAGCCACACCCAGGGCAGGCCCCGCACCAATGCCGCGCTGAATGAAGTCGGCAGCCTTGAGCGGAAAAACCGGCACGGTCCAGCGCGCCGGCAGATTGGCAAGCGCGTGCCACGACGGGTCCGCGGCACCCGCAGCCGCGCGCGACCACGCCACCAGTACCTGGTCGGCGAACGATTGCGAGCCGAGACGATAGAGGAGCGCGCGGGCTGTCGGTTCGCCCGATTGCGGCTTGACGCGCCACCAATGCTCCAATGCAACCAGCCGCTCCGCTTCGGCATTCGACAATCGTAACCGCTGCGCGAGGCGCTCACCGTCCTCCTTGACCGAAACGCCAAGCGCGCCGAGCCGGCGCACGGCATCGGCACCGAGACCGGTCACCGCCTCGACCTTCACCATGTTCTCGAAGCTTGCGAGCAGCGGCACGCCGCCGAGCACCATGCCGAGAATGCCGCTTTCGGCCATAACCGCAAGAGTCAGCGTCGCATGAGCAGCCAACAAAAGCTTGAGCAGTTCCATGCGGATGCGCTCACGCGAAAGCGTCTCAAGCCCGGCCCGTGCCAGGATGCAGGCGTGCAAGCCAACCGCATCGGGCGAGCCGGCGCCGTACCAGGCGTGAAAGCGAAAGAAACGCAATATGCGCAAATAATCCTCGGCGATCCGCTCCTTTGCCTCGCCGATGAAGCGCACGCGCCGCACGGCAATGTCGGCAGACCCGCCGACATAGTCGTAGACTGCGCCGTCCGCAGTCGCCGACAGGGCGTTGATGGTAAAATCGCGTCGCTGTGCGTCAATGCGCCAATCGCGGCCGAACGCGACCTTGGCGTGGCGGCCGTCCGTCTCGACGTCCTGCCGTAGTGTCGTCACCTCGAACGGCTTGCCGTCGATGACGACCGTGACGGTGCCATGATCGATTCCGGTTGGAACTGCTTTCCAGCCGGCGGCGGTGACGCGGCGGATGACTTCTTCAGGCACGGCGGTGGTCGCGAGGTCGACTTCGCCAATGGAAAGCCCGAGCAAGGCATTGCGCACCGCGCCGCCGACCACGCGCGCCTCTTCACCGTCGCGATCGAGCACGTCAAGCAGCCGCGCCACTTCGCCGCCCCGAAGCCAAAGGGCATCGCCGAGATGCGGTTTTGCCGTCACTGCGTCGCCCCGGGGACGAATTTGCCATTGTCGATGTGCGCCGGCACGTAGTTCGAGTCAGGCGGCGAGCCGGAGAATTGCGCCAAGAAAAGAAAGCTTCCGACGACGAGCACGAGCGAAACAATGAACAAGCTTGCCACGCGCGTCGCCGTCCAGGCGGCCGGCAGCAGCACCTCGGCGCGGGTGAGCAGAAGAAAGGCCGCATAGAGCGCGAACGGAGCGAGGAACAGTCCGAGCTCGGTAAGGATCGGCCGCATCATGCCGCGTAAATCCGATCGTAGAGATTCTTCAAGATCCCGGCGGTAATGCCCCAGATGTAGCGGTTCTCGAATGGGATGGCGTAATAGTCGCGCTGCATTCCGTTCCAGTCGCGCGTCTTGCGCTGATGATTGGCAGGCGTCATCACAAAGGCGAGCGGCACTTCGAAAGCCTCGACCACTTCGCCGGGATTGAGGGTGAGAGCGAAATCCGGCTTGACCCGCGCCAGCGTCGGCAGAATGCGAAAGCCCGAAAACGTCAAATAAAGGTCGAGATAGCCGATCGGTTCGATGAGGCTAGGCGCCAATCCGGTTTCCTCGCGCGCCTCACGCAAGGCTGCCGCGACCGGAGATTCGTCGGCGGGATCGATTTTGCCACCGGGAAAAGCCACCTGCCCGGCGTGGCTGGCAAGCTGCGCGGTGCGTAGCGTGAGCAGAACCGTCGGCTCGGAGCGATCGATCACGGGGACGAGCACCGCGGCGGGCTTGGTCGCCTTGACACCCGCGCGCACCCACATTTCCGGATTCAGATCGAGATCGCCGCGCGCACCTTCCACATTCGGATCGGTCAGCGCCGGCGGGATTTCAAGCGTCAGCCGCGCCCGGGCGCGCGTGAAAAAGTCATCGGCCGCCACGTGCTGCATGTTTGCCGCTCGATCGTTCACGCGAATTCCCTCACTGCTTGCGCCGGCGCCATCGGAAAGAAAGCGCCGCCGGACGACACTCCGAACATGGCGATGCCGTCGACATCGCGTTCCTCGCCCAGTTCAACCAGATCGAAGAACAGGGCGCGGGTGACTTTGGCCCATAGATTGCGGCGGACGTGAAGATAGGGTTTCAGCCCGTCTGTTCCCGCTTCCGGCTCGAAGCGTAACTCGTGCTCCGCCCCGCAAGTGACCCAATCGTCGACATTGGTGCGGAAATTCAAAACGCGCCCGGCAGCGCCGGTTTCGACCTTCATCTCGACCGCCAGAAACGGCGCATCGTCGACCTGAATGCCACACTTCTCGACCGGCGTGACCAGGAAATAGCGGTCGCCCTCCCGTTTGAGGACGGAAGCGAACAGCCTGACCAGCGCAGGCCGGCCGATCGGGGTCTTGAGGTAGATCCAGGTCCCATTGGTGGCAATGCGCATATCGAGGTCCCCACAATAGGGAGGGTCCCATAGTTCCACCGGCGGCGGCCCTTTACTGCCGCGACCTAGCGAGCCTGTGATCGTCTCGAGGGCGGGTCGCCCTTCCTTCGCCATGGTTTGCCTTGAAGTTCCGCTCGAACAGGGTGTCAGGAGGCGGGCAGATCTGCGAGTGCGAAGTTGTCGCTGTGCATCCGACTAATCCCCAGACCCACGCTGCATCCAAGGCGGATTTCCTATCCATCAAGAATCAGCGCAGAATCTCAGGCTTGGCCGCTGGCTCATATATTGCATCTTCTGTGCCTAATTGGCGTGCAGGCCGGCTGCCATCGATTCGCGCGAAGCTAATTCGAAATAAGAATTACTCTTAAGGACAAGGAGTTAGCCATGCCGGTCGCCGGCGGAGACGGCCTCGAAAAGCTCGAGGACATGATCGTGCGCGCCGCCGAGTCGACTGCGGACCACGTCCGGGCGGCCAAGGCCGCCATCGGCGCCGTCATATTCGGCCAAGACAAGGTGGTGGATCAGGCGCTCGTCACCATTTTGTCCGGCGGACACGCACTCCTTCTCGGTGTGCCGGGGCTCGCCAAAACCAAGCTTGTCGACACGATGGGCACGGTGCTCGGTCTGGATGCGCGGCGTATCCAGTTCACACCCGATCTCATGCCATCGGACATCCTCGGCACCGAAGTGCTGGAGGAGAGCCAGACCGGCAAGCGTAATTTCCGTTTCATCTCTGGACCGGTGTTTGCTCAACTATTGATGGCGGACGAAATCAACCGCGCCAGTCCGCGCACGCAGTCGGCGCTCTTGCAGGCGATGCAGGAGCAGCACGTTACCGTTGCCGGCGTGCGGCATGACCTGCCGAAGCCGTTCCACGTGCTCGCCACGCAAAACCCGCTGGAGCAGGAAGGGACCTATCCGCTGCCGGAAGCGCAGCTTGACCGTTTCCTGATGGAAATCGACGTCAGCTATCCGGACCGCGATGCCGAGCGGAGAATCCTGTTTGAGACAACGGGCGCCGAGGAAACACGCGCCAAAGCGGCGATGACCGCCGATGATTTGTTGGCGGCGCAGCGGCTGGTGCGCAGGCTCCCCGTCGGCGAATCCGTCGTCGAGGCCATCCTTAAGCTGGTGCGTTCGGCGCGTCCGGGCCCGGAAGGCGGCGATGGGGCAAAGCTCATCGCCTGGGGACCGAGCCCGCGGGCCAGCCAGGCCTTGATGCTCGCCGTGCGCGCCCGCGCGCTCCTGGACGGCCGTCTGGCGCCCTCGATCGACGACGTGATCGACCTCGCCGAACCGGTGCTTAAGCACCGCATGGCGCTCACCTTCTCTGCCCGGGCCGAAGGCGAAAGCGTGGAAGCCGTGATTGGCCGGCTGAAGGGGCGCATCGGTTAATCGTATGGCGGCCGAGGCCAGGCACATACCACAACGCAATCATCAGGATGTTGCCGCGACGAGCCGCGCGGTCGGCGAAGGCCGAACGCTTGCGGCCGGCATGCCGCGTTTGATCCTTGAAGCGCGGCGGGTGGCGGCCACCGTCATTCACGGTATGCACGGTCGCCGCCGCGCCGGCCCGGGAGAGAATTTTTGGCAATACCGCCGGTTCGTTTCGGGCGAGCCGGCATCACGCGTCGATTGGCGTCGCTCGGCGCGCGACGATCATCTTTATGTTCGCGAGCTGGAGTGGGAAGCCGCACATACGGTGTGGATCTGGCCCGACCGCTCGCCTTCGATGAATTTTGCTTCACCGCTTGTACGCGACACGAAGCTGTACCGGACGCTGGTCATTACGCTGGCGCTCGCCGAAGTGCTGGTCGATGGCGGTGAGCGAGTCGGCATTCCCGGCTTGCTCCGGCCGACCGGCAGCCGCGACGTGGTCGAGCGGATCGCCCAGGCCATCCTGCACGACCGCAATGAGCGGCCCAGCCTGCCGCCGAATTTTGTGCCCTCCCCGCTCGCCGAGGTCGTGCTCTTGTCCGATCTGTGGAGCGACATTGCCGAGATACGCCGGACGCTGACTCAATTATCCGGCAGTGGCGCCCACGGCCATGTGGTGCAAGTTGTCGACCCCGCGGAGGAAACATTCCCTTATTGGGGCCGGATCGAGTTCGTTGAGCCGGAAGGCGGCGGCAAAATCACCGCCGGCCGCGCGGAAACCTGGCGGGCCGACTATACCGCCCGCATTGCCCGCCATCGTGCCGAGATCCGTAACGAGACCGATCGGCTCCGTTTTAGCTTTACGATTCATCGCACCGACCGTCCCGCGAGCGAGCTTCTACTCGCGCTGCACGCGCGGATCGGCGCCGGAACGGCGCATAATGCCGCCGGCGTGCACCTGTCGGCCGGCTCCAAGGTGCCCGCATGATCGGTGGCTTACCGCTGGGCTTTGCCGAACCGCTGGTGCTGATCGGGCTTCTGACGCTGCCGGTGCTTTGGTGGCTGCTACGATTGATCCCGCCGCGGCCGCGGCGTCTGGATTTCCCGCCGACGCGCCTTCTTCTCCAGATCGCGCCCAGGGAGGAAACCCCCTCGCGCACGCCGTGGTGGCTCACGCTGTTGCGGCTGACGCTGGCCGCGCTCGTCATCATCGCTGCAGCCGGACCGCTTTGGCATCCACCGCTGGCGACGACGAAAACCAGTGCGCCGGTCGCAATCCTGATCGACGACGGCTGGGCGGCCGCCGCCACTTGGGATGCGCGCCTACGGACCGCTGACGACATCATCCAGCGAGCGGAAGACGACCGCCGCCCGGTGGCGCTGGTGCCGCTGTCCCAAGGACCGCACGACATTTCGCTCGAGACAGCGGATTCGGCGCGTGTGCGCCTGCATCGCCTCAGCCCGATGCCATATACCGTCAACCGCTCCGATACGCTGCCGTCGTTGAGGCAATTTCTCGCCAAAATGCCCAACGTCGAATTGGTTTGGTTATCCGACGGCGTCGACGCCGGACACGGCGGCGAATTCGTAAAGCAGCTTGCGCAAGCGGTCGGCACTCATCCCCTGACGATCGTAGCCGGCGGCGTACCGGGGGCCCGCGCGCTCGCCGGCGCCGATAACGCGGCCGGCGCATTGACCGTGAGGGTTCTGCGCGCCGAGGCCGGCGCAGCGCAGAGCGGAACGGTTCGCGCGCTCGACTTGAAAGGCCTGCCGCTTGGCGAGACTCCGTTTGCCTTCAAAGCCTCGGATCGGGAGACCGCGGCGCAGCTCGAACTTCCGGTCGAGTTGCGCAACGACATCGCGCGGCTCGAGATTTCCAGCGAGCGTTCGGCGGGCGCCGTGCAACTGCTCGACAAGCGCTCGCAACGCCGCACCGTCGGCATCGTGTCCGGCGCCATTGCCGACATGGCGGAGCCGCTTTTGGATTCAAGCTACTATATTCAACGCGCGCTTCTGCCGTTTGCCGATGTGCGCATCGCCCAGGGCGAATCGCCGGCCGACGCCGTCAGTCATTTCCTCGATCAGAAGCTGCCGATGCTGATCTTGACCGACGTCGGCAATGTTGGCGACGCGCACGACCGGCTCGCGCAATGGATCGAGGACGGCGGCGTACTGGTCCGCTTTGCCGGACCGCGCCTTGCCGCCTCCGATGACGATCTCGTTCCGGTCAAATTGCGCCGCGGCGGCCGCGTCCTCGGCGGCGCCTTGAGTTGGGACAAGCCGCAACCGCTTGCCGCGTTTTCGCGCGCCGGTCCTTTCGCCGGCATGCCGGTGCCGACCGATGTCACCGTCAGCCGCCAAGTCCTCGCCGAGCCCGATGCGGCGCTCAGCGACAATACCTGGGCGACGCTCGCCGACGGCACCCCGCTCGTTACCGCCGCACGTCGCGGCAAAGGTCTCATCGTCTTGTTCCATGTCACCGGCGATACGCGGTGGTCGAATTTGCCGCTGTCCGGAACTTTTGTGGAAATGCTCAAGCGGGTCGTCGCGCTGGCCGGTACCAATCCCGCTGCCGACGCCAATGCCGCAAAATCCGCGAACGCTCATGATCTGGTGCAGCCGAATCTGGTGCAGCCAAGTCACATGCTCGATGGTTTCGGCAATTTCATCGCACCGCCGCCGACGGCGCGGCCGGTGCCGACGGATTTTGCCGGCGGTGCGACTTCCGACCATCCGCCGGGCCTTTACGGGCCGCCGGAAAGCCTCCTTGCCGTCAACACCCTTGCGGCCGGTGATCATCTCGCGCCGCTCGACTTCTCGCCGCTCGTCACGGCCAGCCACCGGGTCTATCGCACCAGCGAACCGCAGGACCTGCGCGGTCCGATTTTCCTTTTGGCGCTGTCGCTGCTGCTGCTGGATACAATCATTGTGCTGTTCCTCGGCGGCGGTATTCAACGGCTCCTGCCGCGCCGTTCGCGTGCCGCCGCCGCCTCGGTCATGGTTGTCGCGGCGCTGGCACTGACGCTGGGCCAGGCGCGCGCCCAGGAAGAAACGCCCAATCCGGACGTCCCGCAGGCGGCGCTGGAAACCAAACTGGCTTATGTGGTGACCGGCGATGCCGACGTCGATGCGATCAGCAAGGCCGGCTTGGCGGGGCTGACGCTGTTTTTGGCGCAGCGCACCGCGCTTGAGCCGGGCGATCCGACCGGTCTCGACATTAGTCATGACGAACTGGCGTTCTACCCGCTGATCTACTGGCCGATCGTGCCAGGCGCGCCGCGACCTTCGGACGCCACGCTCAAGCGCATCGACACTTACATGAAGGACGGCGGCACGGTGCTTTTCGATACCCGCGACGCGGTCGTTGCGCCGCCCGGTCCCGGCGGCGAAACGCGCAGTCCCGGCATGCTCGAACTGCGCAAGATCCTCTCCTCGCTCGATATCCCCGAACTCGAGCCCGTGCCGCACGATCACGTTTTGACAAAAACGTTCTATCTGCTGCGGGATTTTCCCGGACGCTTCGATACCGGCCAGCTTTGGGTCGAGGCGCTGCCCTCAACCGGCGACGACGAGCAAAGCGCCAGCCGGCCGGCGCGCGGCGGCGACGGCGTATCCTCGATCCTGATCACCTCCAACGACTTGGCCGGCGCCTGGGCAACGCGATCGGACGGTCAGCCGATGCTGCCCATGGTCGAAGGCGAACCGCGTCAGCGCGAAATGGCGTTCCGCGCCGGCGTCAATATCGTGATGTACACGCTCACCGGCAACTACAAGGCGGACCAGGTGCACGTGCCGGCGCTGCTTGAGCGGCTCGGGCAGTGAGCTGGGCCAACAGGAGAGCGTATTGAACCTCGGTGTCGCATTCGCTCCGCTGATCAACGCCTCGGAAATGTGGGTGGCGATTGCGGTTGCCTGCCTGTTTTCGCTGTTGCTTTTCGTGACGCACAGCCGCGGTGCCGTGATCCGGACACTGGCCCTGGCGCTGATCGTGCTGGCGCTCGCCAATCCGTCGCTCACCCGGGAGCATCGTGACCCGCTAAGCTCCATTGCGGTGGTCGTCGTCGACAAAAGCCCGAGTCAGGATTTTGGCGACCGCACGCAGCAGACCAACGCCGCCCGCACCGCGGTCGTGGAACAGCTTCACCGCATCCCCGGCCTGGAAACGCGCGTGATCGAAGCCGGACAGGCGGACGGCGAGACCGACGGCACCCGGTTGTTTACCGCGCTGTCTTCGGCGCTGGCCGACGTGCCGGCCGATCGCGTCGCCGGCGTCATCATGATCACCGACGGTCGCGTCCACGATGTGCCGTCCGACGCCGCCAGCCTCGGCTTTGCCGCTCCGGTGCACGCTTTGATCACCGGCCATAAGGACGAACGCGACCGCCGCGTCGCGCTGATCGCGGCCCCGCGTTTCGGCATTGTCGGGCAGCCGCAGACCATCACCTATCGGGTCGAGGACCAGGGCGGCAATGCCAGCACCGCCGAGGTGACGGTGCGTCGCGACGGCGACATCATCGACCAGCGCACCGTCCCGGTCGGCGTGCCGCAGGACGTGCAGATCCCGATCCCGCACGGCGGGCAGAATATCGTCGAGATCGAGGCCTCGCCGCTGCCGGGTGAACTGACCCAAGTCAACAATCGCGCCGTGGTCTCGATCGACGGCGTGCGCGACAAGCTGCGGGTGCTCTTGGTTTCCGGCGAGCCCAATGCCGGCGAACGTACCTGGCGCAATCTCCTCAAATCCGATCCGTCCGTCGATTTGGTGCATTTCACCATTCTGCGGCCGCCGGAAAAGCAGGACGGCACGCCGATCAATGAATTATCGCTGATCGCTTTCCCGACGCGCGAGCTGTTCCAGCAGAAGATCGATCAGTTCCAGCTCATCATCTTCGACCGTTACGCGCGCCAGGGCGTGCTGCCGATGATCTATTTCGACAATATCGCGCGTTACGTGCGCGACGGCGGCGCAGTGCTCGTCGCCGCCGGACCCGATTACGCCAGCCCGACCAGCGTGTGGCACACGCCGCTCGATGCCATCCTGCCGGCCGAACCGACCGGCGAGGTGACCGACCAGGCCTTCCATCCGCGACTGACCGAACTCGGCGAACGTCATCCGGTGACGCGCGGGCTTGAAGGATCGGACAGCAATCCGCCGCATTGGAGCCAATGGTTCCGTATCGTCGATACCCAGAACACCACTGGCACCGCGGTGATGCAGGGCCCGGATCAAATGCCGCTTCTGGTCCTGGCGCACCAAGGCGAAGGGCGCGTGGCGCTCTTGCTTTCCGATCAGCTCTGGTTGTGGGCGCGCGGTTTTCAGGGCGGCGGCCCGCATCTCGATCTCTTGCGCCGGCTGTCGCATTGGCTGATGAAGGAGCCGGATCTTGAAGAGGAGTCGCTGCGGCTCACGGTCAGCGGCCATAATCTCGTCATCCGCCGCCAGACCATGGCGGATACCGCCGCCGACGTGACCTTGACCGCGCCCTCCGGCGCCAAACGCACGCTCAAACTCAATCCGACCCAGCCGGGCGTCTGGGAATCGAGCGTCAGCGCCAACGAACTCGGCTTGTGGCGCGCGACCGACGGCAAGCTCAATGCGCTCGTCAATATCGGCCCGGCCAACCCGCTCGAATATGCCGAGGTGACCTCGACGACCGCGATCATGTCGCCGCTCACGGACGCGACCGGCGGCGCGTCGCGGCGCCTCGACGAGGGCAGCGGTCTTCACGTTCCGCGCATCGTCGCGGTACGCTCGGGCGATACTTACAAGGGCGGCGACTGGATCGGCCTGAAGATGCGCGACGCCAGCGTGGTACGCGGCATCGGCGTATTGCCCGTCTTTAGCGGCATGATCGGCCTTCTGCTTCTGCTCGGCAGCCTTTCCGGCGCCTGGGCGCGGGAACGCTAAACCCAATCCGGCCGGATCGGTCCCGCGACGCCCTCGAAGGCGCCTTCGTCGAGTTCGGCGACGAGCAGCCGCGCCGGATCCACCGGCCCCGGCATGGTGGCGCGACCCGGCGGCACGCGCTTGAAGCCGCTTTTTCCGTAATAGGCCTCGTCGCCGATCAGGAACACAAGGCGATGCCCCTTGCCCTTGGCCTCCCCTAACGCGCGTTCGATCAAGGCCTGGCCGACGCCACGCTCGCGAAACGCAGGCTCGACGGTCAATGGCCCGAGCAGCAGCGCCTTGGTCTCGCCGACACGGATCGGCGACAGCCATACCGACCCGACCAAGAGCGTACCGGTACGCGCGGTGAACGATATATCGAGCTGGTGCGCCGCCTGTTCGCGCAGCCGGTACGCAGTCTTGGCGAACCGGCCCGGGCCGAACGTGCGCTCGTGCAGGCGTTCGATCGCCGGCGCATCGGCCGGCGTTTCCGGCAGGATGGTAAGCGCGATATCGTTCATCGTCGCCGCCTACCACCTCGTGCGATTCAGGTCCAGCGGCGCCCTATCGCGGGCGCCGATAATGACTAAATTGAACTGACATATCAGCGGAGAAGAACATGGGTTTGCTCGTTAGCGGAGTCTGGCAGGAAGACGTTTCGCGCACCAAAGAGGGGCAATTTCTTCGGCCATCGTCGGTATTCCGCAATTTCGTTACGGCCGACGGCAGCGCCGGCCCGACCGGCGAAGGCGGCTTTAAGGCCGAAGCCGGCCGCTATCATTTGTACGTTTCGCACGCCTGCCCGTGGGCGCACCGCACCATGATCTTCCGCAGCCTCAAGAAGCTCGAAAATGCCATCTCGGTTTCGGTAGCCGAGCCGCTTTACGGCAAGACCGGCTGGGAATTCGGCACCGCGCAAGGCGGCACGCGCGACGAGGTCAACGGCAAGACGACACTCGCCGAAATCTATCTGATCGCCGATCCGCATTATACCGGGCGCATCTCGGTGCCGGTACTGTGGGACAAGAAGCAGCGCACCATCGTCAATAACGAGTCGTCCGAAATCATCCGTATGCTCAATTCCGCCTTCGATGCGCTCACCAATGTGCGCACCGACTACTACCCGACGGACTTGCGCGACGCCATCGACCGCGTCAACGACTTGGTCTACTCGACGGTCAATAACGGCGTTTATCGCGCCGGCTTCGCCACATCCCAGGACGCTTACGAGCAAGCGGCCCGTGCGATCTTCGTCACCTTCGATCAACTCGAAGACCGGCTGTCACGGCAGCGCTATTTGGCCGGTCACCAAATCACCGAAGCGGACTGGCGGCTGTTCACGACGCTGGTCCGCTTCGATGCCGTCTATAACGGTCACTTCAAATGCAATCTGCGGCGCGTCGCGGATTATCACAATCTGGAAAATTATTTGCGCGATCTGTATGCGGTGCCGGGGATTGCCGAGACCGTCAGCATGGATCACATCAAGCGGCACTATTATGGCAGCCAGCGCCAAGTCAACCCGACCGGCATCGTGCCGATCGGTCCGCTGCTCGACTTTACCGCACCGCACGATCGCGGCCGCTTCAACTGATATTGCGCAGCCGATTAAAGACGCGCCGCTTCTTTTCGAAACGGCGCGCTTGCTGCCTCAAATCGGCTCGAAGTCTCTACCAGCCGAATCCGAAGCTGAAGCCTGGACCGGGCTCGCTGTAATAGTTGGAGTAACAGTTGTTGTAATAACCGTTATTGTAATAACCGTTGTAATATGGCCCGTACCCGTTGTCGTAGCAGGCGTTATAGCCGGGTTCATAGGCATAAAGGCCACCATAGCCACCGTACCCGCCACGATAGCGATGCCCGTTTAAAGCATAATGCGAGTGGTAGGCATAATGCGGACCTCGCGCGAAGTTGTTCCGGGCAAAATTGTTCGGCGCTGCCACATTGTTCGCCTTTAGATTGGCGCTTGCGTTCATCCGCGGCGCGGCCATCATCCCGCCTATTGCAGCCGCGTGACCATGTCCGAAGCCGCCGCTCATATGTCCACCTCCGCCATGGCCGTGAGGGAAAGCCATGGCACTTGTCGTCATTGTCGCGGTTCCCAACGCTGCCGCAGCGGCAACCGCCCACATAATTTTACGCATTGCGTGCTCCATCGTATTTCAAACGCGTGTTACAGCGGCAACGTTCGCCCGAGGCACGCGTTGCATAAATTCTTTGTAATGACGGTAATGAACTTTTCACGTGGCATCGACAGACGCCGCGGCGGCTTTTGCGCTACCACAGTTCCGAGGGCGGGCGGCCGGTAAGCACCTCCGCGATGCGCTCGCGCGTCGCACGCGCAGTGTCCGCCGGCAGCGCCTGCGGCGAAAAGAAACCGTGCTCGACGATTTCGCGGTTCGGCTGCGGCGGCGCGATCTGGCGGAAGGCTCGCACAACATAGAGTGCGACGTGGTCGCGCCGCGATGCCCGACGATTGAAATAGACCGCGTGTAGAACCGGCGGCTCGGCCAATTCGATGTTGCCCTCTTCGCGCAACTCGCGTTCCAACGCCGTCAGCAGCGTCTCGCCCTTTTCGACCCCGCCGCCCGGCAGATGCCAGCCGGCGACATATGAATGCTTGACCAAAAAGACCCGGCCCTCGCCGTCGAAAATCAGCGCCCGCGCGCCCACCGTCAGCCCGCGCGATACACGCCAATAGGCGTGTAAGAACAGACGGATAGCAGGCTCGAACGGACGGCGTATAACGTCAAATCGCATCCTTATATTCCCTGCTCGTATCATTACTTAGAAACGTTCTAAGATAGTGTTGCGCAGTTCTTCCGACCTTGCACCACCAAGAGGCATTCGTGAAACGTTTCGCCGACCTGACCGAGCAGGAAGTTCTTGCACTCGCGATCTCCAACGAGGACGAGGACAACCGCATCTATCGTTCGTTCGCCGACCGGCTGCGCGCGGCCTATCCGGAGACCGCGGACTTGTACGATCGCATGGCGCAGGAGGAGATCGGACATCGCGATATGCTGCTTGAGTTGCATCGCAAGAAATTCGGCGATTTTCTGCCGTTAATCCGCCGTCAGGACGTCAAAGGTTTTGTTGCGCGGCAGCCCATTTGGCTGAATCGCACGCTCGGGATCGACGCAACGCGAAAATTCGCCGAAGAGATGGAATACGAAACCGCACGGTTCTACCGGCGGGCCGCGCAAACCGCGCATGACGAGGCGGTGCGGGATTTACTGCGCAAGCTCGCTGCCGCCGAGGACAAGCACGAAGCCCTGGCGCATGAGCTCGGCGAAAAGATCTCGCCGCAAACCCGTGACCAGGAAAACCGGACCGCGCAGCGCATGTTCGTGCTGCAATATGTGCAGCCCGGACTTGCCGGGCTGATGGACGGCTCGGTGTCGACGCTGGCGCCCTTGTTCGCGGCGGCCTTCGCCACCCATAACACCTGGTCGACTTTTCTGGTCGGATTTGCCGCGGCGATCGGTGCCGGCATCTCGATGGCCTTTGCCGAAGCCATGTCCGACGACGGATCGCTGACCGGACGCGGCGCACCGGTCGTGCGCGGCGCGGTCTGCGGCGCCATGACCGCGCTGGGCGGACTGGGCCACGCGCTGCCCTACCTCATTCCGCACTTCTATGTCGCGACGGCGCTTGCCTTTGCCGTGGTCGCCGTCGAACTGATCGTCATTTCCTGGGTCCGCACCCATTACATGGACACTCCGTTCCTCCAGGCGGCATTTCAAGTCATCGTCGGCGGGGCGCTGGTCTTCGCGGTCGGCATTCTGATCGGCAGTTCGTGATTTGTTATGATAGCTCTGCGATGGTGAGCGCCGATGTTGACGCTGGCGCATCTGTCTGATCTGCACTTGGCGATTGAGCCGCGCGGTTCGCAGCTTCTGGGCAAACGCGGCCTTGGGCTTATCAATTGGCGTCGCAAACGGAAGACCATCCACCGCCGCGACGTGCTTGACGCGCTGACGCGCGATCTGAAAGCGCAACATGCCGGGCACATCGCGGTGACCGGAGATCTCGTCAATTTTTCCCTGCCGGCCGAATATGCGCTTGCCGGCGACTGGCTCAGATCGCTGGGCGAACCGCGCGACGTCACTGCGCTGCCCGGCAACCACGACGTCTATGTCCGCGGCGTCGAGGCCATGCCAGCGCAATATTGGGCCGACTATATGCGCGGCGACGACGGGCTCGATCGTTTTCCATTTGTCCGCCGGCGAGACGAACTGGCGCTGATCGCGCTATCGAGCGCGGTAGCGACCGGCCCGTTCATGGCGACCGGCACGCTCGCGGCACGGCAGCTGGCCCGCTTTGCCGAGGCGCTCGACCAGACGCGAGACGCCTTTCGCGTCGTGCTCATCCATCATCCGCCCTGGAGTCCGCCGCAGCGTTACCTGCGGCGACTGACCGACGCGGCGCCGCTGCGCCGCGTGCTTGCCGAAAAAGGCGCGGAGCTGTTGTTGCACGGCCACGATCACCGCTCCTCTCTCATCTGGCTGGACGGACCCGGCGGCACAAAAATTCCAGTGGCCGGCGTGCCCTCGGCGTCCGCCGCAAGCGCGCACGGTGAGGAAGGCGCGGCCGCCTATCACCTGTTCACGATCGACGGCACGACCAAAGCGGGGCAATCGCGCTGCGAAATGATTGTGCGGCAGCGCACGGCGGACGGCACGATGCGCGAGGTCGGACGTAAGGAGCTCTTCTAGGACGTCGCTTACTATCTAGGAATTCGGTGCAAACAGAATGGCGACGACGCACAGCGCCAGCACGCCAACGAGAAATCCGAGCAGCAGCACGCCGAAAATACGCCAGCGCCGCCGCCGGCGATAGCGCGTGGCTTCTCCGGCTGGAATCCGTGCCAATAAAGCCGGATCCTCGGCAAGCGCGCGCTGCCGCTCCACAAGGCGCCTCGCAACATAGGTCGTCACCGCCTGGGCGATGTCCCCAATCTCATGCGACTCGGCGAGCATATGCCGGCCCATGCGGCTGTCGTGCAGGAAGCGATAGGCGCGCTTGTCTCGTCCCATGACAACATGGGCCACCGAGTCGATCCACAACCGCGGCGTCTCGCCCCGACTGATGCCGCGATCGAATAGATCGACTTCCGCGGGGATTTCCATGAACACCGGATCGAGCGCCTCGTTAAGGAGTTCCAGGCGTGCCACCTCCGCGTCGCGCAAATCGACGACGACGCTGGTCCGCTCCGCCGCTTCCACGCGCGCCTGATGCACCGCCGTCTGCAGCGGTGAGTGCGGCGCGGCCGGCACCTCGGCTTGGCGCTTACGACCCCACATGGTCCCTACGTCCCCAAATCCATGGTCTAAGAATCCCGTCAAATCGTACACCAATAATTACGCCTGCAAAAAGTCGGCCAACGGGACAGATTATGGCGCGCACGGCGCTCGGCGTGCCTTAGATGCACCGCCCGCCATCGACCTCGACGATATTGCCGGTGACGAAATCCGCGTCGGCGGAGGCGAGAAACAGCGCCGCATCGGCGATGTCATGCGGCTGCGCCAGCCGGCCGAGCGGCACCGTGGCAATAAACTTCTCTCTTTGCCCCGGCGCCGGGCCGAGAAAGCTCGGCAGCAGCGGCGTATCGGTCGCGACCGGGGCGATGGCGCAGACGCGGATGCGGTCGGGCGCGAGCTCCACCGCGAGCGATTTGGTCAGCGTATGCACCGCGCCTTTGGTGGCGTTGTAGGCGGAAAGCCCCGGCCGCGGCCGCAATCCCGCAGTCGAGCCGATATTGATAATCGCGCCGCCGCCGGCTTTTCGAAAATGCGGCACCACCGCCTGACAGAACTGAAACAGCCCTTTTACGTTGACCGCAAAAATACGATCGTATTCATCCTCGCCGATCTCCAGCATCGGCTTATTGAGGTGGGTCGCGCCGGCATTGTTGACCAGAATATCGAGCGCGCCGAAAGCCGACAGCGTCTCGGCGACCGCCGCAGCGATATCGGCCTTCTTGGTAACGTCGCAGCGCAGCGCGACCGCGTTATTGCCGATGGCGCGCGCCGCGCTTTGCGCGGCGTCGGAATTGACATCCGCCAGCGCCACGCGCGCGCCCTCGCGCGCGAATGTCTCGGCGATGGCCTTGCCGATGCCCGATCCGGCGCCGGTTACCAGCGCGACCTTTCCGTCGAGCCGCGAACCGCTAGACATGGCTCAGGTTCCGCTGTGGCACGACGCCGTATGGCTTTGCCCAGCCCAAGCCGTCCTCGGTGCGGGTGCGGGGCTTGTATTCGCAGCCGATCCAGCCCGTGTAGCCGGATCTATCTATCGCTTGAAAGACGGCTGGATAATTGATCTCGCCCTCGTCCGGCTCACCGCGCGTCGGCACCGCGGCGATTTGCACGTGTCCGATCACCGGCAGGAACTTCTCGAAGCGGCGGATCAGATCGCCGCCCACGATCTGGATATGATAAAAATCGAACTGCACGCGCACATTGGACGCCGCGATCTTGCCGACAAGGTCGGCGGCATGCTCGACATGGCTGAGGAAATAGCCCAGCCGGTCGCGCGGATTGATCGGCTCGATGAGAAGCGTGATGCCGGCGTTGGCCGCCTGTTCCGCCGCGCGCGCCATGTTGGCGACAAAGACCCTCTCCGCAGCCGGGCGTTCGTTGACCGGCACCACGCCCGCCATGCAGTGGATCGCGGTACCGCCGATCGCGGTGATGTAATCGAGCGCCCGCGCGAACGCGGCGGCGAAATCGCGCTCACGGCCCGGCAGCGCGGCGAGGCCGAATTCCGGGCATTGCGGCGTGTTGACGCCAAGCGGTGTCAACTTGTGCTTGATCAGCTCCGCTTTCACGGTCGCCGGCGGGATGTCATAGGGAAATTGCAGCTCGACCGCCGAAAATCCCGCCGCCGCCGCGGCGGCAAAGCGCTCGATGAGCGGACGCTCGGTGAACAAATGGCCGAGGTTGGCGGCAAAGCGCGGCATTTCCTGATCCTTCGGCGTTTCACTGTTGGTGCAAACCGTACTCTCTCTCCGCGCGCCGCGGGAGAGGCCCGTTTGCCCTCCCATGACTTCGATCAGGGGGGTGGCGACGCGGCTGACGCAGGGCAAAGACAAGCCCCTCTGGATAGCCATGCTGCCCACTATTAATGGGCATTATCCCATCAATTTGCCCACTATGAGAGTGGGCAATATTGTGGTTGATTTGTGCCCAACGACTTGGTTCGCTCTTGTCCAAAGCCGCGCAGAACAAGCGCAATGACCAACGGGTGCGGCTCGGGGAAACGAATCGAGAGGAGCGGCCAAACGGCGCCGCGTAATGCCGACGATGAACGCGCAGCAATTGTTGCAGGAAATTTCCGACTATTGTCGGCAAACGGGACTTGCCGAATCCACCTTCGGGCGCCGCGCGGTCAACGACGGCAAGCTCGCCGCACGTCTGCGTAACGGCGGCCGCATCACCACCGATACGCTCGACCGCATTCACGGCTTTATGGCGGCGCATCCCGCGCAAGACGGACGGCCGGCGATCATCGATCGGGCGCATCTGCCGCGGCCGCCGTTGCAAGCGCCCGCACCTGCCGCCTCGCCGATGGTCGGCGATCCGCAGCGCAATTTTCGTTTTTTCGACAACCGGCAAAAATACCTGCTGTTCGTCAACACCTGCAGCGAGAAGTGGGAGGTGGCGAGTCGCGTCTCCGAGGAATTGGCACATATCCATCCACATCCGCCCGCGGTCCGTGTTTTCGATGCCGGTGTCGGCGACGGTTCGGTGCTCACGCGGGTCATGCGGGCGATGCATGACCGCTTCCCGCACATGCCGTTCTATACGGTCGGCAAGGAAATCTCGCTCGAGGACGTGCGGCTGACGCTGCAAAAAATGTCGGATCGCTTTTTCGAGCATCCGGCGACAGTGCTGATCTTGACCAATCTCGCCTATGCCGACGCGCCGTGGCTGCACGTCAAATCGCTCAATGCCGCGTCGAGCCTCGTCTGGCATGAACTGCCCTTACTCGGCAATTCCGCGCACCGCTTCGAGCAACAAATCATCGGGCTTGAGCCATTCCTGGTGCAGAACTGGAAGGCTGGAGTTTCCGCGCGCACCGGCAACCCGATCTACGAACGGCCCGTCGTGCTCGTGATCTACCGCGACGATCACCGTTTCCTGCTCGATCCGATCATCCCGCGCGCCGGCGGCACCCGCGCTGATTACGATCTCGTCATCGCTTCGCAGCCGTACCGCGCCCGCGCCTCACTTGAGTTCAAGGCTAAGCGCGTGATCGCCCCGTTGGCGCGCGCGCTCGGGCCGGGCGGCCGGCTGATCGCCATCCATTCGCACGGTCATGACCCTGGCATGGAGGTCATCCAGAAAGTCTGGCCCGAGGATCACCCGTTCATTCACGACCGGCACGACATCCTCAAAGCGGTGAAGCATGACCTCGGACCTGCCGGCCGCGAGCTCAACTTCAACGCCTATGCCGATAACCGCTCGCTGTTCCGCTACGAGATGCACACGCTGCCGTCGGAGATATCCGAATCGATCGGCACCTCGACGCTGTTTGCCGCCTGGAACGCGGCCATCTACGTAGCGCAGGTCGAGGACGACCGCGTCGCGGAGGCCGCCGCCGACGGCCGCTATATCGATGCCACCCGCTCGGTCCTGCGCGAGCGCGGCGGCCTGTGGTTTTTCGACGAGAGTTATGTGATTTCGCGGCGGCGCGCATAGCCGCCGGCAAGGTGCCAACAGCGCATCGACTTCCTCTCGTCTGTCCTGCCCGCGCCGCGTGCTATAGTGCGCGAAACCAAACGGGGAGGACGCCATGCTAATACTCGCCAAACTGCTACTGACGCTCACCGTGCTCGGCTATGCCGCGGTGACGATCAAAGCCGATCTCAACAATACGCACGCCACCAATCCGAAATGGACGCCGCATGCGCGCTTCCATCTGGTGTGGCAGGTCCTGTCCTATTCCGGCGTCGGGCTGATCGCGCTGTATCTGATCTGGGTCGGCGGCCCGAACCCCACGGAGCGGCTCTACCTTGCCGCCGCCATCAGCGCGGCGATTTATGGCGCGTTCTTCACCGCCGTGCTGACGCGGCCGATGTTCGGCGGCGCGCTCTACGACGACAACGGTTATCAGCCGTTCCAACCGCCGGTGGGTCCCAAAG
>JBARER010000005.1:0-1555 GCA_049796395.1 Xanthobacteraceae bacterium
GACTTAAGGAGCGCATCACCAAGCCGCTCAATCTTGAAATGGCGGCGACGGCAGAAATGGTAGCGATCGCGCGCAAGGTTCGTCCGCATGCCGCTTGTATCGTGCCGGAGCGGCGGCAGGAGCGGACAACTGAAGGCGGGCTCGATGCAGCCGGTCAGCGGGACAGCCTGCGCGGCGTTGTCAGTCAGCTCGCCGAAGCGGGTATCCGTGTCTCGCTGTTCATCGCCGCCGAGCCCGAGCAGATTGAGGCCGCCGCCGCGGTGGGCGCGCCGGTGATCGAGATTCATACCGGAGCATGGTGCGATGCGCTTGCCGCCGGCAATGCCGCGGCGGCTGAAGGTGAATTCGCGCGCATCGTTCGCGGCGCAGACTTTGCCAAGCGGGCAGGGCTCGAGGTTCACGCTGGCCATGGCCTCGACTTCATCACTGCGGAGCGGATCGCCGCGCTGCCCGAGATCGCTGAACTCAATATCGGGCACTTCCTGATCGGCGAGGCGATCTTCGACGGGCTCGCCGCCACGGTGCGCAGGATGCGAAGCGCGATGGATCACGGCCGGCGGCGGACGGAAACAAGCAAATGATTCTTGGTATCGGCTCGGACATCTGCGACGCGCGCCGCATCGCCAATGTTATCGAGCGCCATGGCGACCGTTTCACGCACCGGATCTTTACGCCGATCGAGCGGACACTGGCCGACCGGCGGCGCAACCGGGTCGAAACTTACGCCAAGCGTTTTGCCGCCAAGGAAGCCTGCGCCAAAGCGCTTGGCACCGGACTCCGTGCCGGGGTCTGGTGGCGCGATATGGGCGTGGTCAATCTGCCGTCCGGCCGTCCAACCCTGGAACTGACCGGCGGGGCAAAGCGTCGCCTGGAGAAGATCACCCCGCCAGGCCACGAGGCGCGAATCGACCTGACCATCACTGACGAAGGGCCGATGGCGCATGCCTTTGTGATCATCTCGGCGGTTGCGGTCGGCGGTGGATGACGGTGCCGGATGGCTGCGATGAAAAATTCGTCATGTTCGCCGCCGGCTATGCACAAAGGCTTGTAATCTCTACCTAAAATACGAGTCTTCCAAACCGCGGCGAAATCCCAGCGCAATTGCTTGTGGGGGTTGCAGCGGCTACAACGTCGAGCGGCGCGGGGGCGCGATCCGCGGGACGAGGCCAATGAGCGTGCAGACCGATTCCAAAAAGAAAGAGAGCGGCTGGGCGGAGACAGTCCGCGTCGTATTCCACGCCCTCATCATCGCGCTGGTTATCCGTACCTTCCTGTTCCAGCCGTTCAACATTCCGTCCGGCTCGATGATCCCGACCCTGCTGGTCGGCGACTACCTTTTCGTGTCGAAGTATTCGTACGGCTTCACACACTATTCGTTCCCGTTCTCGCCGCCGATCTTTTCCGGCCGTATCCTTGGCTCCGATCTCCGGCGCGGCGACGTCGTCGTGTTCCGTCTGCCGAAGGATGACACCATCGATTACATCAAGCGTGTGGTCGGGCTTCCTGGCGACAAGATTCAGATGATCGACGGTGTGCTCAACATCAACGGCGAGCC
>JBARER010000006.1:0-2768 GCA_049796395.1 Xanthobacteraceae bacterium
GCGCGAGATAGCGATCGTCCGTTCGCTCCTGCACAATACCCCGGCCCTGGCGCCGGGGTTTTTTGTTATTATCCGCGCGGGCAATCGAAGAGGCGTGAGGCGCGCCGAACCGGCCATGCAAAAGACAAAGACGGATCTGCTGCAGATCTATGCGCAAGCGGTGGCCCTGCATGGCCAGGGTCGACTAAGCGAGGCCGAGAAATATTATGACGACGTTCTACGGCGCGACGATCGTCACTTTGATTCGCTTTATCGTTTGGGGATCATTCGGCTGCAGCAACGCCGATTGGCCGATGCAGAAAGTCTGTTTCGCCGGTCGGTCAAGATCGACAAAAGGTCGGCGGATGCTCAGCATCATCTCGCGATTGCGTTGACCGGTCTCGGACGCCTCAACGAGTCGATTGGGCATTACCGCAAGGCGCTGGAGCTGAAGCCGCGCGACGCCGGAGCCCAGAACAATATCGGTTATGCGTTGCAGAAGCTCGATCGCCATGAGGAGGCGGCAAAACATTTTCGCAAGGCATTAGCGATCAATCCGAATTACCCCGAAGCGCACAACAATCTGGGCAATGCGCTACAGGCTTTGGAGCACGCAAACGATGCCGTTGAGCACTACCGGCAAGCACTGGCACTGCGGGCCGATTATGCCGAAGCATACAGCAACCTGGCCAGCGCGCTCGCCGTGCAAAACCGTCATGAAGAATCGATTGAGAACTGCGAAAAAGCGCTAGCGCTCGCGCCTGACAATGCCGAAGTGCGGATGAATCTCGCCAATTCGCTCGGCGCCATGGAGCGGCCGCAAGAGGCGCTGGCGCATTATCAGAAGGCCGCGGCCATCGATCCGGCCAACGCCGAAGCCTATGCGCGAACGGCCTTCATGCTGTTTCATCTTGGCCGCATCCAGGAATCGATCGCGCAATGCGAAAAGGCGCTGACGATCGACCCAGACCACGTCGACGCCCTGAAAAACCTGGGTGTGGCACTACGCGCCGTGGGGCGCTTGGATGAGGCCATCCTCTCATTCGAGAAAGCGATTGCCGGCGCGCCGAGGAACGCCGCCGGTCTCTACTACACTCTCGTCACCTCGAAGCAGATATCCGCATCCGACCCGCATTTTTCTGCCATGCGGCAATTGGCCGGTAGGATGGGATCGTTTAGCGCCGAAAACCAGATCGGGCTGCACTTCGCACTCAGCAAAGCCCTCGCCGATGTCGGGGATCATCGGCAATCCTTCCAGCATCTGCTGAAAGGCAATGCGCTCAAGCGCCAGGAATTCGCTGAATATGACGAAACCGCGTTTTTGCGGCGCTTCACGCGAATCGAGGCGACGTTCTCGGCGACATTGCTCAATGACAGGAAATCCGCGGGCAACCGGTCGGCGGCGCCGGTCTTTATCATCGGCATGCCGCGCTCGGGCACTTCACTCGTCGAGCAGATACTGGCCAGTCACCCGGAGGTCTACGGCGCCGGCGAACGCTACGAGTTCAGCGATTTGGCGCAAGCCGTCGCCGGGCCCGACGGTGCGGAATTTCCGGAAGCGGTCGCCGGCATGTCGGGTGACGCGTTGCACGCGCTTGGCACAAGCTATTTGCGGGCGATCCAACCGCTGGCGCCCGACGCCAAGCGGATCACCGACAAAATGCCAGGCAATTTTTTCCATGCCGGCCTAATCCACCTCGCGCTGCCGAATGCTCGCATCATTCATATCTGTCGCGACCCACGCGACACGGCGATGTCCTGCTTCTCGACTTTGTTCGCCATGGGCCACCCACACACTTACGATCTCGCCGAGTTGGGCCGTTATATCCGCGCTTATGAAAAGCTGATGGCGCATTGGCGCCAGGTGCTGCCGCAAGGCGCCATGATCGAGGTTCAATACGAGGGGCTCGTCGAGAATCTCGAAACGGAGGCCAAACGGATCGTCGCCTATTGCGGTCTCGAATGGCATAGCGCCTGCCTGTCGTTCCATAAGACCAAAAGGCCAGTACGAACGGCAAGCGTCATCCAGGTCCGTCAGCCGATTTACGGCAGTTCGGTCGGCCGCTGGCGGCCCTACGAAACGGAGCTGCAGCCGTTCTTGCGCGCGTTATCGGAAGGGTGATCGGCTCGTAGCCCCGGACATAAACCGCGCCATCAAATGCGACCCAAACCAATGACCGCGGCGATGACTTCATATACGATGCGGGCGAAGAATAGAGAGAGCAATGAAACGGCGTTCGCCGCCCCGCGGTAAATCGGCCGATAAATCGGCCGAACCCAAATTGGCCAAGCGTAAACCGGCCAAGCCACGCAGCCGCAAGCCATCGCGACACGTCACGGCCGCGGGTCGCCGCACCTCCCCCGCCGCCGCGGAGACTGCGCGGCTTATACGCGAGCTTGACGAGGCGCGGGAGCGACAAACCGCAACGACGGAAGTGTTGCGCGTTATCTCCAGTTCGCCCGGCGAGCTGGAGCCGGTCTTCGACTCCATGTTGGAAAATGCGGTCCGGATCTGCGACGCCACGTTTGGCATCATTTATCGCTTCGACAGCGGCGCACTGCATGTCGCCGCCACTTTGAACGTGCCGCCTGCGTTTGCCAATGCGCGCCGCGCGGCGCCCCCCACGTACGATTCGAAGACGGTGACCGGCCGCATGTTGGCGACCAAAGCGCTCGTGCACATCGCCGATGGCCGGACGCTGGAGACCTACACCAAGGACCGCGATCCCGGCGTGGTCGCGGCGGTGGAGCTCGGCGGCGTGCGCACCGTGCTCGCGGCACCGTTACTG
>JBARER010000007.1:0-7939 GCA_049796395.1 Xanthobacteraceae bacterium
CGCTGACGCTGCCTGTGGTGCGCGAACGCGTTCGCGACATTATTCTGGTCGACGAGCCTTTGATCGAGCGGGCGGTCAATGCCTTTCTCACTTTGCAGAAGACCATGGCGGAAGGCGCCGGCGCCGCAGGTCTTGCCGCCATGCTGGCGGAGCCCAAGCGCTTTGCCGGACGCAAAGTCGGGCTCATCCTGTGCGGCGGCAATATCGATCCGCGCATCCTCGCGTCGGTCATGGTGCGGGAATTGGAGCGCGGCGACCGCATCGTATCGTTCCGCCTGACCATCCCCGACCGGCCGGGAATTCTCGGCCAGATCGCGAGCCAGATCGGAAAGCTCGGCGCCAATATCCTCGGCGTCGATCATCATCGCCTGTTTCTCGATGTTCCCGCCAAGGGCGCCAAGCTCGACATCACCATGGAGACGCGCGATCGCGCGCATGCCGAGGAGATTTTCCGCGTGCTTGCGGCCGAGGGCTATCAGCCGGTGCTCGTGCAGGGCGGCGCGGCGCTGGAGTGAATCCGCTAAGCTCAAGTCGCTCCGCTTGACGATCGAAGAGTCATTCCATTCCACACCGGCAATATGGAATATGCTCCTCTTTGCCTTGTGAATTCAGGGCGCTATTTCTGACACTCTCGAATTGTCCGGTGCCATCGTGCGGATTTCGTGGCTATTTGGTCACAGCTTGCAGCCCCGTGCTGTGTGACAGACGAAGTCGTGCGGATGTCATGTGAGCGTCACGCCTGAAACCTAGCTTTCCGGCGGGGAAAAAGGCGTCGGGGCGTTCAAAGAATGTCGCACTCTTTTCGTCGTCGCCGCGCGTGGTTGCGCGGGACGTGTTCATGGCGCTGGGCTCAAGTCGCGGGTATAGCGATAGCGAGCCTAGGCGTCGTTGCCGTCCAACCGGCCGATGCGCAGTCGGTGCCGTTCCCTGCGAGCGTTTTTCAGCCCTACGTCGCCGCTGACGCCGCCTCGATCGAGGCCGGCCCGTTCGCGCTCTATAGTGTGCCGGTCGATGTAATTCAGCCAGGGCAGCTCAACGTCGGATTCTCCGAGATTGAGAGAAAAATGTACGGCTGGGATACTTTGACGCCCTCGCAAATTCAATCGACGCTGCTCACCGATGTTGAGCCTGTCGTCATCGGACCCGGCGGCATTCTGATCCTCGAAAACGGTCACCACACCTTTACCTCCCTCGAAGATTCCGCATACGGCGCCACCGACCCAACCGTGTACGTGAATGTGATCGCCAATTTTTCGAATATGACGACCGCCCAATTCTGGGCGACGATGCTGGCCGACGATCTGCTGCTGCCGCTTAACGATGGCGTACCGGAGGTGGTAAGCGCGACTGGCTCGCCGGTGCCGACCTCGTTGCAGGGATTGACCAACGATCCCTATCGTGGCCTCGAGGAAAGCATTCTGAAAAACCAGGGTTCGAAGCTGTTCAAGACCAGCTCGAACATTACAGGCGCCGCAGGCCCGTTGAATTCGGCTGCCAAGTCGGAACCCGGCCTCGACAAACTCACGGGCGATTTTTCCGATTTCCTCTGGGCGGATGCTTATCGCAACGCCAACGGCGGGCTTGGGCTACCCTATCTTTCTCTCGGCGACATTGCGCTGGCGACGCAATGGAATCTCAACCCGAACAGTACGACGACGCTGCCGAATATCGGCACGGTGACGGTTGGGCAAATGCCGGGCTTCATTCTCAATCAAAACCTGATCGAAGGCACAAACTTTGCCAGTACGATCAGCAATGCGACGCTTTCGACTGGCACGCTGGCCGCCAATGGCACATTTACGGGCATCACCCAGTTCAATATCGGCACGCCGAGCGAGCCGATTCTAGTCGGCACGCCGCAGTCTGGCTTCGTCATGCAGATGGGCTACGACTCGGGTTTTTCCGTCACCTTGAATGGGCCCAACACCTATACCGGCGGTACCACGATTATCGCCGGCGATCTTATTATTGCGAACGATGCGTCGCTTGGCGCGGCTCCTCCTGAATCGATCTCTGGCTTTAACTCCAGCCTGACAATCTCGAACGGCTTCCCGACCAATGTCCTCGCTGCCGTCCAGGCGGACAACGGCATCATCTTCAACAGCGAACTTGAGGGCATGGCCACGCTGCAGCTCGGCACGACTTCGGGCGGCGGCACCCAAACTTTCACCACCAATCGGCCCATTGCCGTGGACGGCGAAACCGCGACCATCAACCTCAACGGCTATATCGCCACTCTTAACGGACCAATCCTCTCGCTTGGTACCTTTGGCGATGGCCTCGGTAATGAATCCAGCATATCTGCTCTTACTATCGAAGATACGTCTTCGGGCTCCAAGGGCGTACTCGTGCTGCCCGCGAGCGCAAATAACTCGGATTATTACGGCAACTGGATCATCACCAGCGGCACGCTGAACGTATCCAGCGATGCGTCCTTAGGTAACGCCACACTGCCTGTCGACGTGCTTGGTCAAATCGAACTCAATGGCGGCACTTTACAAGCCGGCGCCAGTTTCAGCTCGGCCCGCAGCCTCTTCATGGGGGGAGGCAGCACCATCGATACCAACGGTTACACGATTTCGTTCGCCGGTAACATGCAGGATGTGCAGCGGACGCTGGTCGTCGAAAACTCGAACACCAGCGGCAACGGCGCCGGTTCGGTCTCGTTCGGCACATTCGAGGTGGGAGCCACGGCCACGCTGAACGTCAATGCGGGATCTGGCACCGGCGGAGGCGCCGGGACGTCCGTGACATTCACCGACGGCATCATCCGCGATCCGGGCGGCACACTAATCTTGCAGCCGACGACCACGGGCAATATCGGGACGCTTGTGCAAGGCGCCACCAATAGCGAGGATGTTTTCAACGGCCTGTCTTCGCAGAACACACCGGTCAATGGCATCGTGTCGCCGTGGATCGTGATTTACGGTGCAACGCCCGGCAACGGCACTCTTGCCGCGCAGACCCCCGCCAGCCCCTACAGCTTCGCGACCTACGGCGCGAACGGCTACACCGCTGCGACCGTGGGCGGGGCCATCACCAACAATATCTTGACCTCAATCAGCACCAACACCGTGGTGCAAAGCACGAGTATCACCGGCGCGACAGTCACCGGCAGTTTGCAGGCTTATGCGTTGAGCGTGCAAAACGGCACCGGCATCGCGCTCAACGGCCATACGCTGACGCTCGGCGACGGGACCGATCCCGCAGGCTTGATCCTCGACGGCGGCGCCAGCATTTCCAATGGCACGCTCGCCTTCGGCGGCAGTGAGGGCGTAATCTGGCTCGCCGGCCAAGGCAGTGCGGGTGCCACTCCGAACGTCAATACAATTTCAGCCGCGATCATTGGCGCTGGCGGATTGACCTTCGCTGGCGGCCTTGACGCGACGGATCTCAGTCAAGTGACGGCGAAAGATGGATTGAGCCTCGTCAACATCACTACAGCATCGACGGAAACCGGACCCATCATTATCGATTCCGGCGCCGTCGGGCTCAACGCCGTCAACGTATTCTCCAGCAGTCTGGCCGGTATTACGCTCGAAGACACCAAATCGTCGCCGTCCCCGGCGACCCTGAACGTCAATGCCAACAATACCGTTGCCGCGCTGAACAGCGCCGGCAGTAACAGTACGGTCAACATTGCGAGCGGCGACACACTGACCATCGGCGAGACCACCGGCGGCGGGGCTAATTTGAATTCCACACTATCCAGCACAGTCGCCGGCTCGGGCAGCGGCTCGCTGGTCAAGGCGGGAACGGGCCTTCTGGATTTGTCTGGTAGTGGCGGCGTGAGTTTCGGCAGCACTGGCAGCGTTACAGTGGACGCCGGAGCGCTGCGGATTGGCAATGGCGTGTTTAGCACCAGTGCGACGACGCCGATCACCGTCGACTCCGGCGCTGAACTGCAATATTCTGGTAACAGCGGCTCGGTGTTCCACGATCCGATCGAGGGTAACGGCGTCTTCCACTTGGTTGGGGGCACCGTTCAGCTCACCAGCACAAGCAACAGCTACACCGGCGGCACCGTGATCGAAGTCGGCTCCACGCTGGACGTGACCACCGCGAATCTGCCGACCGGTGGTGCGATCAGCAATGCCGGCGGCATACTACTTTTCGACCAGGATACCACCGGAACATTCTCCGGCGTTATGAGCGACGGTGCGCAGGCCGGCGGGGCTTCCGATCCCAATGACATGGCGTGCATAACAGCAGGCGTAACCTGTGGCAGCACCACCACGCTCTCCGGTACGCTGATCAGGGATGACAGCGCGACCGGCGGCGCCACCATGAGCAACGTGACGCTGTCGAATGTCCAGGCCTATAGCGGGATGACTTATATCGAGGCCGGTACGCTGACCCTGGGCGCGACCGATACCATCAAGACCAGCAGCGGCGTCGTTCTGGGCCGCGTCGGCGGAGCATTCTGTAACGGCGTTTCATGCTCGGGAACACTCACGGCGATCCTGGCGCTGGGTGCCAATAATACCATCAGCGGCTTGGCCGACGATCCCAGCAACACCACGCAAGTTCAGCTCGACGGTCATACCCTGACGCTCGCGCCAATCACCGGCACATCATGGTCCTATGCTGGCTCGATCATCGATAACGGCGCGTCCGGCAACCTCGTTCAGAACGGGCTCGGTACCAGCATTCTGACCGGCACCAGCACCTATACCGGCACCACTATGGTAGATGCCGGCACCTTGGAAGTAGACGGCAGCATTGCGACGTCCGGCTTAACGATCAACAACGGCGGCACCCTGGTTGGGCACGGCAACGTCGATCCGCCGATGGGCATGACCGTCAATCCTGGCGGCGTTTTCGCGCCCGGCACACCGGGCGTTCCAGGAACGTTTATGACGGTGACCGGCAATCTCACTTTCACGCCCGGCACGCCGGCCAGCACTTATCTGGTGCAGCTTAATTCGACGACCTCAACTTACGCCAACGTTACCGGCACCGCGTCGCTGAGCGGCAATGTGCTGGCCGCTTTCACGCCCGGCAGCTACCAGGCGAAGCAATACACCATCCTGGAATCGGCCGGGCTCGGCGGTACGACGTTCGGCGCGCTCGGCACTACTAACCTGCCCAACTTCAACGCCAGCCTGAGCTATAGCGCCAACGACGTTTTCTTGAACCTCAACGCCACGCTTGGCCCGAGTGGCGGAGGAAACGGCAATGAGCAGAACGTCGCCAATGCGCTCAACAATTTCTTCAATTCCGGTGGCACGCTGACGCCGAACTTCGCGACCATCTTCGGCTTAAGCGGCGGCAATCTGAACACTGCGCTGGCGCAATTATCCGGCGAGGCCAATACCGGCGGCGAGAACGCCTCGTTTGAGATGATGTCGGACTTCCTCGGCGCGATGGTCGATCCGACCGCCGGCGGCCGTGGCGGCGCGCCCGGCAGTGCCGGCAATGCTTTCGCCGCGGAGCAGAGCGAGGCTCTGCCGGCCGATATCGCGTCCGCCTATGCATCGGTGATCAAGCCGCCGCCGCTGGCGCCGTTCGAGCAGCGCTGGTCGGCGTGGGGCGAAGCCTTCGGCGGCTATAACAAGACCGACGGCAATACGGCGGCTGGCACCAACACCGTCACCGCGACCGCCTTCGGTTTCGCCGGCGGCGAGGATTATCATTTCTCGCCGGACACCTTTGCCGGCTTCGCAGTTGCTGGCGCCGGCAGTAATTGGGGTCTGGCGCAAAATCTCGGCACTGGCCGCAGCAATTCGCTCCAGGTCGGGCTCTATGGCACCCATTACTTCGGACGGGCTTATATCTCCGGGTCGGTCGGCGTGGCCAATAACTGGATGACGACCAACCGCACGGCGCCGCTCGGCGATCAACTGACCGCGAATTTCAATGCCCAAAGCTACGGTGCGCGCCTCGAAGGCGGCTATCGTTACGGGATTGCTGCATTCGGTGTGACGCCTTATGCGGCGTTGCAAACGCAGTTCTTTCACACTCCGTCCTATAGCGAAACCGATCTGACCGGTGGCGGCTTCGGGCTGTCCTATGCCGCCTCGAATGCCACGGATACGCGCAGCGAGCTTGGCGCGCGCTTCGACAGTGTGCAGGTCTTCAATCAGATGCCGCTGGTGTGGCGTGCGCGACTGGCCTGGGCCCACGATTGGGTCAGTAGCCCGACCCTGACGGCCACCTTCGAAACGCTGCCGGGCGCGAATTTCGTCGTCAATGGCGCCGGCATGCCGGCCAATTCGGCTCTCACCACGCTCGGCGCCGAACTCTATGTTACGCCGCATTGGTCAGTCGAGGCGAAGTTCGACGGCGATTTTGCCAACACCGCGGAGACTTACGCCGGCAGCGGCACCCTCCGCTACAGGTGGTAGCAGCCCAACCGGGGTTCAGTAATGGCCGGGATCCATCCCCGGGGCGTAGGTGTCGACCGAGGTATCGGTCGGTGCACTGGGTGTTGCAGCTGGAGCCTCTGCGGGGCGCGGGCGCGGCAACGGAATGACGCCCTGTACGGTCGCCCCTTGCACGATGGCGCCCTGCACCATGGCAAACAGCATCGGCCGGTGGCGCGGCAGTGGCACCGGGCCCGCGATCGGCGCGCCGGGGGGCAAGACTTGAGAACTGTCTGGCGAGCTTTCTTGCGAACTCCCTTGAGACAGGACTTGGGTTGCTGCGTCCGTCGAGGCTGCTGCCGCGGCGCCGTTAGCCGGAGGCGGTGGTGCGCTTTGGCCGATGTCCGGCGGGGCCGTGGTCTTTGGATTGGGCCAGGCAATGCCGCTCGGCGACGATGGTCCGGCCTCGGTCGCCACGGCGGCACCGTTGGCGGTCGATGCAACGGCCAAGGACGTAGGAGGCGCTGATGCAGGCGTCGTTGATGCAGGCGGCATTTTTGCAGCAGCATCGGCTGCTGGAGCCGGTGGCGTTGGAATAACGGGTGCAGGCGCTCTCTGCGCCGCGGCCGGTGCGGCGGCACCCGGGGCAGGAGAGGCTGCCGGCGGGACCAATTGCGAGGGCGTGTCTGTGGGCTTCTTGATGTCGAGCAGCGCCGTTCGCGCTTGCGTCGCTGCAGCCTGGGCGTTAGCCAATTCCGACGTCGGGGCCGCAGCCTGGACCGATGGGGTCAAGGTTGCCGGTGATGCCGGACTGGCGTCGGGTACGGTATCCGCCGGCTGGGTGTCGCTCAGCCGCTGGAAGGTTGGCGGCTTTGGCGCTGCCACGTAAGTGCGGACCACCGTCGTGATCGTCCACATCACCACCGGCACGGCGATGATCACCGCCAGCAAAATGATGACCCTTTGCAGAACCGGCATGTAACGCCGGATATCGCTGTCGCCGTAGTACTCACTCATGACACCCGCCTCGTCGTGACCTGGCGGAGGCAGCTTTTAGTTGCCACCCTTTTTCAGCTTCTCCGCGACTTTGGCCGCAAAATACGTCAGGACACCGTCGGCGCCGGCGCGCTTGAACGCGATCAGGCTTTCCATCATGGCCTTGTCGCCGTCGAGCCAGCCGTTCCCCGCAGCCGCCATGATCATCGCATATTCGCCCGAGACTTGGTAGGCGAAGGTAGGCATGCCGAAGCTGGTCTTAACGCGCTGCAGGATGTCCAGATAAGGCAGTCCAGGCTTGACCATCACCATGTCGGCGCCTTCGGCGATATCGAGCTCGACTTCGCGCAGCGCTTCCTCGCTATTGGCCGGGTCCATCTGATAGGTGCGTTTGTCGCCGACCAGCGTCGTGCTGGAGCCGACCGCGTCGCGGAACGGACCGTAGAAGGCCGACGCATATTTGGCTGCATAGGCCATGATCCCGACGTCGCCGAACCCCGCATCATCGAGCGCCGCGCGGATAGCGCCGACGCGGCCGTCCATCATGTCGGACGGCGCGATGATGTCGCAGCCTGCTTCCGCTTCGACCAGGGCTTGGCGCACCAGAACCGTAACGGTCTCGTCGTTGAGGATGACGC
>JBARER010000008.1:0-1960 GCA_049796395.1 Xanthobacteraceae bacterium
AAGGTCGGCCGCGCCGCGCCCGGCTCACGCGTCTTCTGCCGCATCCTCTCCGACTGCGTCGGGGCGGAGTGGCCGCTGTCGCGCAAGTTCGGCTGCGAGCCGGCAATGGCTGTCGAGGTGCTCGAGCACGCGCTCAAGCTCGGGCTGGAGCCGCATGGCGTGTCGTTCCATGTCGGCTCGCAGCAGCGCAACCAGCACGCCTGGGACCGGGCGCTCGCTTCGGCGGCGGCCGTGTTCAAGGAATGCGGCGAGCGCGGCATCAATCTGGCGATGGTCAATTTGGGCGGCGGGTTCCCGGCCAAATACACCAAGAGCGTCCCGTCGGTGAAGACCTACGGCTCGGCGATCTTCAAGGCGCTCCGCAAACACTTCGGCAACCGTATCCCGGAGACCATTATCGAGCCGGGCCGCGGCATGGTCGGCAATGCCGGCATCATCGAGGCCGAAGTCGTCCTCGTCGCCAAGAAGAGCGAGGAGGACGAGGTGCGCTGGGTCTATCTCGACATCGGCAAATTCGGCGGTCTCGCCGAGACGATGGACGAGTCGATCCGCTACCCGATCCGCACGCCGCGGGACGGGGACACCATGGCGCCGTGCGTGCTTGCCGGTCCGACCTGCGACTCGGCGGACGTGCTGTACGAGAAGGTGCCCTACATGCTTCCGGTCAGCCTCGACATCGGCGACCGGGTGCTGATCGAGGGCACCGGAGCCTACACCGCGACCTACGCAGCGGTAGCCTTCAACGGCTTCCCGCCGCTGCGGACCTTCCACATCTGAGCCCACTTGCTCCGGCGCGCGGGTCTTTGCGCGCGTCGGAGCGCTGCGCCTCAATGGAGCGGATCATGGTGACCATTCGGGAAGAAAAGTTTGCCGATAGCGATGCCCGCGAAGGCTTGCTCGACGAAGCCTATGGCGTCGAGCGCTTCGCCAAAGCCTCCGAGCGGCTACGTGAAGGACGCCTGGCAGCCGCCGGGCTGTCGCTGATTGCGCCGACCACGGCCGGCTCGTCGGCACGGTCCGGCTGTGGAACATCAGCGCCGGTCCGGCATGCGCCGCGCTGTTGCTCGGTCCGCTTGCGGTCCATCCCGGCCATCGCAATCGCGGCATCGGCACGCGCTTGATGCAGCGGGCCGTCGCGCGGGCGCGGCTCGCCGGCCACGGCGCCATCATTCTGGTCGGCGATGCCGCCTATTACGCGCGGTTCGGCTTTTCCGACGCCAAGACCGGCGGGCTGTGGATGCCCGGCGCGTTCGAGCCGCATCGCTTGCTGGCGCTCGAGCTCAAGCCCGGCGCGCTCGATGGCGCGCGCGGTCTGATCGGGGCCGCCGGGCGAATAGCGCCTGCGCCGGACCTCGCCGCGCTCGTGGCCGAAGATCGGCGCGCCGAGCGGGCGCGCGTTCGCCGCCTGCGCGCAGCTTAAGAGCGGGGACGCCGGGGACAAATCCGCGGCGTCTCTTCCGGTCTGGATGGTTGCTGGCGCATGATCTTTTCGGAAAACCGGTATCCACTTTTCCGGATCATGCTCTACCCACAGATATCACCGTCCTATTGTTGGAGGCTTCGACGATGGCGCAATGGCTCAAGCACGGCCGTATCACCGGCCCGGTCGTGATGATCGGATTTGGCTCGATCGGCAAAGGCACGCTGCCTTTGATCGAGCGCCATTTCGATTATGACAAATCCCGCTTTGTCGTCATCGATCCCGAGGACAAGGACCGCAAGCTGTTGGACGAGCGCGGCATTCGCTTCATCCACCAGGCCGTCACCCGCGACAATTACCGCAAGCTGTTGGGCCCGTTGCTCACCGAAGGCGGCGGTCAGGGTTTTTGCGTCAATCTCTCGGTCGACACCTCGTCGGTCGAGATCATGGAATTCTGCCGCGAGATCGGCGTGCTTTACATCGACACCGTGGTCGAGCCGTGGGCGGGGTTCTATTTCGACAGCAAGCTCGGCCCCGAAC
>JBARER010000009.1:0-3140 GCA_049796395.1 Xanthobacteraceae bacterium
GCGCAGGACTGCGCGGCGGTTGTACCGTGCCGACTCTCGATCATGCGATTGGCTCATGGGGTGCGTCTTTTGCAGAGCATTACGGCGCAATTCGGCCAAAACCGACGCCGGCACTGCACCACCCGCCCCTAAAGCCCGCATTAGCATAAGCCGGCCGTGGGGGCGAGCGATAATGCTTGCCGGGGCGTTGCAGAATCGCAACTCCCGCCGCAGGCTGGGCGTTGACGGTCGACCATGGGCGCCATCAAGCTGATCGCGGCTCCGATCCGCAGCATTGTGCGATTTCCGCTGTTTCAGCTGGCCGTCGTCTTCGCCGTCATTCTTTATTTCCAGGCCGCCGACGACAACACGCTCAAAGGCAAGGTCTTCGACGGGCTCGACGCGCTCACCGAGGCGAGCGTGCAACTCATTTCGCAAGTCTTCACGGTGAAGGCCTTCACCCGATCGGTGCTCTCGGCCGGCTTGATGATCGGCTACGTCTACCTCGTCTGCCTGCTTATTCTGGCGGCACTGCGTATCGTCATCCGCGGCATCGTCGATTTCCTCGGCTGGAGCAACCTGTTCTGGCTGCGCAGTTCCATCGCCCACGAACGCGGCATCGAGGCCTATCGCGCCTGGCTGCCGCTTGAGCGGATCAGGCCGGGCGGCATTCCGCAGGAGCAATGGGAAGCAACCTACGCCTGGCCGCCCGACAACAAGCCGCCCTACCCGCCGTTGTGGGAGCGCATCCTGCACGGCGCTGTCAGCTATGTTGTCGTCATTGTCGGCGCGGCCGTGCTGCTCCAATATTTCACACCGTTTCCAGTTCTGACCTGGTGCAAGGCGCTGGTCGGCGCGCTTTAAGCGCTTCGGCGAGCTGCCGCCAAACGCCAGAAAGCGGACGTGCCCGGAAAGCTTCTATGCTAGTCGGCTATTTCTTCGTCACTGCAGTCGGCTAGGCTTCAGTTGGGGAATTCTTCTGTGGTACGCCGGCAACACAACGCAACAATCCGCTCGCAAAATCCCCACAGCGGTTCGCAGTGAATTGGGCGCGCGCGCCGACGACCTGACGATGTTCGACGGCATGCCCCTGTTGCTCCGCGGTCGTCTCGCGTGGGCGCATGACTGGATCAGCAGCGCGGCGCTGACGCCGACCTTCCAGGCGCTGCCGGGCGCCAGCTTCATCGTCAACGGCGCGGCGGTGCCGCAAAACTCGGCGCTGGTCTCGGCCTGCGGGCAACTCTTCTTCACCGCCAACTGGTCGGTCGAAGCCAAGTTCAACGGCGAGTTCGCCTCGTCGGCGCAGACCTACGCCGGCACCGGCACGCTCCGTTATTCATGGTGAGACGTGTCTGGCGCGTGTTTGATGACAGCAAACTGACGTCACACGATGTCCGAACTCTAAGTCCGCGTCTGAGGCGAATCAAACCTAACGGAGAGATCGGACGGCGCGTGCCGCCGCATCGCCACGCGGTTTCTACAATCAAACAACGCAGGGTGGAGTGGAATGATATGATCCTGAGGAGGACGTGATTCGGGCACGGGCGACCGATGCAGCTGGGGATCATCACCGCACTGGCAGTTGGCGGCTTGGCGACGATCATTGTTGCGCCGGCGTCAGCGGCCCCGCGTGTGCCAGTTTCGCCTCCCACGCCCGTTTTCAATTGGACCGGCTTCTATGTCGGCGGCACCGCGGGCGGCGCTTGGGGCAGCTTTAATCCGTCGAGTTCGACCGCGATGGTCCCGGTTGGAGAACTCTCCGCAGCCGACGTGCAGGCCATCAATGCCGCCGGCTCGCAGAGCATCAGACCGGACGGGTTCACCGGCGGCTTCGAGGCCGGCTATAACTGGCAGCCTAGCAATTTCCTGTTCGGTCTCGAAGGCGACATTGAAGCCTTCCATTTGAGCGGCAGCGCGAGCAGCGGCCCGATGCTCTACCACGGTGGCGCGGGCACCTTCACGGTCACATCGAATGCGAGCGCGGACTGGCTGGCCACCGCGCGCGGCCGCCTCGGCTATGTGGCCGGAAACTGGTTGTTCTATGCGACCGGCGGTGCCGCGTTCACCGATCTGCATGGCAGCTTCTCCTTCTCCGAAACCGCTTTCGGCGGCGCGGAAGCGGCGTCGCTGTCCAGTTCGAAGACGGGTTATGCGGTGGGCGGCGGCGTCGAGGCAAGCTTGTCACGCCAATGGAGCCTCAAGGCGGAGTATTTGTTCGTCGATTTCGGTACCGTATCAGCCTCAGGCACGGCCGCCGGCGGCGTTCTCGTGCCCACCTACCCGTTCACCCACACCATGGACTTGAAGGCCAATATCGCGCGGCTTGGTCTCAACTATCATTTCTAAATCAGACCGGAGCCGGCGCCGCACTTACGCCGGCACCGGCACGATGCGCTATAGCTGGTAGCGGCATAAAAAGACCCCGGCCGCGAGGCCGGGGCTTAGTTACGCCAGTACGACGGAAACTCTGGCGAAGGAAAACCGAGCTCTACAGCCGGTAAAGGATTTGATCGGTCCAGAAGCGCTCGAGCCGATGCAGCGCCTTGTTGAGCACCGAAAACTCGTCGGCATTGATGCCGCCGACCTGCTCGACCGTGCGCACATGCTTCTGGTAGAGCGCATCGACCGTGTCGCGGACCTCGCGGCCCTTGTCGGTGAGCTTGATGCGCACCGAGCGGCGGTCGACGCGCGAGCGCTGATGATCGAGGAAGCCCATCTCGACGAGCTTCTTCAAGTTGTAGGAGACGTTGGAGCCAAGATAATAGCCGCGCGTGCGCAATTCGCCGGCGGTGAGCTCCTTGTCGCCGATATTGTAGAGCAGAAGCGCCTGCACCGAATTGATGTCGGCGCGGCCCTTGCGGTCGAACTCGTCCTTGATGACGTCGAGCAGACGCCGATGCAGACGCTCGACCAAGGTCAGCGCCTCCAGATAGTGCGGCCGGATATGGTCGAAGCGCGCCTCACGCTCGGCGGGCTCGACCGTCTTGACGACGGCTTTCATTGTGACGCCTTTCCCAAGTCAAAATCTTGTTTTATCGACGGGCCCTGTCTCCCGCCGTATCGCGCCAATCTAGGCGTCAGGGTCTAAGATCAGTTTAAATAACACGCTAAAAATAACGTTTATTCGCCGCTCTGTGGCCGGCAATTGCGCGTAAAATTAC
>JBARER010000010.1:0-6968 GCA_049796395.1 Xanthobacteraceae bacterium
AGGAAGGAGTGGTAGATTTCTTCGCCGGTTTCCGGCCGGAACGAGAAGGCCGGATGCGCCTGCGCGTTCGACAGGTTGATGGCGCTCGCCTGGCTCGCCACCAGGCCGACCAGGCCCTCGTCGCCGCGCATCACCGTATTATGCACGGCCTCGCGATTGAGGCCCTCGGTGGCGTAGAGCTCAAGGGTCGCGTCGACGCGCAGCACATAGACGGAGCAGACCTCCGCAACCATGTTGGCGGCGATCAGCACCACGATCTTGTCGAGGCGGTCCTGCGCGCTGACCGGCTCCGCCATAACTTCGCGAAGCCGGCGCAACAGCACGCGCGGACCGCCGAGCGCGCCACGCATGGCGTGTGGTCCCTCGGGCATGGCTTGACCGGAGCGAAGCCCGTGACGCGCCGGCCTCAATCAAAGAGGAATCCGCCCGGGTCCCGTCCCGGGGCGAATATCCCCAAGCCTATATCGAATGCAGCATGCAAACCGCAAGCCAGAGACAACGTTATGACGGCGCTAAGGAATTATGTTGCAGCGCAACGAAAACCTACCGCCTAAATTGCGGCCTAAACCGTGGCGCTGTCGAGATCGTACAGCGAATGCAATGTCCGCACCGCCAGTTCGGTAAAGGCCGCGTCAATCAAAAGCGAAAACTTGATTTCGGACGTCGTTATCGCGCGGATATTGATGGAGCGCTCAGCAAGCGCCTTGAAGGCCAGAGCGGCGACGCCGGCGTGGCTGCGCATGCCGATGCCGATCACCGATATCTTGGCGCAGTCGGTGGCGCTGTCGAGCCGCTTATAGCCGATCGCCGTCTTGGCCTTGGCGATGACGTCGAGCGCGCGCTGGTAGTCCGCCGACGGCACGGTGAAGGTCAGGTCGGTCGTCTTGCCGTCCGCGGAAACGTTCTGCACGATCATGTCGACATTGATATTGCTCTCGGCGAGCGGACCGAAGATGGCGGCCGCGACGCCCGGCTTGTCCTGCACATGGCGGACCGAGATTTGCGCCTCGTCGCGCGAGAAGGCGATGCCGGTGACGGTTTGCTGCTCCATGATCTCCCCCTCGTCGCAGATCAGTGTCCCGGGCGGATTGCCGTGCGGGTCGATTTTCTCCGGCGGATCGAAGCTCGAGCGCACGAAAATACGCACATTGTGGACCATGCCGAGCTCCACCGAGCGAACCTGAAGCACCTTGGCGCCGAGCGAGGCAAGCTCAAGCATTTCCTCGAACGCCACCTTGTCCAGTCGGTGGGCGCGCGGCACCACCCGTGGATCGGTGGTGTAGACGCCGTCGACGTCGGTATAGATGTCACAGCGATCGGCACGGATCGCCGCGGCGATGGCAACGGCGGACGTGTCCGATCCGCCGCGGCCGAGCGTTGTGACGCGGTTGGTGTCCTGATGTACGCCTTGGAAGCCGGCGATGACCGCGACCTCCTTGCGTTCCTTGAAGCGGCGGATCAGCTCGTCGCCATTGACCTCGAGGATGCGCGCCGAGCCGTGCGCCGCGGAGGTCAAGATCGGCAGTTGCCATCCCTGCCAAGAGCGCGCGTTGATATCGAGGTCCTGCAGCGTGATGGCAAGCAATCCCGCCGTGACCTGCTCGCCGGTCGCGACCACGGCGTCGTATTCGCGCGCATCGTAGATGCGCCGCTCCTGCAACGCCGCTTCGCACCAGGCCACGAGCTGGTTGGTGTTGCCGGCCATGGCCGAAACGACGACGGCGACTTCATGACCGGCATCGACCTCGCGCTTGACGTGGCGCGCGACGTTGCGGATGCGGTCGATGTCGGCGACCGAGGTGCCGCCGAATTTCATGACGAGACGGGCCATAGCGGCTATTCGCGCTGCTCTCGACAAAAGGGCGCGTATAGATACCGGCGGGGTCGGCCGGCTGCAACATCACGCACCCGGCCTGAAGCGGGCTGAAATCCAGCTTGGGCCCATGACGTTTGGGCAAACGACGTTTGCCGCGCTGCGCCCATGGAAGCGCTACCTCGCCGGATCGGCTGGCCGACTTTTGTCGAGCCAGGGGCCCCGAGAGGACGCAGGCTTCAGATTTTTGTGCGGGGCTGGACTTTGCGGGCTGTCGGATGGCGGCTTTGGGGGGGCAGTCGCCGCTAACAAGGTCAGTCGCGGCTGGCGAGATCGCGTCGCTTCGGTACCGCGACTCGGACCGGACGGGGGACTTCGCCAAAGCTGGCGGCAGTGCCCATGAGAGACGACCAGAAGGCAACCCAAAGCAAGACAGGCATGACCTTTATCTCCTTTATAGATTGGTCATCGAAAAAACTTCGCTGGAATAAAGTTTTTTGCACTGCCAAAGTTCCCGCGGCGTTCCGAGACAAACCTGCGTGATCCGATGGAACAAAAAGCCGGAAAACCGAAGATAGCCGTGGTTGGCGGCGGCTTGATGGGCCACGGCATCGCTTACCTGTTCGCTGCCGCGGGGCATCGCGTCGGCATCTACGAGCCTTCGGCCGAAATCCGCAATTCGCTGCCCGAGCGCCTGAACGCGATCGCGGCGCTGCTTGGCGACGATCCGGGCCTGCTGCAGGCGATCGACGGACATCCGGCGCTTGCGCCGGCCGCGCACGGCGCGGCCTTTGTGTTCGAGGCGGCGCCGGAGAAGCTGCCGCTCAAGCAGCAAATCTTCATCGAACTGGAAACGCTGGTCGCACCCGACACGGTTCTTGCCAGCAACTCATCGGCGATTCCCTCGACCGAGATCGGCCGACATCTGAACCATCGCGAACGCGTCGTCGGTACGCATTTCTGGAATCCGCCGCATCTCGTGCCGCTGGTCGAGGTCATTCAGAACGAAAAGACCGGCGACGACACCGTGCGCCGGACGATGGATCTGTTGCGCGACGCCGATAAAACGCCGGTGCATGTCCGCCGCGACGTTCCCGGCTTCGTCGGCAACCGGCTGCAGCACGCGATGAAACGCGAGGCGATCGCGTTGGTCGCCGCCGGCGTCTGCGACGCCGACACCATCGATGTCGTGGTCCGCGAAGGGTTCGGCGCGCGCACCGCCGTGCTCGGTCCAATGGAGCAGACCGACTTGGTGGGCACGAACCTCACCCTCGACATCGCCGAGGTGCTCTACGCCGACCTCGACCGCACGGCGGGACCGCCTCCCTATCTGCGTGAGCTGGTCAAGGCCGGCAAGCTCGGCATGAAGACCGGGGAAGGCCTGCGCAAATGGACGCCGGGACAAGCCGAGGCGGTGCGTACGCGGCTGTCGCGCTTCCTGGCCGAGCAGTCGAAGGCACGGAAGGATAAGCGGCCTTTATCTTAGGCTTCGTAATTGCGGACGAAGTCCTCCGGCACGTTCGGACCCCAGGCGTAAAAGGAGTCCTCCGCCGGATGATCTTTGCTCGGCCAATCCGTCGTCACCGGGATGTAATCGATGTCGGCAGAATATTCCGAGAAGCTGCCCCAGGGGTCTTGGACGTAGTGGAAATAATTCGAACCGAGCACGTGCCGGCCGAGACCCCAGCCCTTGGCAAAGCCCTTGCCCAGCATGTGCATCGCACCGGCGCCGATCTCGCCGATGGAGCCGACGTCCCAACTGAAATGATGATGCCCGGGCGCGTCCGAACGTGCAAAGGCGACCATATGATGATCGCTGCCGTGAATGCCGTGCAGGAAGGCGATGTTGTCGCCGGAATGATCGGACAGGCGCAGGCCGAGAACCCGGGTGTAGAATTCGATCGCCTTGCGCACATCGCGCGTGAACATCAGCACATGCGCGAGCCGGCGCGGATAGGTCCGCGGCGTCTGGCTGCGATAGGGCGCGCCGCGCTCGCCCGGACCGGACGACTGAAGGGCGACTCGGGTTTTCTCATCGGGTGACGATTTCGCCGCGACCTTGATCTCGACCAGGATGCCGTCGTGATCGCGAAACCAGATGCCGTTGGAATCCACGCCCGGCGGCGGATCGAGGCGCTTCACGCCCATGGTCTGCAGGCGCTCGGAAAATTTCTCGAGGTCGTCCTCAAAGGCACCGAACGACACATAACCGTATTTCTTGCGCGGGCCTTCGCCGATCGTGCCCCAGATGTGCGGCTGCTCGAATGTCGAGAGCGTCAGCAGATTGTCCTTCTCGCCAAGCTTGAGACCGAACTCGCCGTAAAAGTTCTTCGCCACCGCGACATCGGGAACGGCGAAATGAAAATGATCGACGGAATGGACGCCGAGCTCGCCCGGACGCCGGTTCGGCTGAATGAATCCCTGGATCGCCGTCATTGCATTTCCTCCTGATCGCCTTTCCAGAACATCGCCCTCGCTTGTCGCCTCGACAAGAAGCGCGCGGCGCTGGCTGCCATGCTTTCCATTCCGGCCGCGCAATCCCAACCCAATAGAATATTTTTGTCAACATAAAATATATTTTTATTGCATTCGAACTTCGGCCCCTTCACCATGGCGCGATGAACAAGGTTGTCATTCTCGACCGGGCTGGCACCCAATCGGATCAGGCCTATGAGGCGATCAAGGCCGAGATTCTGGATTGCCGGTTGGCGCCCGGCGCCAAAGTCTCGATCAGCGAGGCCGCCATACGGCTCGGCTTCAGCCCGGGCGCGGTCCGCGAGGCGCTGTCGCGGCTGGCCGCGGAAAAGTGGACAGTCGCTACAGCGCAAAAGGGCTATTCGGTGACACCGGTCTCAGTCGCCGAGCTGCGCGACCTCACCCGGACACGGATCACGATCGAGCAAATCTGCTTGCGCTCCGCGATCGCGCACGGCGACGTCGAGTGGGAAACTTCGATCGTCGCCGCCTATCATCGGCTGCATCGCATTCCGATGCAGATCGCGGGCAGCAACGCGCCACTCAATGCCGCCTGGGTCGCGGCCCACACCACCTATCATGCTGCGCTGGCCACGGGCTGCGACAGTCCGTGGACGCTGACACTGCGCGCGACGCTTTATGCGCAGAGCGAGCGTTACCGGCATCTGTCAGCAGTGCTCGCCCGTGAGAACCGCGACGTCGATGCCGAGCACAACGCCATCCTGAATGCCTGTCTGGCGCGCGACGCCGACCGCGCCTGCGCCTTGATCGAAGATCATCTCAATCGAACCTCGGCCATCGTGGTGACTTCACCGATGTTGCGCGACGGCCCTGCCGCGGGAGGAAATGCGCCATGACTCAACCCGCCACGACAAAAGCCGCTACGCTGCGCAGCGTCTCGACGCCGACTGCGGCTGATCTCGTCGGCCGCGCCCGTGAATTGGCGTCGCTTTTGCGCAAGAACGCGCCGGCCGGCGATGCCAATCGCCGCCTTGCGGAAGAATCTCTTCAAGCGATGGGCAAAGCCGGCTTGATGCGCGTGTGCACGCCCAAGCGCTATGGCGGCTGGGAAATGAATACGCGCGCCATTCTTGACGTCAGTTCCGCCATCGCCGAGGCCGACGGCGGCTCGGCCTGGGTGGCCAACCTCAACAATGTCTGCTGCTGGCTGACCAGCCTGTTTCCGGTCAAGGCGCAGGACGAAGTATTCGGCGCCAATCCGGATGCGTGCGTGTCCGGGGTCCTCAACCCGACCGCGGAGGCTGTCAAAGTGGACGGCGGCTATCGCGTGAGCGGCGCCTGGCATTACAATTCCGGTGGTTGGCACGCCCAATGGGCGGTGCTTGGCATGCCGATCGTCAACGCGGCGGGCGAAACGATCGACCAGGGACTGGCGCTGTTCCCGATGTCCGACCTGGAGCGTGTCGATACCTGGTTCGTTGCCGGCATGCGCTCGTCCGGCAGCATCACGCTCAAGGCCAAAGACGTTTTCGTACCGGAGTATCGCGTGCTGTCGGTGCCGCGCGCCATCGAGGGCAATTATCCGACCGAAATGCGGGATGAAGAACCGTTCTATCGTTCGGCCTTCGTGCCGATCCTCGCCATCATCCTGGTGGGGCCGATCCTCGGGCTCGGGCGCGCCGCGCTGGATTTCGTGCGGCAAAAAGCTGCATCTCGCACGATCGCCTATACGTTCTTCGAGAAGCAGACCGCGTCGGTGGCGTTTCAGCTGCAGATCGCCGATGCCGCGCTGATGATCGATACCGCACATTTCCACGCCTATCGCGCCGCCGACGATATCGACGATGCGGCATTGCGCGGCGTCTATCCCGATCTCCTGGTGCGGGCGCGGGTGCGCGCCGATACCGGCTATGTCGTGGAAAAGATCACGCAGGCCATCGATAAGCTCCTGTTTGCGCACGGCTCGGCGGGCTTTGCCGAAGCAAGCCCACTGCAACGCATCTGGCGCGATGCCGCCGTCGCGTCGCGGCATGCCGTCGTGCTGCCGCCGATCGGTTACGAGCTTTACGGCAAGGCGCTCCTCGGCGTGGAGAACACAATCACCCCGCTGATCTGACCAGTGCAAAACACCGCGTGGCTCCAAGGCCGACAGCAGATTTTATCGCCTTGACCGTATTGGACGCGCAGTAGAAGATAACCACCGCTCGGACGCGGCGCGGCATAAGGGGTTGGCCTCGTCGCTGTACCGGCGGCTCGCGAATGAGCGTGTGCGACGTCTTTATGAATCGCCACGGCATGAATCGCCAAGGCGCGTTCGCGGCTAAAAGCCCCAAAAAAATAAAAAAGCCAAAATCACATCAGGGAGGATCGCTATGTCGAACACAACGCTATCCGTACGCCGTCGCACATTGCTTCAGGCCGGTCTTGCGCTTGGCGCCAGCCAAGTCATCGGCGCGCCTTTCGTCATCAAGGCGCTAGGCGACGAGCCGGTCAAGATCGGCATGGTCGATCCGCTGACCGGCGTGCTTTCCGCACTCGCGCAAAGCGAAGTCGACGGCGCCAAATACGCGGTAGCCGAAGTCAACAAGAAGAACGGCATTCTCGGCCGCCAGGTCCAGCTGCTGGTCGAAGATTCAGCCAACGACGTCGGCACCGGCGTGCAGAAGACGCGCAAGCTGATCGACCGCGATAAGGTCGACGCGATCTTCGGCGACGTGAA
>JBARER010000011.1:0-34206 GCA_049796395.1 Xanthobacteraceae bacterium
TGTCGTACATGTGCCAGCGCCAATCGTCCTCGCCCATATTGCCGAGGGCTGCGGCGATGCCGCCCTGCGCCGCGACCGTATGCGAGCGGGTCGGGAACACCTTGGTGATGCAGGCGGTGCGCAAGCCGGCTTCGCTGCAGCCGACGACGGCGCGCAAGCCCGCACCGCCGGCGCCGATGACGACAACGTCGTAGATGTGATCTTCGATCGGGTAGGCGCGGCCGTTAATGGCGGGCGCGCCGCTTCCGTTCGCGCCGCCGTTCGCTCCATTCTCTGCCATGCTCACAGTCCGAACGAAAGCTTGAGGAGACCGTAGACCGACGCGAGGCCGACGGCGAAGGTGAAGAAGGTATTGGCCATCAGCAGCGTCAGCTTGGCCGACTCGTCATGCACGTAATCCTCGATGATGACCGCCATGCCGAGCCGCATATGCACGGTGGTCGAGATGACGAACAACAGCATGATGATGGCGATCGCCGGCGAACCCAAAATCTGCGCCACCGCGGCCTGGTTGCGGCCCAACAGCGTGATCAGAATAATGATGGCGGCAATGGTCAGCGGGATATTGGCGACCGCGGTCAGCCGCTGCCGCCAGAAATGCTCGGTGCCCGATTTCGCCGCGCCACGGCCGAGCACGCGGGCGAGCGGCGTGCGGATGTGCTGCGGCGCGCTCATTGCGAGCCTCCCATCATCAGCAAGACGAAAATCCACAGAATGATCGTGATCGCGATCGAGCCGATCAGATTGGCGGCGACCAGCCATTCGCGTTCGTTCGGCCCGAAGCCGCGGCCGGTATCCCAGATCAGATGGCGAATGCCGCCAAGCATGTGATGGATCACCGACCAGGTGTAGCCGAACAGAACCAGCCGGCCGATCCACGATCCGACGAACCATTCGAACCGGGCATAGCCGTTCGGGCTTGCGGCGGCGATCAGCCACCACGCCAACAGGAGCGTGCCGAAGTAATTGGCAAAGCCGGTGATGCGATGCACGATCGACATCATCATCGTCAGCATCGGCCGGTAGATTTGCAGGTGTGGCGAGAGCGGGCGCTCGGAACGGCGGGCTTCGAGCGAGCGGGTATCGGCCATTGGCAGTTTCCGAATTCGTTCGGGCGGTGTCACGCGAGCGTGCGCATCGTTCCTAACCAATCCGCGCGCTTGCTGCAATGCGGTAGCGCAGCAATCGCGCGCGGTTTGGATCAGTATGGTTTCGTACCTGGCGAAAGAATAGTCTTGAGAAATCGAGGTACAATGGGCAATATATTAAGCCTGACTTCGCGGATTACGAAGGCTGCTTACTTCGCATGCGTTTTGATCTCACCGATCTTTCGCTGTTTCGCCACGTCGTTGAGGCCGGCAGCATCACCCATGGCGCCGAGCGCGCACATCTAGCGCTTGCAGCGGCCTCGACCCGCATCCGCAATATGGAGGACGTGCTCGGCGCGCCGCTGTTGACGCGCACGCGGCAGGGTGTGACGCCGACCCAAGCCGGCCGCACGCTGCTGCAGCATGCGCGTGTCATGCTGCGCCAGGCCGAACGCTTGCACGAGGATCTCGGCGCGTATGGCGGCGGGCTCGCCGGTCAAATCCGGGTGCTGTCGAACACCAACGCCTTGACCGAATTCCTGCCCGAGGCGCTGTCGTCGTTTCTCGCCGCGCATCCGACCATCAGCGTCGATCTCGAGGAGCGCTTGAGCGACGAGATCGTCGGGCTGATTGCCGAGGGCGTCGCCGATCTCGGCGTCGTTGCCGGCACGGTCGATGCCGGCGGGCTCGAAACCTATCCGTTCCGCAGCGACCGCTTCGTGCTGGTGGTCGCGCAAGATCACCCGCTCGGCAAGCGCGCCCGGATCGCCTTCGAGGATGTCCTCGACCAGGAATTCGTCGGCCTCGATCGCGCCAGTGCGATCCAGCGGTTTCTCGCTGCCAAGGCCTTGCGCGTCGGCCGGCCGCTGCGGCTACGCGTGCAGTTGCGCTCGTTCGATGCGGTGTGCCGCCTGGTCGAATGCAAGGTCGGCATCGGCATCGTGCCGGAAACCACGGCGCGGCGGGTGGCGAAGACGATGGCGATCAAGGCGGTGACGCTGTCGGATACGTGGGCGGTGCGCGACCTGACGATCTGCGTAAAAAACCGCGAGGAGCTGCCGGCCTACGCGCGCCAGCTTGTGGAGCATTTGCGGGCGGGCGCCTAAATTGCCATTATTGCTTGGCGATAACGCGCGCGAAGTCACGAGTCAATTCATCCGCCCCAGCTAAGCGGGCACCTTGGCCGTCAGCTCGACGCCGAGCGCTTTCATCACTGCAATCGTCGTTTTTAGCGTCGGATTGCCGTTTTCGCTGAACGAACGATAGAGTTGCTCGCGTGACAGGCCGGTCTCTTGGGCGATCTGGCTCATGCCTTTGGCACGGGCCACTACGCCGAGCGCATGGGCGATGTATCCGGCGTCTTCGGTTGCAAAGGCTTCCGCCATGAAGGCCGCGATTGCCGTGTCCGAGGTGAGGTCTTCAGCGGGATCGTAGCCTGTCAACTTTCCAGCCATTTATTTGCTCCATTCCTTCGCAAGCCGCTTCGCCACCGTAATATCTCGGGCTTGGCTGCTTTTGTCGCCGCCGCAAAGGAGGACAATTACAGTCTCGCCTCGCCGCTGAAAATAAATCCGATAGCCCGGGCCAAAATGGATTCGCAGTTCGCTGATGCCGCTCCCGATTGGCATTGCGTCGCCTGCTTGCCCGTAAGCGAGACGATCCAGCCGGGAGGCAATCAGGGCGCGGGCACGCTCGTCACGCAGCCGCATTCGCCATTTGCGGAAGGTCTCTGTTTGCTTCAGTTGTAACATCGATCATTGTAGTCTTAAAACTACAATTCGTCAAGCGCGGCGAATGCCGACGTTCGGCATTGCTGACCCTTGTCACCGCACCATCAGCACCCAATAATCAAGATCGAGCAGCACCGCGGGATCGTAGTCGTCGCCGCTCTTGTAGGGGAAGTCGCCGCAACTCTTGTCGCAGGTCGCGACGGTGCGCAGCCGCAACGCCCCCAGATCGGCGCGGCCGGGTAGTTCGGCCTTCGCTAGCACCTCCGACCAGGCATAGACGGTGCCGCCGGCGAACAGCGGCGCAACATGCCGGCCGCCGTTGATGGCGGCGACGTGGAAGGCGTTGGCGAGACCGTTAAACGACAGCGCCCGCGCCAGCGAAATGACGTGGCCGCCGTAAATCAGGCGGCGGCCGAAGCGGCCCTGCTTGGCGGCGAACAGATCGAAATGAATCCGCGCGGTGTTTTGATAGAGCCGGGTCGCCGTCATATGCTCGGCTTCCTCGACGGTGATGCCGTCGACATGGTCGATTTTTTCGCCGACCGTGTAATCCTCGAATTTGTAGGGACTGCCGGCGAGCTCCAGGTCATAGGCGGGCACGCTGAGCGCGGGACAGGCTTCACCCAACACCTTCGGATCGAGCGCGGTCGGCAGCCGCGGCACATGATCGCCCGGAGCTGGCGCTGCTTCATCGCGTTTGCGCACCATCACCCAGCGCACATATTCCAGCACCGGCTTTTGCTCCTGGTTGTAACCGGTGGTGCGGACATAGACGATGCCGGTCTTGCGGCTGGAATTCTCCTTCAGCCCGATGACCTCCGATTGCGCCGACAGCGTATCGCCGGGATAGACCGGGGCGCGGACACAGCAATTGGCGTAACCGAGATTGGCGACGGCGTTGAGCGAGACGTCGGGCACCGACTTGCCGAACACCATGTGAAACACCAGAAGATCGTCGATCGGCGAGCGCGGGTAGCCGACGGCCTTGGCAAAGGCATCCGATGACTGCACGGCAAAGCGGCCGCCGAACAGGCCGGTATAGAGCGCGGCGTCGCCGACGGTCAGCGTGCGCGGCGTCGCGTGGCGAATAATATGGCCGACGCGGAAATCCTCAAAGAAATTGCCAGGACTGGTTTTGGACATTGCAACACCCTTAAAGCGAACTGAAAGCTCAAACCCCGGCATTCGGGCGCGGTACATAGCGCAGTTCACGCAGCCGTGACAATGCGGCTGAAACCCTGCCGAAACGCCCCGCTGGGCAACTCACGCCCTCCGCCCGGCGGTGAGAGGTTAACGCTTGCGGCGTGCTAACTGACAGGATTGTGAGGCGCATGTGCGCTGGTGATTTGCTAAAAGCAGCGGCGAAGAGCGAGCGCCATGACGATCGAAGCCACCAGCCATTCGCCCATTGTGCCCCAAGCTGTGCCCCAAGCCGCGACGGATCCGCTCATTCATCCCGCGTGGGTGCGCGTAACGCATTGGCTCAATGTGCTGGCCATGTTCATGATGATCGGATCGGGCTGGGAGATTTACGACGCCTCGCCGCTGTTTTCCTTCATCCATTTCCCGAGCGAGATTGCGCTGGGGGAATGGCTCGCCGGCGCGCTGTTGTGGCACTTCGCCGCGATGTGGCTCCTCATGATCAACGGCATCGTCTATGTCGTGCTCGGCATTGCGACCGGCCGCTTCCGGCGCAAGCTGTTGCCGATCCGCCCGCGCGACGTCGTCAGCGATCTCACCGCGGCGTTGCGCGGCAAGCTTTCCCACCATGACCTTGCCGTCTACAACGCCGTCCAGCGCTTGCTGTATCTCGGCGTGATCCTTGCCGGCATCGTTATCGTGCTGTCCGGGCTGTCGATCTGGAAGCCGGTGCAACTCAAATATCTGACCGCCTTTTTCGGCGGTTACGACACCGCACGGTACGTGCACTTTTTCGCGATGGCCACGATCGTCGGCTTTTTGACCATACATGTTGCATTGGCGCTCATCGTGCCGAAGAGCCTGCGGGCCATGATCGTCGGCCGCTGAAACGGAGAAAGCGATGTCGCGAGCGCGCAAGCCGGTGCCTGGCGTCGATCCGAAGCTCCTGATCAAGGATGCGGCGAAATTGATGCCGCAATCCTCGCGGCGGCTGTTCCTGCGTGGCGCCACGAGCCTCGGCGCGCTGGCGGCGCTGACCGGCTGCGACATCATCGACGGGCCGACCTCGGAGAGCGCGCTGCGGGTCATCTCCAATTTCAACGATTGGGTGCAGGCACGGCTGTTCAGCGAAACCACGCTGGCACCGGAATACCCGGAAAGCGCCATCACCCGGCCGTTTCCGTTCAACGCCTATTACGACGAGGACGAAGCGCCGCAAGTCGATGGCGACACCTGGAAGCTCGAAATCGGCGGGCTGGTCGACAACAAAAAGCCGTGGACGCTTGCCGAGTTGAACACGCTGCCGGAAGTCTCGCAGATCACCCGTCACGTCTGCGTCGAAGGCTGGAGCGCGATCGGTTCCTGGCAGGGCGTCAAGCTCTCGCATTTCCTAAAGCTGATCGGCGCCGACACCACGGCCAAATACGTCTGGTTCCAGTGCGCCGAGGGCTATTCCAACACCATCGACATGCCCACCGCGCTGCATCCGCAGACGCAATTGACGCTCAAATTCGATCATCAGACTTTGCCGGTCGCCTACGGCTTTCCCGTCAAGATCCGCATTCCCACCAAGCTCGGCTTCAAGAATCCCAAATACGTCACCGCCATGTGGGTGCAGAACAACGACGCCGGCGGCTATTGGGAAAACCAGGGCTATAACTGGTTCTCCGGGCAATAGGCGGCGCGGCTTGCCAATCGCGCGAGCGCGCTTTAGCAATCGGCGCCTCATTTCACGAGGCGCCCGCCAATGCCCAGTTTCAATCTTCTTCTGCTCGCCGGCGACGGCATCGGTCCCGAGGTCATGGCCGAGGTCAAGCGGCTGCTCGGCTATTATGCCAAGAAGGGCATCGCCGATTTCCGCACCGAGGAAGGCCTGGTCGGCGGCGCCTGCTACGACGCGCATCAGGTCGCCATCACCGATGCGACCATGGCCAAGGCACACGCCGCCGACGCCGTGATTTTTGGCGCGGTCGGCGGGCCGAAATGGGACAAGGTGCCGTTCGAGGCGCGGCCGGAAGCGGGGCTGTTGCGGTTGCGCAAGGAGCTCGGACTGTTCGGCAATATCCGGCCGGCCATCGTCTATCCGGCGCTGGCCGATGCGTCGAGCCTCAAGCGCGAGGCGGTCGATGGCCTCGACATCGTCATCGTGCGCGAGCTCACCGGCGGCGTCTATTTCGGCGAGCCGAAGACCATCACCGATCTCGGTAACGGCCAGAAGCGGGCGATCGATACCCAGGTCTACGATACCTACGAAGTCGAGCGCATTGCGCGGGTGGCTTTCGATTTGGCGCGGCAGCGCCACAACAAGGTCACCTCGATGGAAAAGCGCAATGTGATGAAGACCGGCATTTTGTGGCACGACGTGGTCGAAGCCGTACATGCGCGCGAGTACAAGGACGTGCAGCTCGAGCATATGCTGGCCGATTCCGGCGGCATGCAACTGGTGCGCTGGCCGAAGCAGTTCGACGTCATCGTCACCGACAATCTGTTCGGCGATATGCTGTCCGACATTGCGGCGATGCTGACCGGCTCGCTCGGCATGCTGCCGTCGGCCTCGCTCGGCGAAGCGGACGCCAAGACCAAGCGGCGCAAGGCGATGTACGAACCGGTGCACGGCTCGGCGCCGGATATCGCCGGCAAGGGCATGGCTAATCCGATTGCCATGCTGGCCTCGTTCGGCATGGCGCTGCGCTATTCGTTCGCCATGGCCACGCAAGCCGACCGGCTCGATGCGGCGATCGCGGCGGTTCTCGCCAAGGGCCTGCGCACCGCCGACATCAAGTCGGAGGGCTGCAAAATCGTCTCGACCGCGGAAATGGGCGAAGCGGTGATCGGCGAACTCGAAAATCTCACCGGGTAGCCGCGTCCAGCATTCCTTCACCGGAGGAAACTATCGCCAAATTTCCTCCGCTAGCGCCGGCTCAAACGGCAGCTCGCCGAAACACCAGATCGTCGACGATGTGATCGGTCTGTTGCCATCCATGTCGTGCCATGAAGTCGATAACCGCGTCGGCGCGATGCTTTTCGAAGGACTCGATTTGCGCATAGCCATAATTTCGCGTCAGCAGGGATTTTGCGCCTTCCAGGACCGCAAGCTCGTAGCCTTCGACATCGATCTTTATGACCAGCGGCTTGCCGGTGAAAGAAACCATCTCGTCCAGCGGAACAACGTCGATCTCAAACGCGTCTTGATGCGACGGCACGACCGCGGATAACGCACTAAACCCCGGCTTGCCCGGCAGCAGCGAAGCCTTTTGACGGGAAGCACCCGCGCCGCTTTCATATATGGTAGCGTTTTTCACCCCATTGAGCGCAATGTGCTCGCTTAGCCATCCAAGTACCGAGCGATTGGGTTCGAAGGCGATCAACTGGGTCGCCGGCTGTTGCCGGCCAATGATGCAGGTGTAGAGACCGAAATTTGCCCCAACGTCGATGAATGCCGCCGGATTGAGCTCGTCGCACGCCTTCAGCATCGCCGTTATCTGCAGCCATTCGAAACGCTTCAAGACCATTTCACGGCCGATAAGGTCATTCGGCGAGATGCGAAACGTGGCGCCGAAATAATGAACTTCCTCGATTTCGCGATCCGCGCGCCATAGGCGGCGCAGCCGGTGCCAGCGCTTGCGGACGGACACTGCGAGTTTCCAATGAGTCGGTGGCCGCGTGCGGCGCGAGATCGCCGGGGGCTCGGGGATTGTTCGCTTCATTGGACTCTAACTTTTTTGAAATACGAGGTTCGGCGGAATCTCGTATACCAACGCGTAGCCCAAGTCCGTGAGCATGGCGACGGTCTCGGCGCGCGCTTCCAGGACCTCGACCTGCACGAACCCGCGATTATCGCGCAGCGTACGTGCCATGCCGGCGAGCGCCTTGCGTTCATAGCGCTCGATGTCGATCTTGATGGCGAGCGTTAATCCGGAGAGCGCAACCCGGTCGTCGAGCCGTGCGATCTCCACGTCATAGCCGTCGCCGCCGGCCGCGTTCTCGACGATCTGGGACAGGCCGATGTCGCGCTCCGGGCCCGGTATCAGCCGAAAATGTCCGGGCGCCGCGCCGAGCGCGACTTCATTGATCTCGATATCGGCGTCAAGCAGATCGTTGATGAGGAGATTGGCGCGCAGGTGGATGCGGTTGCGGCGGTCGGGTTCGAACAGGATCGCGCGCGGCGCGAGACCGTTCTTCATCACGACGCAGGTGTAAAGGCCGAGATTGGCGCCGATGTCGATGAAGACATCCGGCCGGATCGCACGGCAGACGCGAATGAAGTTCTCCAGTTCGCGGTGCTCGCCGATATGGGCAGAGATTTCGAGACCGCCGACATTCTCGGAGTTGACCAGAAAATCGGCGCCGAAATAGCGGCAAACAAAGTAGTGACCGCGATGAATGAGCCTATTGAACGGCTTGTAGAAGCGGCGCCGCCACTTGTACCGCCACCAAGTCAAAAGATTCATGCTGCTCCATTCGGCATGCTTCCGAGCGCTTTAATATTCAGCCGAGACTAGAACGGCGTGTTCGGGTTGATCCCCGGAATGTAGAACGGCTCCGCTAGCGGGTAGCCGCCTTTGCCTTGCACGTCCGGACCCATGTACCAGTTCGGCCGGCCGGGATCGCCGCCGGGCGGTAGCATGTAATCCCGGAAGTCGCGGTCGCCAACCGACACCTCGGTTCCGGTGTCGAGGTAAGAACGGCGCCGCGGAATGATGATGATGGTGCGGTGACCGTTGCCGTCGGGAATGATGGTGGTGGTCGGCTGTATCACGGTGCCCGCGGCGGAGCGTTCGACCACCGGTTGCTGCGGGACCGTCTTCCTGGTGGCCGCATGACCCGTCGCCGTCGCCGCTGACAGGAGCGCAGTCGCGGCCGCAATGACGGCAAATGGACGGAGTGGGTGCATCGGCTCCTCGCTTGGTTCGGTTCCAATGTAGCGCGCTTTGACCGCCGGCAACAGCATGGCGGTAAACCCCAGCCGGGTCGGGGGGTTCCGGGCATGATCCGGCTATGGTAGCGGGGCGCCAATTATGACGTCCCGCCAGGGCCATGGCCGGTTTTTGACGAAAAACTACGGGGGCTTGATCAGCGCGCGTCGGCGCGCTCCCTCAGGCTATGCGTGAGTCGTACCCGGCGGGGAATAGGGACCGCCACATTGCGTTCCGGTGTCGCCGCCAGGATCGGGTTACGTTCGCCGCAGAATGTGCGCTTGAGCTCGGCATGCGCGAACAGGCCGGCGACTTTGGGGTCGCCGCCGGCGGATAGGACTGTCAGCCGGTCGAGCGCGCAGGCGAGTATGGCGTGATCGACCGGTTGCGCGCCGGCGCTGCAATACCAGCCGGAGATCTGCAAAGACGGATCGTCGAACGGCCGCGCAAATCCGAGACAGCGGCGCGGTCCATTGCGCGCGCCGGGCATTGCGATGGCGAAGTCGACCAGCGCTACCGGGCCAAATTTGCTGTCGATCTCGCCCGCCGGCTTGACGTCGTCGGTGACGGTGAAATCGACGATGCGCGCGGCGATTTCGCTCGGCGCGTCGAGGAAATGCTCGCCGGCGCCGCCCGGCCGGTAGATTTCGACCATGACATAGGGACCGGCGATGCCGGGCTCGCCCCAGCTCAGCACATCCTTACGTGCTCCGTCGCTACTTCGGCGCAGGATCGTGTAATTGAAGCCGGCAGCCGGCAGTTCCGGCATCTGCATGTCGAATGCAGGGTGCGGGCGCTCGACATTGATCCATTGCGGCCGGGCCGCAGGCTGGATCGCCGCCACCACCGCGGGGCTGCGAAAAAAGCTCGCCGCGGCGATGGCGAGGATCGCCAAGCCGCCCATATAGGCGAGGAGGCGCACGAAAGTGGCGCGAAAATCGCCCGGGATGCTGTACGGGACCTGATGCGGGACCTGAGGCACGGCCGCTCCGATCAAACGTTGTATTTGCGGTAGTTCTCGCCTAGAAGCGCTTCCGCTCCGGTTCCCGTGCCACGGGCCCGCGGGCAAATTTTCGGTGGAGAGTTAACGATGGGTTATAATGTCGCCGTCGTCGGCGCGACCGGCAATGTCGGCCGGGAAATGCTCAATATCCTCGACGAGCGGTCGTTCCCGGCGGACGAGGTCGTCGCGCTTGCGTCGCGGCGCAGCCAGGGCACCGAGGTGTCGTTCGGCGACCGCACGCTCAAGGTCAAGGCGCTTCAGCATTACGACTTTTCCGGCGTCGATATTTGTCTGATGTCGGCGGGCTCCGCCGTCTCCAAGGAGTGGTCGCCGAAGATCGCCGCGGCCGGCGCGGTGGTGATCGATAACTCGTCGGCCTGGCGCTACGACAGCGACGTTCCGCTGATCGTGCCGGAGGTCAACGCCGACGCGGTGACCGGTTTCCGCAAGCGCGGCATTATCGCCAATCCGAATTGCTCGACGGCGCAACTCGTCGTCGCCCTCAAGCCCTTACACGACAAGGCCAAGATCACGCGGGTCGTGGTCGCCACCTATCAGTCGGTGTCGGGCGCCGGCAAGGACGCGATGGACGAGCTGTTTTCGCAAAGCAAGGCGGTGTTCACCCTCGGCGAGATCGAAGCCAAGGCGTTTCCCAAGCGCATCGCCTTCAATCTCATTCCGCAGATCGATGCCTTCATGGAAGACGGCTACACCCGCGAAGAGTGGAAGATGGTGGTCGAGACCAAGAAGATTCTCGACCCGAAGATCAAGCTCACCGCGACCTGCGTGCGGGTACCCGTCTTCGTCAGCCATTCAGAAGTGGTCAATATCGAGTTCGAGAACCCGATCACGCCCGACGAGGCGCGCAATATCCTGCGCAACGCGCCGGGCTGTCTGGTCATCGATTCGCACGAGCCGGGAGGCTATGTCACGCCTTACGAGGCGACCGGCGAGGACGCCACCTATATCAGCCGCATCCGCGAGGATGCCACCGTCGAAAACGGCCTGTCGATGTGGGTGGTGTCGGACAATCTCCGCAAGGGCGCGGCGCTCAATGCCATTCAGATTGCGGAATGTCTGATCAACCGCAAGCTGATCACCGCCAAGCAAAAGGCGGCTTGACGACCGGCACTGCGGCCGCCGCAATGCGGCACGCCGCCGGATCGGAGCCTCTCCTCGGCTCGAGCGTGAGAATTCCCCCGACCGGACGCAAGCTTAAGCTGCGCCTCGCGGTTGGCATAAACCGTGCAAAGCCGTTAGCTTGAGCGCCGCCCGGGGAATTGGGGACCTTAAGCGATGACCGTCCGACCGCGCCGTAGCGTGTTGTATATGCCCGGATCGAACGCCCGCGCGCTGGAGAAGGCGCGGGAATTGCCGGCCGACGGCCTCATTCTCGATCTCGAGGATGCAGTGGCGCCGGAGGCGAAGGCGACCGCGCGCGAGAACATCGTCAAGGCGCTCAAAACCGGCTTTGGCGATCGCGAGGTGCTGGTGCGCATCAACGGTCTCGATACGCGTTGGTGGGTCGACGACATCGACGCGGCGGCCACGGCCGAGCCGGACGCCATCCTGGTGCCGAAAGTCTCGTCGCCGAAGCAATTGCAGGACTTGGCGGCGCGGCTCGTCGATATGGGCACTCATCCGAGCGTACGCGTCTGGGCGATGATGGAAACGCCGCTTGCCATGCTTAATGTCGGCGAAATCGCCCATGCCGCGCTCGATTCCGAGACCAGGCTCGCCGGCTTCGTTATGGGCACCAACGATCTCGCCAAGGACACGCGCGCCAGGCTCGTCCCCGGCCGGGCGCCGATGCTGCCGTGGCTGATGACCTCGATCGCGGCGGCACGCGCCTACGGGCTGTCGATCCTCGACGGCGTCTACAACGATCTCGGCGACGCCGACGGCTTTACCGCTGAGTGCAAGCAGGCGCGCGATCTCGGCTTTGACGGCAAGACGCTGATCCATCCCCGGCAGATCGAGCCGTGCAATGAGGCGTTCTCGCCGAGCCTGGAAGAAGTGGCGATGGCGCGCAAGATGATCGCTGCATTCGAGGAGCCGGGTAACGAGAACAAGGGCGTCATCCAGATCGACGGCCGCATGGTCGAACGGCTGCACGCAGAGATGGCCAAGCAGACGGTGGCGATTGCGGACGCGATCGAGAAACAAAAATCGGCGCAGCCGGCCGAGGAGACGGTGGCGTCTTCCTAACTGCCGCCTTTGCGGCGCGCCGCTTTCCATCTAAAATCGCGCGCGAGTTTCCGCCACTCTCACCAGCGAGTCAGCAATGCCCGTTTCCATGTACACAGTTTCCATTCCCGTTTTCATTCAGCATCTCAACGGCCTTGCCGCCGTGCTCGACAAGGCCGCCGCCTGGGCAAGCGCCCGCAAGGTCAACGAGGCCGATCTGTTGAACATGCGGCTGTCGCCGGACATGTTCACGCTGACACGGCAGGTGCGCGCGGCGACCGATCACGCCGCCAATGCGGCCGGACGTCTGTCCGGCAAGGAGCTGTTGAAGTTTGCCAATGACGAGACGACCATCGCCCAGCTCAAGGACCGCGTCGCCAAGACCGTCGATTATCTGAAGAGCATCAAGCCGGAGGAGATCGACGGCACCGAAAACAAGGATATCAGCATCACGTTCCCGAGCGGCCAGACGCGCCAGTTCACCGGGCAGAGCCTGTTGCTCGGCAACAGCCTGCCGAATTTCTGGTTTCACACCACCACCGCCTACGACATCGTGCGGCTGTGTGGCGTCGAAGTCGGCAAGCGCGACTTCATGGGGACGCCGCCGACACCGTAAGCGTCGGGCCTGATCCGACCGCGCCGACCGTCCCGCTCATTCCCGCGAAGGCGGGAATCCAGTCTCGGATTCGTTATCAATTCTTCAGCCGATAGCCGGTCTTGAAGAACCACCAGACGATCACAAGGCAGATGGCGAGGAAGAACAGCGACATTGCCACGCTGACCGCGACATTGACGTCGGCAATATCGAAGAAGCTCCAGCGGAAGCCGGAGATCAGATAAACCAGCGGATTGAACAGCGTGACGTTGCGCCAGAACGGCGGCAGCACGCGGGTCGAATAGAACGTGCCGCCGAGGAACGTCAGCGGCGTGATGATCAAGAGCGGTACGATCTGCAATTTCTCGAACCCTTCGGCCCAGATGCCGAGGATGAAGCCGAACAGGCTGAAGCTGAATGCCGTCAAACACAAAAAGCCGAGCATCCAGAACGGATGGGCGATCCGGATCGGCACGAACAGCCATGACGTCGCCAGGATGATCAGGCCAAGAACGATTGATTTGGTCGCCGCCGCGCCGACATAACCGACCACGATCTCGAACGCCGAGACCGGCGCCGAAAGAATCTCGTAGATGGTGCCGACGAAGCGCGGAAAATAGATACCGAATGCGGCGTTGGTTACGCTCTGCGTCAACAGCATCAGCATGATCAGGCCGGGGACGATGAAGGAGACATAGCTGACGCCGTCGATCTGAGTGATGCGCGAGCCGATGGCGGCGCCGAATACGATGAAATACAGCGACGTCGAAATCACCGGCGAAACCACGCTCTGAAACAGTGTCCGCGCGGTCCGCGACATTTCGTAGAGATAGATCGCGCGCACGGCGTACAGGTTCATGACGCGGCTCCGGAATTCTTGCTCACCAGGCCGACGAATATGTCTTCCAGCGAGGTTTGCGTCGTCTGCAGATCCTTGAACTTGATGCCGGCGTGGCGGACCGCGTCGAGCAGATCGGTGATGCCGGTGCGCTCGCTTCGGGTGTCGTAGTTGAAAATCAGTTCCGTGCCGCTGGCGGAAAGACTCAGGTTGTATGCCGAGAGTGCCGCCGGGATCGCGTCGATGCGCTCGCGTAATTGCAGCGTCAACTGCTTCCGGCCGAGCTTGCGCATCAGCTCGGCTTTATCCTCGACCAGGATGATCTCGCCTTTGTTGATGACGCCGACCCGGTCGGCCATGTCCTCGGCTTCCTCGATATAATGCGTGGTGAGGATGATAGTGACGCCGGAAGCGCGCAGGTCCCGAACGATTTGCCACATATCTTTCCGCAATTCGACATCGACGCCGGCGGTCGGCTCGTCGAGGAACAGGATTTGCGGCTCGTGCGCCAACGCCTTGGCGATCATCAGCCGGCGCTTCATGCCGCCCGACAGCATCCTGATCTTGGCGTCGCGTTTGTCCCACAACGAGAGCTGCTTGAGCACCTTCTCGACATGGCCGGGATTGGACGGCTTGCCGAACAGCCCACGCGAGAACCGCATGGTCGCGGGCGGCGTCTCGAAGGCGTCGGTGGTGAGTTCTTGCGGGACGAGCCCAATGCGCGACCGCGCGGCGCGGTAATCCGCAATGATATCATGACCGTCGACCGTGACGGTGCCGCTCGACGGCTTGACGATACCGCAAATGATGCCGATCAGCGTGGTCTTGCCGGCGCCATTCGGCCCGAGCAGTGCAAAAATCTCGCCGTGGCGGATGTCGAGATTGATGTCCTTGAGCGCCTGGAAGCCCGACGCGTAGGTCTTGTTGAGATGCGAAACGGATATTGCGGAGGTCATCGGTTCCCGGGCGTCATCACCGAGCTTGAGCCGGCGATCCATGCTGACGTGAATGAAGATGGATTGCCGGATCAGGTCCGGCAATGACGATTCGTCATACCCAGGGCCGCGACTGCTTGGCCTTGGCCTCGAAACTTTCGATCTCGGTCTGCTTCTGCATGGTCACGCCGATCTCATCGAGACCGTTGAGCAGAGAGTGTTTGCGATGCGGATCAATTTCAAATTTCACCACGCCGCCGTCCGGCCCGCGGATTTCCTGTTTTTCCAGGTCGACCGTCAGCGTCGCATTGGCGCCGCGGTCGGCGTCGTCGAACAGCTTCTCGAGGTCTTCCGGCGACACCTGGACCGGCAGCACGCCGTTCTTGAAACAATTGTTGTAGAAAATATCGCCGAACGAAGTCGAGATCACGCAGGTGATGCCGAAATCGAGCAACGCCCACGGCGCGTGCTCGCGCGAGGAGCCGCAGCCGAAATTGTCGCCGGCGACGAGAATCTTGGCCCTGCGATAGGCCGGCTTGTTGAGCACGAAATCCGGATTTTCACTGCCGTCCTCATTGAAGCGCTTCTCGGAGAACAGGCCCTTGCCAAGGCCGGTGCGCTTGATGGTCTTCAAATACTGCTTGGGGATGATCATGTCGGTGTCGACATTGATCATCTTCATAGGCGCGGCGACGCCTTCCAGAACCGTGAATTTTTCCATGGTCGATCCTGCCTTAGCGCGGATGCTTCTATCTGGGCGAGTTAATGGGGTCTCGGCGCCCGCCGGTCAAGCCCGCGCCCAGGAACCGATATCAGCTCTGCTTTTCCACAGTCGGCACGCTGCCGAGTTCGGTCACCCAGGGCCGATGCGAGCGCCACCAGGTCTGCCGTTTCGGCGGCAGTTGGTCGCGCTGGCGCAGCAAGCCGACCCGCACCGTATAGGACGGCTGCACGCCGTCGCCCGGCGTGGTCGAATAGATCGGCGTGCCGCAGCGCGGACAAAACGCCTGCAGCCGCAGCTTGCCGCTGTCGGCGGTGGTCTTCAGATAGGTCGTCGGCTGGCCGGTCATCTTGAACGCCGTGCCCGGCACCGGAACCGAGATGCGAAACGCGGTGCCGGTCGAAGTCTGGCAATCGGTGCAATGACAGATGTTGACCTTGTCCGGATCGGCCTCGCCCTCGATGGCGATAAAGCCGCAATGGCATGTGCCGTCGATCTTCATGGGTTCTCTCCTTAAAGCGCCATCGTTTCAAATGGAATCGATTGGCGCTCTGACATTTTGGTGAAGCATGATCTTTTCGGAAAACCGGTTTCCACTTTTTCGGATCATGCTTTAGCCTATCTCGCCGCCTGTTCGATGGCATGCATGGCGTCGTCCGATAGGCCGAAATGGTGGCCGATCTCGTGAACCAGCACATGCCGCACGATGTCGCCGAGCGTCTCGTCGTGCTCGGCCCAGTAATCGAGGATCGGCCGGCGATAAAGCCAGATCATGTTCGGCATCTGGCCAGTGAAACTCTCCGGGCGCAACGGCAGGCCGATGCCGTGAAACAGCCCAAGCAGGTCGAACTCGCTGTGCGCGCGCATATGGCGGAGCACCTCGCGGCTTGGAAAATCGTCGACTTGGATGACGACGTCGGCGCACAGATCGCGGAATTTCTTCGGCAAATGGCGAAACACCTCGCCGGCCAGCATTTCCAGCGCGGCGAGCGAGGGCGCCTTGGCCAGACCCCACGCCAGCGGATCGGATTTTACATCGGCCATAATTGCAGTTTAGCGTCCTTTCCATAATTCCGCTCGTCCCCGCGAAAGCGGAGACCCAGCGCAGTGAAAGCTGGATTCCCGCTTGCGCGGGAATGAGCGGAACACACTGGGATGCCATTTAACGATGCCGGTTAAATCATCGCCTGCCGTCTGCGCACTCGCCGCTCTGCCGCTTCTCCTTTGGGCAGCGCAGGCGTTTGCGCAGAACGACACCTCGCCGCTGGCGCGGCCGGGGTTCGCCTCACCGCCGCCGCGTCATGTCCGCGGCCGCATCACCATCCATCCCGGACGCTTGCTCTATCGCCGCTGCACCGACTGGTACGAGCTGCAGCACCGGCCGAGCGGCACGGTGCTGTTCCCGGAAATGCGCTGCTGGTGGGTGAGAGGCTAGCTGTCATTCCGGGGCGCGCTGAAGGCGCGAGCCCGGAATCCATATTCACAAAACCAAGAGGTCTAAATCGCAGGCGCCCATCCTAAGCCGGCGGTGGCTATGGATTCCGGGCTCCTCGCTGACGCGCGGCCCCGGAATGACGCCCTAACGCCACTCTCTAATGTCGACGAAATGGCCGGCGATGCCGGCCGCCGCCGCCATGACCGGCGACACCAGATGGGTCCGGCCCTTGTAGCCCTGACGGCCCTCGAAATTGCGGTTCGAGGTCGAGGCGCAACGCTCGCCGGGCGCGAGCTTGTCGGGGTTCATCGCCAGGCACATCGAGCATCCCGGCTCGCGCCATTCGAAGCCGGCTTTGACGAAAATCTTGTCGAGGCCTTCGGATTCGGCCTGCTCTTTGACTAGGCCGGAGCCCGGCACGATCATGCCGTTGACCTTGGCATTGATCGTCTTGCCGTCGACGATCCGCGCCACCTCGCGCAAATCCTCGATGCGGGCATTGGTGCACGAGCCGATAAAAACGCGATCGATGGCGATGTCGGTGATCTTTTCGCCGCCTTGCAGGCCCATATAGCGGAGCGCGCGCTCGATGGACTCGCGCTTGCGGTCGTCGGTCACGGCGGCGGCGCTTGGCACGCGGCCGTTCACCGAAATCACCTGCTCGGGGCTCGTCCCCCAGGTCACGAGCGGCGGCAGCTTTGCGGCATCGAGCTTGATCTCGCGGTCGAAATGCGCGCCCTCCTCGGAGTGCAGCGTGTCCCAATAGGCCACCGCTGCGTCCCAATCCTTGCCTTGCGGCGCCTTGGGGCGGCCCTTCAAATAAGCGTAGGTCTTTTCGTCCGGTGCGATGAAGCCGGCTTTGGCGCCGGCTTCCACCGACATGTTGCAAACGGTCATGCGGCCTTCCATCGACAGCGATCGGATCGCTTCGCCGGCATATTCCATCGCATAGCCGGTGCCGCCCGCGGTGCCGATCTCGCCGATGATGGCGAGGATGATGTCCTTCGCGGTTACGCCCGGCGGCAATTTGCCGTCGACCACCGCGCGCATGTTCATCGATTTTTTCTGGATCAGCGTCTGCGTTGCCAGCACATGCTCGACTTCGGAGGTGCCGATGCCGTAGGCGAGCGCACCGAAAGCGCCGTTGGTTGCAGTATGGCTGTCGCCGCACACCAGCGTCACGCCGGGTAGCGTGAAACCCTGCTCCGGGCCGATGATGTGGACGATGCCCTGGCGTTTGTCGAACTCGTCGTAATATTCGAGATCGAAGAACTTAGCGTTCTCGGCGAGATAGGCGATCTGCGCCGCGCTCTCCGGGTCGGGATTGGGCAGATGCCGGTTGGTGGTCGGCACGTTGTGATCGACGACAAGCAGCGTCTTGTCCGGCGCGTGCACCTTGCGGCCGGTCAGCCGCAGGCCTTCAAACGCCTGGGGGCTCGTCACTTCATGGACGATATGGCGGTCGACATAGATGAGGCTGGCACCGTCCGGCGCCTCCTCGATCAAATGATCTTCCCAGATTTTATCGTAGAGGGTGCGGGCTTTGGCCATTTGCGCAACTCACAAGGTCACGACGCCATGATGCTCCATCGCGAGCGTGGGACGCAATTGCGATGGATGAAGGTTACTTACTTTTTTTCGCGGCGCCGGTTTCCGCGGCGGTGTGGTCCTGCCGCTCGACGATGCGGGCGGACTTGCCGCGCCGGCCGCGCAGGTAATACAGCTTGGCCCGGCGCACCTTGCCTTTGCGCACGACCACGATTGAGTCGATCATCGGCGCGTAAAGCGGAAAGACCCGCTCGACGCCTTCGCCGTAGGAGATTTTCCGCACCGTGAAGTTCTCGTTGATGCCGGCGCCGGCGCGGCCGATGCAGACGCCTTCATAGGCCTGCACGCGGGCGCGCTCGCCCTCCACGATCTTGACGTTGACGATGACGGTATCGCCGGGCTGAAAATCGGGAATTTCCTTGCCGGCGGTGAGCTTCGCCACCTGTTCGTTTTCGATTTCTTTGAGCAAATTCATGGCGAATTCTCCATCGGCTGCGCTTTTCCTCGCGCCGTTTAAAAGCCGGTTTTCCACGGGTTCGGCGTGCTTCTACGCTACCCTGCGGGTTTTGTCACCCTTCCGTCACCCCGTCTGCGTGCCCTTTTGGAAGTGCCGCAAAAAGGCTGCCCAAAGATCGGGCCGGCGCTGCCGCGTCAGCCGTTCGGCCTCGGCGCGCCGCCAGGCGGCGATCTTACCGTGGTCGCCGGACAGCAAAACCTCCGGAATAGCTAGGCCTTCCCATACCTGCGGCCGCGTATAATGCGGATATTCCAACAGGCTCTCGGCAAAGCTCTCTTCGGCACTGGAGGCGGCCGCGCCCATGACGCCGGGAATGAGCCGAACGCAAGCGTCGATCAGCGCCATCGCCGCGAGCTCGCCGCCGGACAGCACATAGTCCCCCAGCGACACCTCTTCCAGGTCGCGCCCGGCGATGACGCGCTCGTCTACCCCCTCGAAGCGGCCGCAGACGAGGACGACGCCGGGGCCACGGCTTAACGCTTCGACGCGGCTTTGCATCAGCGGCGTGCCGCGAGGCGACAGCAACAGGCGGGGGCGCTGGTCGGTCGCGGTGACATCGATGGCGCGGCCCAGCACGTCGGGCTTCATCACCATGCCCGGGCCGCCACCGGCCGGCGTATCGTCGACCGTGCGGTGCTTGTCGGCGGCAAAATCCCGAATATCGGCGACGTCGAGCGCCCAGCCGCCGGAAGCCAGCGCCTTGCCGGCCAGACTGAGCCCCAACGGCCCCGGAAACATGTCCGGGAAAATCGTCAATACGCTGGCGCACCACATGTCAGTCGCTCGCTGCCGGGAGTTGGACGACCAAGCGCCCGGCCACGAGATCGACGCCGGGTACGGTCAGCGCATCGAACGGGAGAAGTTGGGTCGGCTTGTCTTCGGCTTGGCGCACCTCGATCAAATCGCCGGCGCCGAAATTGTGCACGGCGACGACGGTGCCGAGCGATGTCCCGGCGCGATCGACGACAGCAAGCCCGATCAGATCGGCGTGATAATATTCGTCGGGTTCGTTCGGCTTCGGCAGCCGATCGCGCGGCACGTAGAGCTTGGTATTGGCCAGCCGCTCGGCGGCGTTGCGATCGGCAATCCCGGCCAGCGTCGCGACAAAATGATCTTTCGCCGGCCGCAAGCTTTCGATTTCGAATACATGGCCGTCTTCGGCCTGCAATGGGCCGTAGCTGACGATCGCGGCGGGATCGGCGGTAAACGAGCGTAGCCGAACCTCGCCGCGCACGCCGTGGGCGGCGCCAATTTGGCCGACGCAAATGCGCGCGCCGCCGGCCATCGCGTTTTAGCTCGCCGGTGCAGCCGGTGCAGCCGGCTTGGGGGCGGCGGCTGCGGCGGCCTTGGCCGCTTCTTCCTTGGCCTTGCGTTCCTTGCGCGGGATCGCTCTTTCCGGGTTATTGCGCGGCTTGCGCTTCATCACACCGGCAGCGTCGAGAAAGCGCATGACGCGATCGGACGGCTGCGCGCCCTTGGCGATCCACGCCTTGGCTTTTTCGACGTCCCACTTCAGCCGGTCGGTCTTGTCCTTCGGCAACAGCGGATTGAAGTAACCCAACCGCTCGATGAAGCGGCCGTCGCGCGGTGAGCGGCTATCAGCCACGACAATGTGATAAACCGGCCGTTTCTTGGTGCCGGCGCGGGCCATGCGGATGACGACAGACATTCAGTTTCCTTTCAGAGTCATAAGATTGCAGGTTTGAAGCGTCACTTTTTCTTCCCTAATCCCGGCAGACCGCCGGGAAATTTCGGACCGAGACCGGGTAGGCCGCCGGGGGCTCCGGGAAAATTAGGTGGCAGGCCCGGCATGTTCGGCGGCAATCCGCCGGCGTTCGGAAATCCCGGCGGCATTCCGCCCGGCATGTTGCCCGCGAGCTTTGCCATCTGTTCCGGGTTCGGCGTGCCGCCGCCGAAGCCCAGCATATTGGCAAGCCCGGCAAGCGGGCCGCGCTTGGCGCCGCCCATGGCCTTCATCACGTCGGACATGGTGCGGTGCATTTTCAGAAGCTTGTTGATGTCTTCCGGCTTGGTGCCGGAGCCGGTGGCGATCCGGCGTTTGCGGCTTGCCTTGAGCACGTCGGGATGGCGCCGTTCGCCCGGCGTCATCGAATCGATGATCGCCATCTGCCGCCTGAGCACCGTTTCGTCGAGATTGCGTTCGGCGAGCTGATTTTTCATTTTGGCGACGCCCGGCATCATCGCCATCAGCCCGCTCATGCCGCCCATGGTTTGCATTTGCGCGAGTTGCTCGCGCAGATCCGAAAGATCGAACGCGCCTTTGCGCATTTTCTCGGCGACGCGCGCCGCCTTCTCGGCATCGATGGTGGCCGCGGCCTTCTCGACCAGCGAAACAATGTCGCCCATGCCGAGAATGCGGTCGGCAATGCGCTGCGGATAAAAATCCTCGATGGCGTCGAGCTTTTCGCCGGTGCCGATGAGCTTGATCGGCTTGCCGGTGACCGCGCGCATCGACAGCGCCGCGCCGCCACGGCCGTCGCCGTCGATACGGGTCAGCACGATGCCGGTGAGATCGAGCCGCTCGTTAAAGGCTTTCGCCAGATTGACGGCGTCCTGGCCGGTCAGCGCATCGGCGACCAGCAGTACTTCGTGCGGCTTGGCGGCGCGGCGCACGTCGGCCGCTTCGCGCATCAATTCCTCGTCGAGCGTCAGCCGACCCGCCGTGTCGAGCAGCACAACGTCGAAGCCGCCGAGACGGGCGGCTTGCTCGGCGCGCGCGGCGATCTGCACCGGGCTCTGCCCTTCGACGATCGGCAAGGTCTCGACGTTGACCTGCTGGCCGAGCACGGCGAGCTGCTGCATCGCCGCCGGCCGCCTGGTGTCGAGCGAGGCCATCAGCACCTTGCGCTTGAGAACCTCGGTGAGACGCTTGGCGATATTGGCGGTGGTCGTGGTTTTGCCGGAGCCCTGCAGGCCCACCATCATGATCGCAACCGGCGCCGGCGCATTGAGATCGATCGGCTGCGCGGTCGAACCCAAGGTCTCGATCAATTGGTCGTGCACGATCTTCACGACCATCTGGCCGGGCGTGACCGATTTTACGACCTCGACGCCAACGGCGCGGACTTTGACCTGATCGGTGAAGGCGCGGGCAACATCCAGCGCCACGTCGGCCTCGAGCAAAGCGCGGCGCACCTCGCGCAGCGCCGCCTCGACATCGGCTTCCGACAGCGCGCCGCGCCGGGTCAGCCGGTCGAGGATACCGTTGAGCCGCTCCGACAGATTGTCGAACATCACGTCCCTTTTTCTTCGTCATGCCCGAGCCTGACCCGGGCATCCATGCGGCCGATCCGCTGCATGGATTGCCGGATCAAGTCCGGCAATGACATGTGACGCCCGAGGGCGCATCGCGCTGTCGGGCGGTGACCTCCGGTCTCACAGGGCCGGTCGGCGGTTTAAATTCGGTCTCTTAACGAGAGCGGCCGGAAAATAGGGGGTGCGTCCGCTGCCGTCAACCGCGGCGCTGCCGGCTCATGCCGGCGAACCGGGCGGGCAGGTGCGCCCTATATGTAACTCCTCAAAGGCAAGTCCGAAGCCCAGCATCCGAAGCCCCAAGTCCTCCTCTTAGGCTCAAAATGTCCCGCTATTACAAGGGTCCGGTTTCCGATCATTTCGACGGCGAGCGGTTCTTCGATCCCGCCGGCGTCCCGCCGCGCAGCCGCGGCGCTCTATTCCGCTGGTATCGCAGTCGCCGCGCCACGCGGGCGAAGTGGCCGTCCTGGGCACCGTCGCCCTATGCCGATCGTCCGCCGGCCCGCATCGAAGGGGCGACTTGGCGCATCAGCTATGTCGGCCATGCGAGCTTTCTCATTCAGACCGCCGGCCGCAATATTCTGCTCGATCCAGTCTGGTCGAAGCGCGCTTCGCCGTTCCGCTTCATCGGACCGAAGCGAGTCAACGATCCGGGCATTGCCTTTGCCGACCTGCCGCCGATCGATGCCGCGCTGGTGTCGCACGGCCACTAAGATCATCTCGATATTGTCACCCTGTCGCGGCTTGCCGCCGTCCATCGCTGCCGAGTCATTACCCCGCTCGGCAACGACACCATCATGCGCAATCGCGATCCGGCGATCGCGGCGGAAGGATACGACTGGGAACAGCGGGTCGAGCTCGGAAACGGCGTCAGCGCGACGCTGGTGCCGACACGGCACTGGTCAGCGCGCAATCTGTCCGACCGCAACATGGCGCTGTGGGCTTCATTCATCATCGACACGCCCGCCGGCCGCATCTATTTCGTCGCCGATTCCGGCTACGGCGATGGCGATCTTTTCCGCGACGCACGCCAACGCCACGGCCCGTTCCGGCTCGTCATCCTGCCGATCGGCGCCTATGAGCCGCGCTGGTTCATGCGCGAGATGCACATGAATCCGGCCGAGTCTGTGCAGGCCTTGGTCGACTGCGGCGCCGCGCTCGCACTCGCACATCACTACGGCACGTTCCAGCTCACCGATGAGGCGATCGATGCGCCGGTTGCCGCGCTGGCGGATGCCTTGCGGGACGCCGCCATCCCGCCCGAGCGATTCCGCACGCTGCGCCCGGGGCAGGTGTGGCAACTGTGATTACGCATCGGGTGTTAAGGCCGGCGACCCGTTAGTGCAGCGAGCGCGCATGAAATCGATGAACGCCCGGAGCGCGCCGGGTATTTGGCGGCGACTTGGATAATAGAGAAACGGCGCCGAAGGGTGTCCGCACCAATCTCCCAGAAGCTCAACCAATCGCCCGTCGGCGAGATGAGCCGAAATAAGCAACGCAGGAAGATAGCCGACGCCCATTCCCTCGAGCACGGCGTTCATCACCAGGTGCCAGTCGTTCAGGATCAGTGTGCCTTCAACCGCCACATCGACACGCCGGCTGGCGTTCTCGAAATGCCACGACTGGATCGAGCCGTCCCAATCCGAGCGCAGTCGCACGCAATTGTGCGCATGGAGATCCTCCGGGGTCAGTGGACCTGGGTGACGTTCTAGATATGCCGGCGAGGCGACTGCGGTCAGGCGCTGGTCGTCGAGCAAGCGCACCGCGATCATATCTTTCTCGATCCGTTCGCCGACGCGAATGCCGGCGTCGAAACGGCTGCTCACGATGTCGCTATGGGTGTCGTCCGCGGCCACTTCGAGTTTGATATCGGGATATTTCGCCAGGAATTGCGGCAGGACCGGACCGATAAGCAGCGTTGCCGCCAGCCGGCTGGCGCTCAAGCGCAACATGCCGCTCGGCTTGTCCCTGTACGCATTGACCGACTCGATCGCCTTGTCGATGCCGTCGAGCACGGGTTGCGTATCGGCCAGCAAATGCTCGCCGGCCTCGGTCAGCGCAACGCTGCGCGTGGTACGGTTGAACAGGCGAACGCCAAGCCGCTCTTCCAAAGAATGAATGGTTTGGCTCAGCCCCGACGGCGACATCTCGAGTTGGGCGGCAGCTTTCCTGAAATTCTTGTGTTCCGCGACCGCTACAAACGCACTTAATTCGGCAAATTGAGTTCCGCGCATTCCGGCGTTCCCGCTAACGCAGTATCAGGCGATCTCCCGTATTGCCTCATCATATCCCGATGCAGTTTTGCCGGCTACATTGGCTTCGACCCTCGGCATTTGCAGTATCGTCGGCTCACGGGCAGGCGTTCCCATGAACCGACGATTCGAGAGGCCGCAAACAGACGCCCGCGGGCCAAGCGCTGTTACGGCTGCTGGCCATGTGCGGTCATACAGGCCCCGAAGGTGGCAAGTTGCGTCGTCTGCCACGAGCTGTTGCTCCACTTGTTGGCCGCGGTGCTGCACTCCTGAAGCGCCTGCACTCGTGCCCCGTCCATCGTGAGTGGGGGCGCAACCGACTGCGTTGGCGCATACATGAACAGACGCGGCGAAGATTCCAGCAAGCGCTGCGAAGATTGCACGGTTTGATGGTGATGAGCTGTCGCGGCGTACGACGGTACCGCGGTAAGCGCTGCCAAAGCAGCGGCAATGAGAAGCGTTTTCATATTACATCTCCCTCGGATGTTTGATGTCGCGGTTGGAGTTTCGCGCGGACTGCAGCTTGTTTCTGCGGTCTACCCGAGAGATGCATACGGCCGCAGCTTTCGACTATGAGGCGAACGCCGCACGCCATGTTCAGGTGCACTGAACAATCGGCGCCAATTCAATTTTGTCGTTGCCAACGGCGAGTTCGCCCTCAAACAAGTCCTAAAACAATCGGAACTTGCGCTATTCGGTACGCCGCGCAGGCTTATTCGCCGCGCCCCATCGCGTTGCGGATTATTTTGCCTGGCTGAAGAGACTATTCAGAAATCGCCGATTAAAGCTTGCCGGCATTGGCAACATCTCACCTGCAGGGTGCGGCACCAGCATGCTCGTGATGCTGCTTTGCCGCCAAAAAAGGTGAATGTCATGACCCGTAAACCAAACGTTGCCCCCGCCGCCACAGCGCGAAACACATCGGCGTTTGCCGACTATACACGCGAGTTCGGATCGCTCCTGTTCGAAGCGGCGCAGCGTCTTTACGAGGCTCGGATGGAGAGGGCGCAGATGCGCTTGGCACACACCATGTACCTCGACGGATCGCCGTCGGCGCCCAAAAATTCAAGGCGATTTGGATAAGGCGTCCGGGCCGCGCGCAGGGCGGCGCCCGCCCTTAACCCGGCGAGCTCTGCGGCGGCGCGATCAGCACGTAGACGTTGACGACCAGCTTGTTGACGTCGGCGGTGAGCGGGTCGGTGACGTACTCCTCGATGAACAGGTCCTTGGCGACGAGCCGCTTGTCGTCGAGATAATTGGTGATCGCCTCATAAGTGTTGTCGAGATCGTCGTACGAGCCGCGATGGACGAATTTGAGTGCCTGGCCTTCCGGCGTCTGGCCCAGCGCGATTTCGCCATGCGGGGGATTTTTGGGCGGCGCCGCGATCGGCACCGCGGCCTCGTAGTCGAAGCCGTTATCGTCGGTCGCGGTGAAGATCGTCATCGGCAGTCCGTCGGGCTTGATGCCTTCCTTGTCGAGATAAGTTTTGATCTTCTTGAACGAGGCCGTGAGCGTCGCGAAAGCCTTGTCCCAGGTGCCCGAGCCTTTGACATAGATCATCGGCTTCGCGGTCAGCGTCGTGTCGGCGCCGAACACGTCGCCCGGCTGCGCCGGCGTTGACGACGGAGCGATCTGCTCGGGGGCCGCGGGCGTTGCCGTCCCGGCCGGCGGAGCGGCCGCAGGATTTTGCGGGGCAGCCGGTGAGGCGCTTGGCGCGGGGGCCGCGCTCTGGGCGAAGGCCGGCTGCGGCGGGCAAAGGCCAAGGACCAGAGCCAAGGCGGCGCCCGCGATGGCATCGCGCAGCGCGAAGCGGAACGGCATCGTGTTCTTCTCCGTGAAATGAGCGATCCGGCGCCCGCGGCTGCGCCTCGCTCTTAGGTGAATCGCGCAGCGAATCTAGCACTTATCCTGCTGATGCGCCCTGTCCAGTCGCCGCGAAAATCGCGATACTGGCGCCAGCCGAGCGAATTCTCATATAAGTTGCCTGCATTTCGGGCTTTATCATGAGCGCGCTGGCAAACCGCGATTTCGTCAAGATGAACGGTCTCGGCAACGAGATCGTTATCGTCGACCTGCGCGCGCGCCCGGCGGCGATCGACGCCGCGGCAGCGCAGGCCGCCGCCCGGCAGGAGCCGTACGATCAACTGATGGCGCTCTATCCGCCCCGCCGCGATAACGACGACGCGGCGATCCGCATCTACAACACTGACGGTTCGGAGGCGGGCGCCTGCGGCAACGGTATGCGCTGCGTCGCCGCACTCGTCAGCGAGGCGACCGGCAAAGCGCAGTTGAGTTTTTCGACCCTAGCCGGCGTGATTGCGTGCTGGCGTGCCGAAAACGGTCTGTTCACCGTCGATATGGGCGCGCCGCGATTGCGCTGGGATGAAATTCCGCTGGCGGAGGAGTTCGCCAATACCCGGCGGATCGAGCTCGAAATCGGGCCGCGCGGCGCACCGATCCTGCATTCGCCGTCCGTCGTCAGCATGGGCAATCCGCACGCCATCTTCTGGGTCGACGATCCCCAAGCCTATGACCTCGCCAGGATCGGTCCGCTGCTCGAGCATCATCCGCTGTTTCCCGAGCGAGCCAACATCACGCTGGCGGCGACGCCGTCGCGCGACCGCATCGTGATCCGTACCTGGGAGCGCGGCGCCGGATTGACCAGGGCCTGCGGCTCGGCGGCCTGTGCCGCCGCGGTGGCCGCGGCGCGGCTCAATCGCACCGGCCGCAAGGTGACGGTCAGCCTGCCCGGCGGCGAGCTTGCCATCGAATGGCGCGCGAGTGACGACCACGTGCTCATGACCGGTCCGGTCGAATTCGAGCACAAGGGTCGGTTCGATGCGGGCCTGTTCGCCGGCACCGGAGCGCCGTGATGAGCGTCGACGTCGTCACTTTCGGCTGCCGGCTTAATGCCGCCGAAGCGGAAGTGATCCGCCGCGAGGCTGAGCAGGCCGGCTTTGCCGATACCATCGTGGTCAATACCTGCGCGGTGACGGCGGAAGCCGTGCGCCAGGCGCGCCAGACGATCCGGGCGCTGCGGCGCGAGCGTCCACAGTGCAAAATCGTGGTGACCGGCTGTGCGGCGCAGACCGAGCCGCATAGCTTTATCGCCATGACCGAAATCGATGGCGTGCTGGGCAATTCGGAGAAGCTTTCGGCCACCGGCTGGCGGCAAGCGCGCGCGGCTTTCGCCGGCGGCGGAACGCCCAACGGCGCAGCCAAGGCCGTCGTCAGCGACATCATGGCGGTCAGAGAAACCGCGTCGCATCTGGTCGAGACTTTCGCCGGCCGCACCCGCGCTTTCGTCCAGGTGCAGAATGGCTGCGATCATCGCTGCACGTTCTGCATCATTCCGTTTGGCCGCGGCAATTCGCGCTCGGTCCCGATGGGTGCGGTGGTCGACGACGTGCGCCGCCTGGTCGCGAAAGACTACTGCGAAATCGTGCTCACCGGCGTCGACATCACAAGTTACGGCGCCGATCTGCCGGGCGCGCCAAGGCTCGGCACGCTGGTGAAACAGGTCCTCAAACATGTGCCCGAGCTCAAGCGCCTGCGGCTGTCGTCGATCGATTCGGTGGAGGCCGACCGCGACCTGCTCGACGTGGTGGCCGACGATGCGCGCTTGATGCCGCATCTGCATTTGTCGCTGCAATCCGGCGACGATCTCGTTCTCAAGCGCATGAAACGCCGACATTCCCGCGCCGACGCTATCGAATTTTGCGCGCAGGTGCGCCGCCTGCGCCCGGACATCGTGCTCGGCGCCGATCTGATCGCCGGCTTCCCGACCGAGACCGAGGCCATGTTCGTCGGCACGCTCGGTCTGGTCGACGATTGCGGGCTGACGCACCTGCACGTCTTTCCGTTCTCGCCGCGTCCGGGCACCCCGGCGGCGCGGATGCCGCAGGTCGCCCACGCTGCGATCAAGGAACGCGCCCGGCGGCTACGCACGTGCGGCGCGTTGGCGCTCGCTCGGCATCTCGACGGCGAGGTCGGTGCAGTCCGCCGCGTTCTGGTCGAGGACGGTGGCGCCGGCCATACCGAGCATTTCACCAAGGTCACGCTGGCGCAGCCGATCGCGCCCGGCCGCCTGGTCGATCTGCGGATCGCCGGGCACGACGGCAGGCAATTATTGGCGGCTTGAGTTATTATCGTCGGACAACAGATAAGGCGCCGCGGAAAGGGATATGGGCGAAACGATGGACAACAGCGACCGGGACTACACGATCGCGACCACCGAGCAGCTCGAAGCTCTGTACACCGAGCCGCCCTATGGTCCGGCCGTCTTCAAGGAGACCGATCGGATCACGCCGCAATACCGCAAGCTGATCGAAGCCGCGCCGTTCATGGTTCTGGCGACCTGCGGCCCGGAAGGCCTCGACTGCTCGCCGCGCGGCGATGCACCCGGTTTCGTCCGCGTCGTCGACGAGCACACGCTCATCATTCCGGACCGTCGCGGCAACAATCGCATCGACAGCATGCGCAATCTGGTGCGCGATCCACGCCTGTCGTTGTTATTTCTCATCCCCGGCGTCGGCGAGACCATGCGCATCAACGGCCGCGCCAAAATTTCCGCCGATCCGAAACTGACCGAAAGCTTCGTCGTCAACGGCAAAACGCCAAAATGCGTGCTGGTCGTGACCGTGGAGAAGGCCTATTTCCAATGCACCAAGGCGATCATCCGCTCGAAACTGTGGGACCCCGCGAGCATCGTCGATCGCAAAAGCTTGCCGACGCCCGGCTCGATCCTGGCCGAATTGACCGATGGCAAGATGGGCGGCGCGGAGCACGATCGGCTGGCGCCGGCACGCATCAAAGAGACGATCTACTGATTCGTAATTGACTGATCCGTCGTTGCTCGCAGGGACGGGTGTTCCTGCCCTTCGCTCGCTGTGGAGGCATCCTTGTCCACGCCATCCCATCCGCAGGCCAGCAGCATTTCGCGCATATGTGCCGGCACCGGGGCGCAGACGCAGATCGGCGGACGGTTTTTGTAGAGCGGTACCGCGACCTGACGGGCGTGCAGATGGAGCGGCGGGCCGCCGTGACGCGGCGCATGGCCGTAGATGCCGTCGCCCAAGACCGGCCAGCCCATTTCGGCGCAATGCACGCGAATCTGATGCGTCCGCCCGGTCAAAAGATCGAGTTCGAGCCAAGTCAAATTTCCGGCTGTCAAATTGCCGGCTGTCAAATTGCCGGCTGTCAAATTTCCGACCGCATGGCTGGATGTTCGTCCCATGACCTTCCACTTGGTCAGCGCCGGCTGGCCGGCCGGATCGTGCTTCATCCACCAGCCGATTTTGTCGTCAAGCCGCCCGAGCGGCAGATCGATCGTGCCTTCCTCGGCGTCCGGACCGCCTTCGACGACGGCCCAATAGGTCTTGCCGACGGCGCCGTTGCGAAACAGCTTGCCGAGCTCCGCCAGCGCCTTGCGATGCCGGCCGAGGATGAGACAGCCGGAGGTGTCACGGTCGAGCCGGTGCGCCAGCGCCGGCGGCCGCGGCAGCCCAAAGCGCAGCGCATCGAAATGGTCCTCGATCGACTCGCGATTCCTGTCCTTGCTGTTGGGCGAGCCGCGATGCACGGCCATTCCGGCCGGCTTGTCGATCACCAGCATCAGCCCGTCGCGATAGAGCAGCCGCGACACCATCTCTTCGGGGGTCATATTGCCTACCTCGGCGAAACCGCTATCACGGGCGCGGCATGCAAGAAACTCCGCAAGATAGTCCGCCGGAAAGCGCCGCCGAAACCGGCGAGAAGCGCGAAAACTGGTGGCGGCGGCTCTCCGGTGGGCTGAAGCGCTCGTCGTCCGCGCTCGGCGCCATATCCGATCTGGTCACCAAGCGTTTCCTCGACGAGGCGACGCTCGAGGAAATTCACGACGGCTTGATCAGAGCCGATCTCGGCAGCGGCACCGCCGGCCACATCGTCGACGCCTTGAGCCGAGGCCGTCACAACGCCGCGATCACGCCGGAGGACGTCAAGGCCGTGGTCGCGGCCGAGGTCGAGAAGGTGCTTCTCGATGTCGCGAAGCCGCTGATCGTCGACACGGCGAACAAGCCCTTCGTCATTCTGGTCGCCGGCGTCAACGGCTCCGGCAAGACCACCACCATCGGCAAGCTGGCGGCGAAATTCCGCGCCGAGGGACACTCGGTGATGCTGGCGGCGGGCGATACGTTTCGCGCCGCGGCCATCGAGCAGCTCAAGATCTGGGCGACGCGGAGCCACACCGACTTCATCGCCCGCGAGCCTGGCGCCGATGCCGCCGGTCTCGCCTTCGACGCGGTCACCGCGGCGAAAGCGCGCGGCACCGACATCGTTCTCCTCGATACCGCCGGCCGCCTGCAGAATCGCAGCGAGCTGATGGGGGAGCTGGAAAAGATCGTGCGCGTCATCAAGAAAGTCGACGCCAGCGCGCCGCACGCCGTGCTTCTGGTGCTCGATGCCACCGTCGGCCAGAACGCGCTGTCGCAGGTCGAGATTTTCGGCAAGATCGTCGGCGTCACCGGTCTGGTCATGACCAAGCTCGACGGCACCGCGCGCGGCGGCATTCTGGTGGCGCTGGCGGCGAAGTTCAAAGTGCCGGTGAATTATGTCGGCGTCGGCGAAGGCATCGACGATCTGGCGCCGTTTTCGGCGCGCGATTTTGCCCGCGCCATTGCCGGTTTGGATGAATAGAGCGAACTGAATAGCGCATACCATGCAGAAGACAACAAAGCCGCAGCTCAATCCGCTTCTCAAGCTCGCGCTCGATCTCGGTCCGCTGATCCTGTTTTTCTTCGCCAATTCGCATTACGGCATCTTTGTCGCGACGGCGACGTTCATGGTGGCCGTGCTGGTGGCGCTGGCGGTCTCTTATGCGCTGACGCGCCATTTGCCGATCATGCCGGTGGTCACGGCGATCATCGTCGTCGTCTTCGGCGGACTGACGCTGATCCTGCACGATGCCACCTTCATCAAGGTCAAGCCGACCATCATCTATGCGCTGTTCGGCGCGGTGCTGCTCGGCGGCCTTCTCTTCAATAAGCCGCTGCTTGGCATCGTGTTCGATTCGCTGTTCGACCTGACCGAGGAGGGCTGGCGCAAGCTGACGCTGCGCTGGGCGCTGTTCTTCTTCGTGCTCGCGGTGCTCAACGAGATCGTCTGGCGCAACACCTCGACCAATGTCTGGGTCGATTTCAAAGTGTTCGGCGTAATGCCGCTGACGTTGCTGTTCGGCGCGCTGCAGGTGCCGCTGTTGAAGAAATACGCGGCCGAGCCGGCGGAGTGATGATCAAGATTTCGCCGCCAGCGCCTTGTCGATCTGCGGCTTGAGCAGGCTCTCATAATTCTCCGGCGTGATCGGACCGACGAGCTTGTAGGCGATGCGGCTGTCGCGGCCGACCACGAAAGTCTCCGGCACGCCATAAACGCCCCAGTCGATCGCGGCGCGGCCGGATCGATCGGCGCCGGCGGCCGCGAACGGATCGCCGTAGCGGCCGAGAAAGCGCCGCGCATTGTCGGGATCGTCCTTGTAGTTGATGCCGACCAGGCGGAAGCGGGTGTCCTTCGCCATTTGCTCCAATAGCGGCGCCTCGTCGTGACAGGGTACGCACCACGACGCCCACACGTTCACCACGGTCACCGCGCCCTTGAAATCGGCAGGTACGATGCCGGGGACCGTCGCGCCGGCGCGCTCGAGTCCGGCGATCGGCGGCAGCGTCGTCTGCGGCGCCGGATGACCGATCAGCGCCGACGGCACGAGCGAGGGATCGCCGGCATTAAGCTGAATCAGAAACACCCCCGCGAGCCCCAGAAAGATGGCGAGCGGCACCAGCACCACAACGCGGTGCCAGCGCACGGTGCGCCTGTCCGGCTCGGCGACGCTCATGCCTCTTCCTTCGCTTTCTGGCTCGGCACCCGCAGCAGCAGGTCGGAGGCGGATCGGCGGGTGAAGCCTTGTTTTTCCAGCTCGGCGATTTTACGTCGTGCCGCCCGATAGTCGACGGCCACCCAGAGGATCAGTGCGCCGATGACGATCGCCGCGGCGGCATAGGCCGCGGCGATGAAATCGATATGCGCCGTGGTCCCCATCGATCAGCTCGCGGCTTTCGCCTGCATGAGCTGCAGGGTGCGCACCCGGCGGCGCAGAATCTCATTGCGCATCGCCGCCAAGAGGAGCGTGACGAACAGCAAGGTGAAGGCTCCGGTCATGAAGAACAGCGGCATCAGAATCGTCGGGTAGATGGTCGAGCCGCCGATGCGAAACACCGACGCGCCTTGGTGCAGCGTATTCCACCAGTCGACCGAGAATTTGATGATCGGCAGATCGATGGCGCCGACCAGCGTAAGGACGGCGACCGCGCGCGCCGCACGCGACGGATCGTCGACCGTGCGCCACAAAGCGATGACGGCGAGATACAGGAGAAACAGGACCAGTTCCGACGTCAGCCGCGCGTCCCATACCCAGTAGGTGCCCCATTCGGGCCGTCCCCACAGCGAGCCGGTGACAAGACAGAGCAGCGTGAAGGCCGCGCCGAGCGGCGCCGCCGCCTTGGCGGTCACGTCGGCGAGCGGATGGCGCCACACCATGGTGCCGAGCGCGGCGACGGTCATTAGGCCCCACGACAGCATGCCGAGCCAGGCCGACGGCACGTGCAGATACATGATCTTGACGGTGGCGCCCTGCTGATAATCGTCCGGCGCGGCCATCGCCTGCTGCAGGGCGAAGGCGCCGACCAGCACGGTGACCCCCGCGAGCCAGGGAATGGTGGTGTCGGCGAGCTTGAGAAACCGCGACGGATTGGCAAGGTCAACGAGGGCCATCGGTAGCTTTCCAGGCGATCCAGTTTTTAGACCATGATCCGATCAGGTTGATCGGATCATGGTCTAGAATTATTCGATGGAGCATGATCTTTTCGGAAAACCGGTATTCCACTTTTCCGGATCATGCTCTAGCAGGTGCCGGTGTGAGCACAATGCGGCGCGGTCGCACCGGGCGTCACTTTTACACGAGCAAGGTTGCCGTATCATCTCGCATCCGCTTGTTATTCCATCTCTTGCCGTAACGCCGCGGCGGCGGCGAAAGGTCCAACCACCAGGCTCGCCAGCGTCAGCGCGCACAGGATCGTAAAAGGCGTACCGAAGGGCGCCGGTCCGACGATCGCCGCGTTGGCGGCGGCGACGCCGAAGATCAGGATCGGAACCGTCAACGGCAGCACGATGACGGCCAGCAGTAATCCGCCGCGGCGCAAAGTCACAGCAATGGCGGCGCCGATCAAGCCGATGAAGGTCAGCGCCGGAGTGCCGACCAAAAGCGTCAGCATCAGCGCCCCTTCGGCCGGCGCATCGAGGTTGAGCAGAAGACCGATCAGCGGCGCGCAAATCACCAGCGGCAAGCCGGTGGTGAGCCAGTGGGCCAAGCCCTTCACCGCCACGACGAGCTCCAGCGGCGCACGTCCCATCAGGATCAGATCGAGCGAACCGTCGTCGTGATCGCCGGCGAACAGCCGGTCGAGCGCCAACAGGCTGGCGAGCAATGCGGCGAGCCAAAGAATGGCCGGTCCGATGCGCTTTAGCAGCTCAAGGTCCGGGCCGATGGCAAACGGCGTGAGCGTGACGACGACCAGGAAGAACAGCACGCCGATAAGCGCGCCGCCGCCGACGCGGACCGCGATCCGCATCTCGCGGACCAGAAGCGCGGCGAGCGAGCTCATTGCGCCTCTTCGCGGCGGTCGGCTGACAGTTCGCCAGCGGGGGAGGGGGTGGTCGGGTCGAGCCGCAGCTCTTGCGCGCCGGGAAGTCCGGTCGGTCCATGGGTGGCGGCGAGGATGAGTCCGCCTCCGGCCAGGTGCGTGCCCATCAATTCGGCAAGACGGTCCTGCGCGGCCGCATCCAATGTGCTGGTCGGCTCGTCGAGGAGCCAGATCGGCCGTGGCGCGGCGATGAGCCGGGCGATGGACAGCCGCCGGCGCTGGCCAGCGGACAGGGTGGCGGCCGGCAGCCCGGCGAGGCCGCCGAGACCGACCGCATCGAGTGGCCCGGCGACGTC
>JBARER010000012.1:0-24439 GCA_049796395.1 Xanthobacteraceae bacterium
CAGGCGACCAAGCTCGCACGCATGATGGTCACGCGCTGGGGCTTGTCCGATACGCTCGGCACCGTGGCCTATGGCGAAAATCAGGAAGAGGTATTCCTCGGCTATTCTGTAGCCCGGCAGCAGAACATTTCCGAGGAGACCGCGAAGAAAATCGACTCCGAGATCAGGCGCTTGGTCGAGGCCGGTTATGACGAGGCGCAGCAGATTCTCACCGACAAACGCGCCGACCTCGAGACGCTGGCCAAGGGCCTGCTCGAATTCGAAACGCTCACCGGCGACGAGATCAAGGACCTGGTCCTGGGCAAGAAGCCGAACCGCGAATCGGTCATCGAGCCGCCCGGGCCGCGCAACACGACGGTGCCGACTGCCGGTGCCGGCAGGAACCGGCCGCGGACCGAGCCGGGTCCGCTGGAGCCGCAGCCGCAGGGCTAGAGTACCGCGTGAACCGCCGGCCAGGGCCGCGCGACGGACGGGGGAGGCGGTCTTGATGCGGACGATTTCCATTGCCGCGATAGCCCTTTTGCTGGCGGCCGGACCTGCGTTGGCGCAGACGGCGAAGCCGCAACGCGCGGCGCATCCGGTTTCCGCCAAGCCCGCGCCAGCTGGCGCCTCGACGCCGGAACTGCGCTCGGCCCAGGCGCTGGCGCTGTCGTCGGATCCGGTATTCGACGACGGCACTTATCTGCGCATCAAGCAAGCGCTCTTGAGCTATTCGGACATCCAGGTTCGCGGCGGCTGGCCGACGCTGCCGGCCGATGCCAAGCTCGGGCTGGGCGCGAGCGGTCCCGACGTGGCGCTGCTGCGCCGCCACCTTGTCATCGGCGGCGACCTGCCGGCGAGCGAGGAAACCGGCGACGTCTACGACGCCGCCGTCGCCGAAGGCGTCAAGCGCTTTCAATTGCGCCACGGCCTCGACGCCACCGGCGCAGTCGGCGCGCTGACGCTCAAAGCGCTCAACGTGCCGGTCGGCGACCGCATCAAGCAGCTCGAAGCCTCGCTTGAGCGGCTCCTTGGCACCGATTTCATCTTCGCCCAGCGCTATGTCGTGGTGAACATTCCCGCGGCCTTCGTCGAGGCGGTCGCCAACGGCAAGGTGGAGCGCCGCTACCGCGTTATCGTCGGCAAGATCGACAAGCCGTCGCCGACGCTGTCGGTCTATATCACCGCGATCGATCTCAATCCGACCTGGACGGTGCCGCTATCGATCACCAAGAATGAAATCTTCGCCCGCATGCGCCGCGATCCGTCGTATCTCGCACGCATGCATATGCGGCTGATCGGCGCCCACGACGAGGACATCGATCCGGCGAGCATCGACTGGTCGTCAGACCGTTCGCCGAATTTCGTCGTGCGCCAAGACGCCGGCAACTGGAACGCGCTCGGCAATCTCAAGATCGACATGCCGAACCCGTACGCCGTCTATATGCACGACACCGATACCCGCAAATTGTTCGCCGCCGATTACCGCTTCGACTCGCACGGCTGCACCCGCGTCGACAATGTGCGCGACCTTGCCGCTTGGATCCTGCAAGACGGGCCGCCGGGCTGGGACCGCGCCGCGATCGACGCCGGTATCGCCGCCGGCCAGACCAAGATCATCAATCTGCCGCACAAAATCCCAGTGGCCTGGGTCTATCTGACCGGCTGGGTGACGCGCGACGGCACCGTCGAATTCCGCGACGACGTCTATAAGCACGACGAGCAGCTCGACCGGAACGGTCTTGCCGAGGCCGCCGCCGGCGGCTTTGTCGCGCCGGTGCCGACCACCAATCTCAAGCAAGTCTCGATCGACAATCAGTAAGACCGTGGCGCCGACCGCGACGCGCTGGTCATTTTGCCTTGGCGCAGAATTCGCTCGGGGTTTTCTTGTCGACGACCTTGATGAGGGCGTCGCCCTTGATGACGAATTCGCTGACGCCGTAGTGGTCGCTCGACGCAGTGCTCCAATCATAGGTCCAGCCCATCCCGGTAAAGGGATAGCCGGTGAACGGATAGTTCCTGGCCGATGCGGTATCGCGATGAAAATCCAGCCGGTAGGATTGCCACATCTGATTGCTCACAAATCGCATCTGATCGTACACGTCACGTAGCGTCTTTGCGTCGGCGCCGGCGGGCGGTTCGGGCGGAAGGTCGAACGTGCAGGTGGGCGGCGGTCCGTCGTTGACAACGCCGAGGCATGGCCGGAACAAGCCGTCTTGGGGGACCTCGATCTCTTTTATGACATTGCCCGGCACCGGTCCTGGCGGTAGCCCGAGGAGCTGTTCCAGCTTGCGCACCGGATCGGCCGCGCCGAGACAGGCGTCGTGGAGCTCGCTTCGCAGCGCGACCCAGACCGGAAAGGTCCGGTTTTGCACCGGTAGATATCTACTGTCGCCGAAGTTGACGACATCGACGGTGGCCGGCGTACCCGACGACGCGTCCAGCACCGCCAGAGGTTTTTGGTATGTCGGTCGCTTGACGGCAGCGGCGGTGATCGAATCGTTATAGGCGCTAAAGGCGCGCGGAACGCTTGGCCGATACAGCCACGTCGCCGGCGACACGATAGCCGGCGCCGCGCAAATCACCGCCGCCAGCACAAAGGCCGCGCTCAGCAGGATCAAGCTCCAGTCGAGTGATCGCAGTGTGCCCGTGAAGCCCGCCTGCAATCGCCTGATGTCGGTTGCGGTGAAGCTCATGGGTCAGCTCACTTGCAACGCCTTGATGAGATCGACATTGCTGAGCCAGCCGAGCATGGGATCGGTGGCATTGCCGGTTGCCGTGACGATGATGTCCTGCGCGCCGGACACCTTGCCGAGCGCCGACTTGGCGTCGGCGAGCGTGGCGTTGGCCGAGACGAACACCACCAGTTTTGAAATCTGATTGTGAATGTCCGGATCCTGCAGCATGTCGGCGAAGGTCAATTGGGCCGAATTGCCGTCTTTGCCGACCAGGAAGGCATTCAGCGTGCCGATATGCACGATATATTTGAACACGCTGTTTTCGATGAATAGGATACGTGTGACACTGTCATTGAAAGCGTTTTTCAATGTCGCGATCGAGATTTTGTCCGGGGGGTTGGTGCCTAGGTCCTGTACGGCCGAGATCGCCGACAGCGGAATCATTTTTTCCGACGCCAGCGCCGATTGATCCGAGCTGCCGCCGGACTGGGCGATCGCCTTGTCGAGCGTCGCGCTGGTTCGCTCCAGCGAAGCGGAGGAAAAGTAGAATGCCAGTACCGTGTCGACCCAGCCGGCGAGCACGGGCAGGATTGTGTTGAATGCGTTCTTGGCGGCGTCGCTAGCGGCGGTATTGCTGCTCTGCGCCAGCCCGACCAGGGCAATGACGAGGAGGAACAGCGTCAGGAACGAGCCGAGCACGACCGTGCCGGCAATCCGATCTCGCCCGCGTAGGCGCAGTTGCTCCGCGTTCGGTGCCGGCATAGTCGCCGACGCGCTGGTGGCAGCAGCCATGGTTGAGCCCCGTGTCGTTCGCCGTCGGTTCAAACGGCCCCGGAGCCAGTATAGCCGGTTCCCGCAGATCTGCAACTTATAGGTGTTAAATGTATAGTTTACACGTAAATGCTGGGCCCGGTAGAAGGTGCATCGCCTCGATTACCAGGGCCGCCATTTTCGCTCGCGCGGGCCGTTCACCGTGCCGCGCTCGGCGCAGGGTCATCCGGTCCTCATCCAGGCCGGATCGAGCGGGCGCGGGCGAAAATTCGGTGCGCGCTGGGGCGACCTCATTTTCGTGACCTATCCAAATATCGAGACCGGCAAGCACGACTATGCGGAGTTCAAGGCGGCGGTCGCGCGCTACGGCCGCGATCCCGCGCCGGTCAAGATCACCCACCTCATCAACACCGTGGCCGCCGCGACCAGAGCCGAGGCCGAGGACAAATGGGCGGAAATCGAGAAGCTGCCACTCGAGATCGACGCACTGTCGCTGTTGTCGGAGGTGCTCAACTTCGATTTTGCGCGAAAGCGCATGGATGAGCCGTTCACCGATCCAGAATTGGCGCCGATGTCCGGGCTGCAAGGCATTCGCGACCGCGTGGTGAGCGTGAAGAAAAATCCCGCCATGCGGGATTTCGTCCAGATCAGCGGGCGCGGCCGCGTGCTTGGTGCGATCGTCGGCGGCCCGAAGGAAGTCGCCGATGCGCTCGAGCAATGGTTCGCGGCCCCGGCCTGCGACGGTTTTGTGCTTTCCGCGACGCACGTGCCGGGGGCTTACGAGGATTTCGTGCGCTTCGTCGTGCCCGAGCTGCAGCGCCGCGGTCTATTCCGCAAAGATTTTACCGGCGTCACGCTGCGCGAAAATCTTGGATTGCCGGTGCCGGCGGTGGGAGCGTGGCGCCGCGCAAACGCGCCCGTGCGTTAGGCAGTTGCGGCGCCAGCAGCATCGAATTGCGCCCGATCGCCATTTGGCGCCGTCGTTCAGCAAATTTTCTTCCTCCCGATCGCCAGAACAGTTTACCGCTGCACGGCAACATTCGGATCGATCTTTTCCGCGGCGCTGAGCGTCCTTTTTTGTCGCGGCCGCAACCAAGTTGTGACACAATTATTACGTTCACATGTAAGTTCGGTAGCATCTGAGTGCAAAAATGATTGCGGCGCGGTCAAGTTTCCTAACCTGGTCAAATCCCCTCGCGTGGTGGTGGGCTTTGTTGTCGCTAGTGAGCGGCGCAAATATCGCGGTATGGTTTTGGCTGTACCGTTATCTTGAAGATGCGCGGACTGGCAGCCTCGCCAGTACCTCCGACCTCGATCTTATGCTGTTTCTCTCTGCGGCCTATGTTTCTGGGTGTGCATTTCGAGCGTTTCTGCCGCGCGCGGATGTTCAACGGATCTGCCTGTTCAATAGTTGGCTGTCGAGCATCACGGTCGGCCGGTCTGTAGCTACCGTGGCTGAGGTCTGCTTCGCGGCGCAGTGGGCGATCATTCTGTACCGCATGGCTACGATAACGGGAGCGGACATCGCCTCGAGCGTTGCCTGGGTGATCGTACCCTTGATACTGATCGCGGAATGTTTCTCATGGTATGCCGTGCTAACGAAGAACTACTTGGGCAGCGCCATCGAAAATTCAATTTGGGCCATTTCCTTCTTCTTTGTCGGGATCGGCGTGTGCCAATTGGTTCCGGAGTTTGCGGCTCCGGTTAGCGTGGCCCTCGTGATCGCGATCATCGGGATTGCCGGCTATCTGGTGTTTCTGGCGGTCGTCGATATCCCGATGTATCTGTCGAGATGGCAGGCAAAGCGCACGCATTACATCAGCACGCTGAGCCCTCTGGAGGGTCTCCGGGACGCGAGCGTCCGGTGGGTCGTGTCGCACGACATTGCCGAATGGAAGGACGAGATTCCCTGGATGTCGCTGTATTTTAGTGCTGCCGTCTGGGCCAGCCTCGCACTGTGCGTTTGCTACTCGTACGCTGGACATCTACCGCGCTCCTAACAAAGCTACGCTTGCGAGCTGGTCGTCGAACGCGTTGAGCGTCCAACAGTCCCCCGCATACGGCCCGCCTGATCTCGGCAAGTGACGCCAGCAGATTACGCCTGCCGGTGCGTGCTATTGCGCCAGCGGCGTCGGGTTGTCGGCGGGCGGCTCGATGCCGAAGGTCGCGGCGGTCATGCAGGTCATGGAAAAACTGCCGACCACGCCGACGAGCGCAACCAGGCTCTCCACGCCCATGGTCTTTTCCGCTGTGGCGTAGCTTTCGTCGCTCAGCCCCTTATTGGTGAGGATTTCACGCGCCACGCCAAAACAGGTGCGCTCGCGCGGATCGGCAAGAGCGGGCGCACGGTGGGCGTTGATGGCGTCGATCGCGGCCTGATCGATGCCGACCGAGAGCGAGCGGCGCACTTGCGCGAACCACGGGTAGCGCGCATTCCAGTGCCGCGCCACGGTCAGGTTTGCGACCTGCTGCTCGCGCTTCGACAGCGGCCCGCCCGAGAGCGATTCCCGCATGTTCTGCGCGGCTTCAAACAATTTCGGCAGCCTGATATAGGCGTAATATGGCCCGCCGACGATGCCGGCTCCCTGCTTGGCCTCATCGTAGACGCGCGCCTGTTCGGCATTCATTTGGGCACGCTCGATAATCGATATGCGCGGCATGCGTTTCCTCGCTGTGGTTTTGTTCTGCCGCGGCAAGCCTACCATCCGTCTGCCGCTGGCGCGACCGGCTTATGTGGACGTGAAAAAGAACTGGAGCCGGTCCATGCCGCTGCAAAATCGCGTTGATCCGTTCGGCGACCTGATCGCCACGCCCTCGCGCGGGTTGTTCATGGGCAATCGCGGCGGCCGGATTCACACCGATGCCAGGACGCTGACAACGCGGCGATGGGCGTCACGGCAATGGATCTGCTGCGTGCTCGATTTCAGGGGCCGCCAGCGCGACGTCTGGGGCCGGTTCTATACCGAGCTGTTCTTTCTCGATGAAGTGATCGCGCTCGCCGCTGGCCATCGGCCGTGCTTCGAGTGCCGCCGCCGGGACGCGGAGAACTTCGCCGCGCTGTGGGGCGAGGCGCAAAAGCTTCCGGTGCCACCCAAAGCCGGCGAAATGGACACAGTGCTGCATCGCGAGCGTCTCGACGGCGGCGCCAAACGGCGGCACCGCCGCGCCATCGACGAGTTGCCGGACGGCGCCGTTGTCGCACTGGAGGAGGGTGCTTTTGCGGTGCGTGGTGACGCGCTGTTGCGCTGGACGCCGAACGGCTATGTCACTTCCAAGCCGCGGCCGCTCGGTGTCACTGTGGACGTGCTCACGCCGCCGGCGATTCTTGCGGTGCTGTCGGCCGGCTACCGGCCGCACTGGCATCCGAGCGCGGCAGCATGATCCTGAATACCAGTTACCCGCGCGCGGAAAATCCGCCGTCGACCGGCAACGTGACGCCGGTGATGAAATCCGATGCCGCGCTCGACAGGAACACCGCGGCGCCGGCCAGATCGTCGGGCTCGCCCCAGCGCGCGGCGGGTGTGCGCGACATGACGATGTCATGCAAGCCTTCGATCTGCTCGCGGGCGCTGCGGGTGAGGTCCGAATTGATCCAGCCGGGCAGGATGGCGTTGACCTGGATATTGTCGGCGGCCCAGGCGGTGGCCAGCGACCGCGTCAGCGCCACCAATCCGCCCTTGCTCGCCGCATAGGGCGCGACCAGCGGTGCGCCGAACAGCGAATACATTGAACCGATATTGACGATCTTGCCGCGCCCGGCGGCCTTCATGTGCGGATAGGCCGCCTGCGCGCAGAACATCGCACCTGAGAGATTGACGTCGAGGACCTCGCGCCAGTCGGCTTCGGAAATCTGTTCGGGGCGCTTCCTTCGCGTCGTGCCGGCATTGTTGATGAGAATGTCGCAGCGGCCGAAGTCGGCGACCACGGCCTCGACCATGTGCGCGCATGAGGCCTTGGACGAGGCTTGCAAGGGATAGAAACGGCAGCGAAAGCCCGCGGCGCTCAAGTCCGCGACCGCTTTTTGTGATTTGACGGTGTCGCGCGCGGCGATGGCGATGGCCGCTCCGGCCGCCGCCAGACCGCGCGCCATGCCGAGCCCAAGCCCGCCATTGCCGCCGGTGACAATGGCGACGCGGCCGGCGAGATCGAAAGCGTTCACGAGATTTCTCCGATCGGGCGATGACGGCGACGATCAGCTTCGAAACGCCGCTTTGATCTCCTCGACCGTGACGCCGGGCTTGCGCGCGGCGGCGATGATGCGGGCTTCCTGTTTGATCAGCCCGTCGAGCGCCGCCTGCAAATCGTCGACCTTGTCGGCCGGCACCACCACCGCGCCATGGCGGTCGGCGTGGATCAGATCGCCGCTCGCCACGTCCATGCCGTGGATACGGACGGGAACGCCGAAGTCCTCGACATGCACATAGGCATGCGACGGCGCGATCGAGCCGGCCAGCATCTGAAAGCCTTCGGCGACCTGCGCAATGTCGCGGATCGAACCGTTGGTGACGGTACCGAGGCAGCCGAGCGCCTTATGCACATTGGTCTGCACTTCGCCCCAGAACGCGCCGTAACCCGCCGGTTCATCCCTGTCCTCGATAACGACGACGCTCGGCTGCGGCGCGGCGGCGACGTAATCGAGGTAGTCCATGCGCTTTGCCATGTAGCTCGGGCCGCTGACTTTATCGCGGGCGCGGATGGTGACGGTCTTGGCATAGCCGACCATCGGCGGCAGGTCGGGAAACGGACAATGCAGATGCACAGCAGTGTAGCCGGCGCCGCGCCGTTCCGGCGTCACGACCTCGATGAGATTGCACACCGTCGGCGTGTCGATCGACCGCAAGAACGCAAATTGACTTTCTGACAGCATGGTTCCCTCCAGTTCATTCTCGTTTATAGAATCAATCCCACGCCAGCGCGACGACGACCGCCATGACGAGCTGCATGGCGACGATCACCGCCACGCAACCGCTCCAGCCGGCCGTCGTCCAGGCGATGCCGGTCAAGAGCGCGCCGGCCGAGCCGCCGATATAGAAGATCGAGGCATAAAGGCCGACCGCCGACGAGCGTCCCTCCTTGGCCGTCAGTGTGACATAGCCGGTCGAGATCGTCTGGCACAGCATGCCGCAGACCGCGCAGAGCGTCAGCCCGGCGACGATGATCGTTACCGGCGGCGCCAGGAGCAGAAGAGCGCCGACAATCCAAAAGGCGATGGTCGCCAGCACGAAACGGCGGCGGCCGAACAGCGCAATGGCGCGGCCGGTCCACGGCAGCAGCGGACTTGACACCAGATAGGTGAAGAACAGCGCACCCAACATGGTCGGCGTGAAGAAGTATGGCGGTCCGGCGAGGTGGAAGCTCACATAAGTGAAAGCGGCGATGAAGTTGAACAACACACCGAAACCGATGGCGAAGGTCGCCACCAGCCGGCGGTCGCGGAAGTGGCGCAGCATCTGGGTGAGCGACATCCAGAATCCGCCGGAGCGTACGAACTGCCGCTCGCGCGGCAGCAACAGCGTCACGATGACGGCCGCTACGAGCGTAATTGCCGCCACCACCTGAATAGCGGAGCGCCAGCCGATCGCGTCGGTCAGGATGCCGGGAATGAAACGGCCGGAAAAGCCGCCGATGCTGGCGCCGGTGACATAGATGCCGGCGACGCGGGCGACATCGCGCGGCGGCCATTCGTCGCCGATATAGGCGACGACGATGGTGAAGATCGGCGGCACCAAAAGGCCCTGGATGAAGCGCCAGAACACCAGCTGCGGCACCGTCGCCGCAAACGTCATGATCACGGTCGGCACCGTGATGGCGAACATCGCCGCGGTGATCAGCCGCTTGCGGCCGAGCACGTCGGCGAGCGCGCCGGTGAATGGGGCGGACAACGCGATCGCCGCGGTGCTTGCCGTCATCAGCGAAGAGATCGCGCCCGGGCCGACGTGAAACTCGCCGGCGAGCTCCGGCAACAGCGCCTGCGGCGAGTATAGATTGACGAAAGCGGAGAACCCGGCCGTGGCCACGGCCAGCGCGCGAACATCGAGTGCCATCCACAGATTATGGGCGAGACGCGCCGGGAAAGCACGCGGCAAGAAGCGGTCGTCAGCCGAACGGCTTGATGCTGTCGACGACCGAGTCGGCGATATGCTCCTTGGAGATGACGCCGACCACTTCCGACGGCCGGCCGCGGCTGCCGGCTTTCACCACCACCGCCATGGCGGCACTGTGCCGGCCCATGCGCTGGACGATGTCAAAGACGATGTCGGTCTCTCGCGCAATGGTGAAATTGCGCTGCGCCACGGTCGCCATGGTCACGCCCGAATAGGCGGCTTCGAGGCCGCGGCGGATGCCGGTGTTGATGCGCACCACGCCGGCGACGTGATTGCCGCGCGCCACCACCACGTGTTTGTAGCCGCTGGCCGTGCCATGCTTCCGCAGGAATTCGTCGAGATCGGAGTCGGCGGAGGCCACGACGAAGTCGCGCTCCATGACGTCGCGGGCCTGGCGGACCAGAAACATGTTGGCGTGCAGCGCCTTCGGCACGAAGTGGCCGCGGCCCACGAGCTTGATGGTGTAGATGTTCTCCGCCGACAAAAGCCGCCGGACGCCGATGGCGAGCGCCACCGCGACGATGCTCGGCATGACCAGATCGTAGTCGCGGGTCATCTCGAAGATCATAGTGACCGCGGTCATGGCCGCGCCGGTACCGCCGCCGACCATTGCCGCCATGCCGATCATCGCGCCGGTGATCGCGGTGACACCGTCGACCGGATGCACGGCCGTGACCACGGCGCCGAACGCGCCGCCGATGGTCGCGCCCATGAACAGCGATGGCGAGAAAATGCCGCCCGAGGCGCCGGAGCCGAGACTGAGCGAGGTGGCAAACAGCTTGGCGACGAACAGAATCAGCAGCAGCATTGGCCATTGCATGCCGCCGGTCAGGATGGCCTGAATCGTGGCATAGCCGACGCCTTCGACGTAGTAGTGGCCGGCGATCCGCAGCAGCGCATACATCAGGACGCCGAGCGTCAGCATGCCGATGATGTTGCGCAGGTATGGGTTTTCGATTTCCTCGAAAACGTCTTCGGCGAAACTGAGCCCGCGGATGAAAGCGGTGCCGGCGATGCCGATCAGACCGCCGAGTAGCGCAAATAACAGCACCGCCGCTAATGTTGCCGGCTGCTGCGAGGTGAGCAGCGTTGCCGGAATGGCGAAGGCGGGATGGATGCCGAAGAAAATGCGGCCGACGAAGGTCGCCATGCCGGTGGCTAGCGCAACGGGAAGAAAAGTCCGCGCGCTCAATTCCGGCATCAACAGCTCGATGGCGAACATCACGCCGCCGATCGGGGTGTTGAAGGTCGCGGCGATGCCGGCCCCGGCGCCGGCGGCGACCAGCGTGATGCGCTGCCACGGCGCCATGCGGATGATCTGGCCAAGCGTCGAGCCCAGTGCCGCGCCGATCTGGATGATCGGTCCTTCGCGGCCCACCGCCGCGCCGGTGCCGATTGAAAGCGCCGAGGCCAGCGACTTGATCACGGCGACGACCGGACGGATGACGCCGTCCTTGTAATAGATCGCGTCCATCACCTCAGGCACGCCGTGGCCGCGTGCCTCGGGGGCGAAATTGACGATCAGGAACGTGACAATGAGGCCGCCGATGACGGGGACCAGGATGACGAGGGCGCCCCATGGGCTCGCCGGCGTGAAAATGCTGGCGTCGTAGGCGAAGCTGAAAACTTTGAGGAAAGCAATATTATGGAACAGGCCGATCAGCGCGCGGAAGACGACCGCGCCAAAGCCGGTCACCACGCCGATAACGATGGCTAGCAGGGATAATCGGAATAACCCGATCCGCGACGATCTTAAAAGCTTCATAGGACATAACGCACAGCCCCCAGTGCGTCTCCGGCAGTTGGTTCAGAAGTATGGGGCTAAAGCTGGCGGATCGAATCGAAATTCCAGGCCGTGGCGCTCGGATCGTTCTCGCCGACCCGCAGCGTCTTGGCGTCGACGAAACGGTAGGGCGGCACCGGCAGATTGTATGGCGCCGGCACGCCGGAGAACACGCGCCCAGCCGGGTCGTATTTCGAGCCGTGGCAGGGGCAGAAATAGCCGCCGGGCCAATTGGTCACTGGCGTGGTCGCGCTCGGCGTCGGATAGAACAGCGGAATGCAGCCGAGATGGGTGCAGATGCCGACCAGGATGCCAAATTCCGGCTTGATCGAGCGGTGCCAATTGGTGGCGTAGGGCGGCTGCTGGGTCTGCTCGGAATTCGGGTCGGACAAGATCGAGATCATCTGCTGGCTCTGCATCGAATCCAGCGTATTTTTCGAGCGATGGAACACGAAGATCGGGCGCTGCCGCCAGCGGATCATGATCTGGGCGTTTTCCTCGATCTTGCTGACGTCGAGATCGACCGGGCCGCCAGCGGCGAGCGTCGAGGCGTCCGGGTTCATCTGGTCGATCAGCGGCACCAGGGCAGCCGCGGCACCGACGGCGCCGACTGTGGCGGTGGCGATGAACAGGAAATCGCGCCGGGTGCCTGCCGGTCCGTGCCCGGGTGACGCGGTTGTCGCAGTGCTCGCCATGGTCGGTCCTTTGGGTGATTTGCCGTCTGGTATCGCTGCTTATGTCGCCTTCGGCGGGGTCTAGTCAATCAGGACAAGCGCGCCCGCCCGCAAGTTTCGGCCATGCGCGTTTTGCGCTATGGAACGGGCCATACCATGCACGGTCCATACCAGTCGCGAGCCCGATAGGGCAGGGCAACCGGGCGTTTTTGGCGGCAAGCGGATTTAAGGGAGATTGAAAATGCGGGGCAACGATAATCTACGCAGCGCCGCGGAAGTTCTGGTCGCTCAATTGCGCATCCACGGCGTCCAGCACGTCTTTTGCGTGCCGGGCGAAAGCTATCTCGCGGTATTGGACGCATTCCATGACAGCGACCTGACCGTCACGGTATGCCGGCAGGAGGCGGGCGCGTCGATGATGGCCGAGGCCGTCGGTAAGGTCACCGGCCGCCCCGGCGTCTGCTTTGTCACCCGCGGACCCGGAGCCACCAATGGCGCCCACGGTATCCACATTGCGCAGCAGGATTCGAGCCCGCTGGTCATGTTCGTCGGCCAGGTCGGCCGCGACATGCGTGAGCGCGAAGCCTTCCAGGAACTCGACTATCGCGCCGTGTTCGGCTCGATGACGAAATGGACCACCGAGATCGACGATCCGGCGCGGGTGCCCGAAATCGTGTCGCGGGCCTTCTACACCGCCGCCAACGGCCGGCCGGGGCCCGTCGTCATTGCCATCCCCGAGGACATGCTGGTCGAGCACATCGCGGTCGACGACGCGCCGCCCTATGCGCCGGTCGAGACCTCGCCGGGACCGGTGGAGATGGCCAAATTTGCCACGATGCTCGGCGCCGCGCGCGCGCCAATCATGTTGCTCGGCGGCAGCCGGTGGTCGCAAGAAGCATCCGACCGTATCGGTCGCTTCGCGGAAAAATACGCGCTGCCAGTCACCACGACATTTCGCCGCGGCTCATTGTTCAACCAGACCCATCCCTGTTACGCCGGCGACCTCGGCATCGGTCCCAACCCCAAGCTGCTTGAGCGCGTAAAGTCTTCCGACCTCGTCATTATGGTCGGCGGCCGCCTCGGCGAATTGCCGTCGCAGGGCTACACGCTGTTCGACATACCGCGGCCGCAGGTACCATTCGTGCACGTGCATCCCGGCGCCGAGGAACTCGGCCGCGTCTATAGCCCGCATCTGGCGATCCATGCGACGCCGACCGCGTTCGCGGCGGCGCTCGAGCAATTGGACTTCGCCAAAGTGGCCAAAGCGCCGGCGGGCGACGCCAAAACCGCCCATGCCGATTATTTGCAGTGGACCGATGCCCCGACCGCCCAACCGGGCGCCGTCAATTTCGGCGCGGTGATGGTGTGGCTGCGCGACAATCTTCCGGCCGACGCCATTTTGTGCAACGGCGCCGGCAATTACGCCTCCTGGATTCACCGCTTCTTCCGCTTCCGCCGTTTCGCCCATCACGTTGCGCCGGCGTCCGGCTCGATGGGCTACGGCGTGCCGGCCGCGGTGGCGATGAAGCGGCTTTATCCGGATCGGACCGTGGTGTGTCTCGCCGGCGACGGCGATTTTCTGATGAACGGGCAGGAGTTCGCCACCGCGGTGCAATACGACCTGCCGTTCACCACCATTATCGTCGACAACGGCATGTACGGCACGATTCGCATGCATCAGGAGCGCGAATATCCCGGCCGCGTCTCGGCGACCGAATTGCGCAATCCCGACTTTGCCGCCTATGCCCGGGCCTTCGGCGGGTTCGGCGTGTCGGTCGAACGCACCGAAGATTTTCCGGCCGCGTTTGCGGCGGCGCAGGCGTCAGGCAAGCCGGCTCTGGTCCGGCTTAAGATCGATCCTGAAGCCATCACGCCGGTTACGACGCTGACCAAGATTCGCGAAAAATCGCAGGCGGCGAGGAATGACGGCTAAACCGCGGGCAAGATTTCCGAAAATCCGATTGGGAGTTCGACAACACATGAAAACATCGCTTGGGATTTTGTCGCTGTCCGCGGCATTGGCACTGACCGTCGCGCTGGGTGCGGCGCGCGCCGACGCCAAAGGCTGCATCAAAGGCGCGGTCGTTGGCGGTATTGCCGGCCATGCCGCGCATCACGGCCTGATCGGTGCGGCGGCTGGCTGCATCATCGGCCATCACGAAGCGGCAAAGCACGCGAAAGAGCAGCGTCAGCACGAGTTGCAGCAGCAAGAGGGTCAGCAGACGCCCACTCCTGCCTCCTCAGGCACCAAGCAATAACGCTGCTGGCGCGGGACAAGCAAAGCACCACCCGCGTGAAGCGCAAGCCTCGCCAAGGTTTGCGGAACAAGGCTTGCGGAACGAATGTGTCGTCCACGGATTGAAATTGCGACGAACGGAGTTTCAATCCATGAAGGCAATATTCGGAACGGCGGCCTTGGCATTGTCGATCGCGCTTTGCGCGGTGCCGGCCAACGCCAAAGGCTGCATCAAAGGTGCCGTCGTCGGCGGCGTGGCAGGCCATGTCGCCGGACATCATGGTCTCCTCGGCGCGGCGGCGGGCTGCGCTATCGGTCACCACGAAGCCAACAAGAACGCCAAGAAGGATCAGAATCAGCCGCAGCAGTAAGGGCCAGTGGAACGGCGAGCATCGGTCGCCCAGCTGATCAGACCGGCATCGACGGCTTACTGCGGCTTGATGCCGGCCGACTTGATAATCGGAAACCACTTCTCCACTTCCGACGTCTGGAAGGCGTGGAGCGCCTCCGGCGTTTGCTGGTCGCGCGGGTAAATGACCTGGGCGAGATCTTCGAGCTTCTTTCGGGTTTGCGGATCGGCAAGCGCGGCCACGATGGCGGCGTTGAGCTTGTCGATGATCGGTTTCGGCGTGCCCTTTGGCGCCCACATCGCGTGCCAAAACGAAAAATAGAAACCCGGCAGCCCCGCTTCGTCGGTGGTCGGAATGTCGGGCGCCACCGCGAGGCGATTCTTGGCGGTGACGGCATAGGTTTTGAGCGCGCCGGACTTCACATAGGGCAGCGACACGGCCGGAGTATCGAGCTGAAGGTCGGTAATGCCGGCGAGCAGATCCTGCTGCGCCAGTCCGGCGCTGCGATAGGCGACCATCTGCCACTTGGCGCCGACGAACTGCTCCATCAGCACACCCGCCACATGGCTCGGCGAGCCAACGCCTGAGGTGCCCATGGTCGCCTTGCCCGGATTGGCTTTCAGCCAGGCGACCAGCTCTTTCAAATTGTTCGCCGGAAAATTCTTGCGGGCGTCGATGAGAAACGGCTGCGTCGCCACCAGTCCAACCGGCTCGAAGTCTTTCAACAGATCGAAACCCAGATCATAGATGGCGCCGTTGGCGACGTTGGTGCCCCACATTCCCCACAGCACCGTATAGCCGTCGGGGGTCGCGCGCTCGGCGCGCGTGACGCCGATCACGCCGGCAGCGCCGGACACGTTTTCAACCACGACCGGCTGGCCGAGCGTTTTGCTGATGGCCTGGGCGATAATCCGGCCGAGCGTGTCGGTCGAGCCGCCGGGCGCGAGCGGCACGATCATCATGATGGGGTGATCAGGATAGTCGTCGGCATAAGCGGGCGCCGCGAGCCCAAGCATGACGCCGGCGGCAATAGCTGCGGCAGCGACTTTCGATCCGATCATGACCGATTTTCCCCCCGTGAAGGCGACGATTTGGTTGACCTTCCTATGCCAGAGGAAACGGCGCCGCCAAAGAACAAAACCACCGCCTGCGACGCAATGGCCGCGGATTGCCGCCGTGATTGAATCATGGTTCAGTTATTCAGCCTCTGCCACCTGAGTCTTTTGCGGACATGCCCTATCGCCGTACCGAAAATGTCGTGCGCCGGCTTGCGGCTCGCCACGCCGCCATCATCGCGGCGGCGCGCGATGCGGCCAGCGAAGGCGGTATGGCGGCGGTCCAGATTGCGCCGGTCGCACGGCGCGCCGGCATCGCGGCCGGCACGGTCTATCGCTATTTTCCGGGCAAGACCGATCTGGTTGCGGCGCTGGTGACGGAAATTTCCGCAAGTGAAATCGCCGCGCTGCGCCGCGCCGCCGATGTCGCGCCGGGGCCGCTGTCGGCGCTCTCGGCTGCGATCATGACGTTCGCCACGCGGGTGCTGCGCAATCGCCGCCTGACTTTTGCCGCCACCGCCGAGCCCGCCGACGGCGCACTTGATCGAACACAGATCGCGTTTCGCAAAGCTCTGGCCGAAGAGTTTTCCGCGCGCATCACCGCCGCGATCGCCGGCGGCCATTTGCCGGCACAGAATACCGGGCTTGCGGCCACGGCCGTGGTCGGCCTCCTGATCGAAACGTTGATCGGACCGCTCGCCCAGGAGCCAGGCGGCCAAGAAAACAAACAGGAGGAGGACAAACTGCAGCGTGAACGCGTCCAGTCGCTAACGCTGATCGCGCTGCGCGCGCTCGGCGTTGCCGATGCACGGGCGCGAGGGCTGGTGGTGCAGACCAAGCTGCCGTCAGAGGCTGCGTCCTAATGCATGATCCGGAAAAGTGGGAAGCCGGTTTTCCGAAAAGATCATGCGTCACCAAAATGCTAGAGCGGCAGTCGATTCCATTGGAAACGACTGCCGTTCTAAGCCGTCGCTTGCGCTTGGCGCAGGTGCGGGAAGCGCTCGGTCAAGAGCGACCCCGGATAATAGGTCGGCGCAAATGCCGGATGCGCGCGTATATTCTCGAACCAGCGCTTGACGCGCGGCAGCTCCTGCCAGTCGCCTTCGTGGCCGAGATCGGCCATGCGCACCAGTGCCGGCATGACCGAAACATCGGCGAGCGAAATATCGCGGCCAAGGAGCCACGGGCCGCCGCTGTTTTCGATTTCCGCGTTCATGCGCTCATAGGTGCGGCGCAGCCGCGCCAGCGCCTCGTCCATGTCTTTTTGCGGAAAACCCTTGCGGCCCATCGCCAGCATGAATTCCCGCCGCAGTGGCTTCGACTCGGCAAAGGCTATGAACTGCTCTTCGCTCATGGCGGTAAAACGCGGCAGGAAGGCGAGATTGAACGTCGGCACCCGCACCGCAGCCGCCGGCATTTCATCGATGAAATGCAAAAGCGTGCGCATTCTTGCGCGCCGGACCGGATCGTGCGGCGTGAACTCCGCCGGCTCCGGTGCGATCTCGTCGAGATATTCCATGATCACCGATGAATCGATGACGATCGCTCCGTCGTGGTCGAGCGTCGGCACCACGCCGTTCGGGTTGAGCGCCAGATAATCCGGCTTGAGCTGATCGCCGGCAAGAAGATCGAGTTTGACCTCAGCGAACGGAAGAGTTTTGGCGTTGAGAATAAAACGGACGCGCTGGCTGCACGTCGATTGCGGCGCGTTGTAAAGCTTGAATGCCATGTTGCCTCCGTGGCCTTGATGCTTAATCGAACTTTGCGCTTGATCGAATTTCGCCGCTGTCTCAATGCGACATCAGCACCGGCACCGTCATCGACTTGAAGATCGAGTGCGTGACGCCGCCGAGCACGAATTCGCGTAGCCGCGAGTGGCCGTAGCCGCCCATCACCATGAAGTCGGCGCCCGAGTCCGCGGCGTGCGACAGCAGCGCGTCGGCGACGTCGATATTGCCGCCGGTGATGCGGTGGACGTCGACCTTGAGGCCGTGCCGGGCGAGGTGCTGGCCCATATCGACGCCCTCGATCTTATCCTGCTTGCCGCGCTCATTGGTGATGATGACGATTTCGACCCGGCCGGCTTTGACCAGCAGCGGCATCGCATCGGCGATGGCGCGCGCCGACTGCCGGCTGCCGTCCCAGCACACCATGACGTTGTCGAGCTTGAGGGGGGCCTTCTGGATATAGGGCACGATGATCACCGGCCGTCCGGATTCGAACAATGTGGTCTCGGCGACGATCTCCTCGACGCTGCTCGCTCCCGGTTCGGCCTGCCCGACGACGGCGAGATCGAAGCGGCGCGCGATGCGGCCGAATTGATCGCCGGCGCCGGCGAGGCTTGCGGTCAGCGACAGGGGCTCGGCGGACAGGCCGGCGCGGCGCGTCGACTCGGCGAAGCGATCAACCGCGGCTTTGACGGCGGCTTCGTTGTCGGACTGTTGCGACTCGATCACTTCGGCGGGGATGTAACCCGTGCCCGAAATCGGAACGATCGGGTCATACACAAAGGCGACGCCGGTCAGGTGCGCGTCGCAGGCCAAAGCGACGGAGATCGCATAGTCGCCGGTCGGGCCGGCTTTCTCGCCGACGCTGAGATTGACGACGATATCCTTGATCATGACGGAACTCCCCTGTCGATTGGCCTATCGCATGGTCGGCGCCGGCATTTCTTGAGGCAGATCGAGCCGTGCGGCGCAGCGATTACTTCTTCATATTACCCTGAGCGTCGAACTGACTGATATAGGCCCACAGGTCGTTCACTTCCTGCTGGTTCTTGATGCCGGCAAACGGCATTTTGGTGCCCGGTATCATGGCGCTCGGGCTTTTGATGTATTGCTTGAACGTCGCCTCGCTCCAGACGATGCCGGAATTCTTGTTGGCGTCCGAATAGTTGAAATTCGCCACCGTGCCGGAATGGCGACCGTCGAGGCCGTTGAGCTCGGGGCCGACTTTGTTCGCCGCGCCCGGGCCGATGGAGTGGCAGGGCGCGCACATATTAAACACCTGCTTGCCCTTCGCGGCATCCTGGGCCGCGGCCGGCTGCACCAAGGCCGTCGGCGCCACAATGACAACCGTCAAGCCCACGACCGCCAAGCCGGCAATTAGCGACAATCTTGCATGCGTCATTTCATTCCCCTGGTCAGCCCGGCCGTTACACCCCTGGCGCCCCTGGGCGCCCTCGCTTCGTTTCAAGCGAGCCCGCCGCAACCTGTCAACCGGCCTTGGCGCCGCGCGATGCTCGCGAGGCACATAAATGTTATGCGTCACCGAACAGGTTTTCTTCGCTATAATGCCGGCGGCAATAGGCGAGGGGGCCGTGGAGCGATCGCAATGCCGATGTTGATGCCGCTGTTCGACGATGCGGTGCTCAAACGCCGCGGCGAAATCGTTGCCGTGCTGCGGGCCATCGTGCCGGGCGAGGGGGTTATTGCGTCCGAGCGCGAAATGCGGCCTTACGAAAGCGACGCGCTGACCGCCTATCGACAGTTGCCGATGGTCGTGGTGTTACCCGACACCACCGCGCAGGTCGCCGAAGTGCTCGCCTTTTGCCATCGCGAAGGCATCAAAGTGGTGCCGCGCGGCGCCGGTACGTCGCTGTCGGGCGGCGCGCTGCCGCTCGGCGACGGCGTCCTGCTCGGTCTCGCGAAATTCAACCGCATCCGCGAAATCGACTACGACAACCGCGTCGCCGTGGTCGAGCCCGGAGTCACCAATCTCGCGGTGTCGCAGGCGGTGGCCGATGCCGGCTACTATTATGCGCCCGATCCGTCGTCGCAGATTGCCTGCACTATCGGCGGCAATGTCGCGGAAAATTCCGGCGGTGTGCATTGCCTCAAATACGGCATGACCACCAACAACGTGCTCGGCTGCGAATTGGTTCTTATGACCGGCGAAATCGTGCGGCTGGGCGGCAAGCATCTGGATTCCGGCGGCTACGATCTCCTTGGTGTCGTCACCGGCTCGGAGGGGCTTCTCGGCGTTGTCACCGAGGTGACGGTGCGCATCCTGAAAAAACCGCAGACCGCGCGTGCGGCGCTGATCGGTTTTGCCGCCTCCGAAGACGGCGGCGAATGCGTCGCCAAGATCATCGGTGCCGGCATCATCCCCGGCGGCATGGAAATGATGGACCGTCCGGCGATCGCCGCCACCGAGGAATTCGTTCACGCCGGCTACCCGCTCGATGTCGAGGCGCTGCTGATCGTCGAACTCGACGGCCCGGGCGATGAGGTCGACCACTTGCTCGAGCGCGTCCAGGAGATCGCCAAGGCGTGCCGCGCCGTGACCTGCCGCGTCTCCAATTCAGAGGATGAGCGGCTGCTGTTCTGGGCCGGACGCAAGGCGGCGTTCCCGGCGGTCGGCCGCATCTCGCCGGATTATTTCTGCATGGACGGCACCATCCCGCGGGCGCAGTTGCCGCTGGTGCTGCGCCGCATGAAGGAGATGTCGGCGAAGTATGGGCTGCGCGTCGCCAACGTCTTTCACGCCGGCGACGGCAACCTGCATCCGCTTATTCTTTACGATGCCAATAAACCGGGCGAATTGGATCACGCCGAGCAATTCGGCGCCGACATTTTGCGGCTGTGCGTCGAAGTCGGCGGCGTGCTGACCGGCGAGCATGGCGTAGGTGTCGAAAAGCGCGATCTGATGCCGGTGATGTTTTCCGAAATTGATCTCAACGCGCAGCAGCGCCTCAAATGCGCCTTCGACGGCAAGAGTCTGCTCAATCCGGGCAAAGTATTTCCGACGCTGCATCGCTGCGCCGAGCTTGGCCGCATGCACGTGCATGCCGGGCGCGTGGCATTTCCGGATATTCCGCGGTTTTGAACGGAGTGGGGCGGATCAGGCGCGAAGCAGCGTAACGGGTCGCGCGGGTTCGCATTATTGCGTAAGTTTAATCCGCCTTGACCGGGAAGCGTGCGGTATGAAATTCGGCCTGTTCAGTTCGGCGCAAGCCAATAGTGGCGATCTCGGCCTGGAAAGCGGGCAGGGGTTCCGCGATTATCTCGACTTCAATGTCGAGGCCGAGACGCTCGGCTTTCAGTCAAGCTTTCTGGTCGAGCATCACTTCACCGGCTGGAACCAGGTCTCGGCGACGCTGATGCTGTTGATGGCGCTGGCGATGCGAACCAAGACGCTGCGGCTCGGGTCTGCGGTCATGGTGCTGCCCTGGCACAATCCGGTTCTGCTCGCCGAACAGGCCGCCACCCTCGATCTGATTTCCGGCGGCCGCTTCGATTTCGGCATCGGCAAGGGCTACCGGCACAGCGAATTCAACGGATTCCAGATCGCGCCGGAGGAGGCCGAGACGCGCTTCGACGAGGCGGTCGAGGTGATGCGGCGCGCCTTCACCAGCCGCGCGCGCTTTTCGCATCACGGCCGCTTCTGGCATTTCGAGGATATCGTAGTCGAGCCGCCGCCGGCGCAAAAGCCGCACCCGCCGTTTTGGGTGGCGGCCGGCAGCGCGCCTTCGATCCACCGCGCCGCCGCGCGCGGCTTCAATCTCATCCTCGATCAATATGCCGCGTCCGCGCAGATCGCTGAGCGCATCGGCATCTACAAAAACGAACGCCAGGCACAGGGACTGCCGTTCGATCCGATGCAGATTGCGGTGGCGCGTCAGCTTTATATCGCTAAGGACGAAGCTGACAGGCAGGCGGCGCTCGTTCGCCAGGCCGCCTATACCAAACGCACGGTCGATGTGTCGCGCCAGCCGGACAAAGCCGGCGGCTCGCATGTGCTGGCTTATGCCGGCAAGACTGGCGGCACGGAGGAGAACGCGCTGTTCGGCACGCCGGACCAGATTGGCCGCATGCTGGAAGATTTGCAGAGGGCGGGCGTGGCCTACGTCCTGCTCACCGTCTCGGGGGGCGCCGCACAGCTCCGCCGCTTCGCGCAAGAGATCATGCCGGCGTTTTCGCGGTCCACAACCGCGGCCGCCGCCGAGTGACCGCCGCAATGGCCGAGAGCATCCTCAACCCGCGCGACGCCAAGGATGTCGAACAGGCGATCCAATGGGCGCTCGCTCATGGCAAGACGTTCGAGGTCGCCGGCCGCGGCACCAAGCGCGCCATCGGCCGTGCCGCCCAATGGGATGCGACCCTCGATCTCTCGGGGCTTTCCGGCGTCACGCTGTACGAGCCGGAAGAGCTTGTGCTCTCCGCGAGAGCCGGCACGGCGCTCGCCGAAATCGAGGCGCTGGTGGCATCGCGCCATCAACAGCTCGCCTTCGAGCCGATCGACTACGCGGTGCTGCTGGGCGGCGAGACTGGCGCCGGCACGATAGGCGGCACGATTGCCGCGAACCTGTCGGGACCGCGCCGCATTAAAGCGGGCGCCGCGCGCGACCACTTTCTCGGCTTCAGCGCCGTATCCGGCCGCGGCGAGACCTTCAAATCCGGCGGCCGGGTGGTCAAGAACGTCACCGGCTATGATTTATGCAAGCTACTCGCCGGCTCGTGGGGCACGCTCGCGGCAATGACCGACCTCACCATCAAAATCCTGCCCAGGGCCGAAACCGAAGAAACCGTCCTGGTCCTTGGCGCCGGCGATGCCGCCGCGGTCAAGGTGATGACGGCAGCAATGGGTTCGTTTGCCGACGTGTCCGGGGCGGCGCATCTGCCGGCGACGGCCGCGGCGCGGATCGCCGAAACTGGCTCCGCCCAGGCGGCGGTGACCGCATTGCGGCTTGAAGGCGTGGCGCCTTCGGTGGCCGAGCGCAAAGCCATCCTGCAAAGCCTGCTGGCGCCGTTTGGATCGCTCGGCTCGCTCGACGAACCGGCTTCACGCGCGCTATGGCGCGCCATCCGCGACGTTGTGCCTTTTGCCGCCGCGGGGCCGTCCGCAACCCGCGATCTGTGGCGCATATCCACGGCGCCGGCACAGGGTGCAGCGCTTGCGGCCGAGCTTGCCCGCGCAACGGACCTGGAGCTGATTTACGATTGGGCAGGCGGCCTCATCTGGGCCGCGCTGCCGGCGAGCGATGATGCGCAAGCGCCGCTCCTTCATGCCGCGGCTGCCAATCACGGCGGGCACGCCACGCTCATCCGCGCGCCGGCGGCCGTGCGCGCAAAGGTCGACGTGTTTACGGCGGAAGAGCCGGTGCTTGCGGCGTTGAGCAAACGGGTCCGTGACGGCTTCGATCCGCATGGCATGCTCAATCCCGGGCGCATGTGGGCGGGGGTCTAAAAGCAGGGCGACATGCAGACTAATTTTTCCCTGGCGCAGCTTGCCGATCCGGACACCGCGGAGTCGGAAAAGATTCTGCGCGCCTGCGTGCATTGCGGCTTCTGCACCGCGACATGCCCGACCTATGTGCTCGACGGCAACGAGCTCGATTCGCCGCGCGGACGCATCTACCTCATCAAGGACATGCTGGAGCACGACCGGCCGGCGTCGGCCGACGTCGTCACCCACATCGACCGCTGCCTCTCGTGCCTCGCCTGCATGACGACCTGTCCGTCCGGCGTGCACTACATGCATTTGGTCGATCATGCGCGCGCCCATATCGAGGAGACCTATCGCCGCCCGCTCCCCGAGCGCGCACTGCGCAACGTGCTGGCGGTGCTGATGCCCTATCCGCGGCGTTTCCGCGTGGCGTTGCAGGCAGCCCGCCTCGGTAAGCCGTTTGCGCCCATTGCCGAGGCGATCGGGCTCAAGCGCCTTGCCGCCATGCTGCGTCTGTCGCCATGGCGAGCGCCACATCGGCCCGTTGCGCCGCAAACATTCCCGGCCATCGGGGCGCGGCGAGGGCGTGTCGCGCTTCTCGCCGGCTGCGTCAACGATCTGCTGCTGCCGGAAATCAATGCGGCGACGATCGGCGTGCTGACGCGTCACGGTATCGAGGTGGTGGTATCGGAGGGCGCCGGCTGCTGCGGCTCGCTCGTGCACCACATGGGTCGGGAGTGCGAATCACTCCGTCAGGCCCGCGCCAATATCGACGCCTGGACTGCAATCGACGGTCTTGACGCTATCGTCATCAACGTCTCGGGCTGTGGCACCACGGTCAAGGATTACGGCTTCATGCTGCGGGGCGATCCGGACTATGCCGCTCGCGCCGCTCGCGTGGCGAGCCTGGCCAAGGACATTTCCGAGTATCTTGCCGAGCTGCCGCTGACGGCCGCAAATGCACGTGTAGCGGGGCTTTCGGTTGCCTATCACTCGGCCTGTTCGCTGCAGCACGGCCAGCACATCAACCGTCAGCCGAAGGAGCTTCTCGCCAGACTCGGCTTCGTGGTGAAGGACGTTCCTGACGGCCATCTGTGCTGCGGCTCCGCCGGAACCTACAACATTCTGCAGCCCGATATCGCAAGAAGGTTGCGCGACCGTAAAGTCGGGACTATCGAGAGATTGCGATCTGATGTGATTGCAGCGGGCAATGTTGGCTGCATCACGCAAATCGCGGCGGGCACCGCAATCCCGATCGTCCATACGGTCGAGTTGATCGACTGGGCCACCGGGGGGGCTTGTCCGCCGAAGTTGCGGGAGCGTCGGCCGCCAGTGGCGGTGCACCCTGGAGACGATCACGGGCTGAACAAACTTGGGGTTCGGGTTTAGACGCGGCGTCTTGGATTGACGGTCTCTCCTGATTGGAGTTTCGGGGGGCCGCATGGATCGGATGGCGATAGCGAGATTGGGAGGTTGATCATGGCGAAGAAGGCGAAGGCGAAGTCAAAGAAGAAATCAGCAAAAAAGGCTAAGGCCGCTCCGGCCAAGAAGAAGAAAACGCTGAAGGCGAAGGCAAAGAAGACCGTCAAGAAAGCAGCGAAAAAGGCGGCACCGAAGCCGGCGCCGAAGCGCAAGGCGGCAC
>JBARER010000013.1:0-8109 GCA_049796395.1 Xanthobacteraceae bacterium
GAGGGGGCCGGTTCTTGTCACGGAACGTTTTGAACCACCGCACAAAGCGCGCATTCGTCTGCTTCAGGGCTGTCATGGCGATCTCCTAGTCACGGCCAAGTCCATGTGTGGCTTGATACCCGTAAACATTGCGAGAGGAAGTGACTGAGGTCACACAATCGCGCTTTGCGAAGTGTTGCCGGCGGCTAGCGGCGCGTTTGCGGAAAAAGGGGGCTCGTGAATTGGTGAGCGTGGGACTCGAACCCAGGACCCCGTGACTTCGAACATGCGCGCTCGGATCGAGCGCGCCCGGCGACAACTGCGTCTTAAGCAAGCGTTAACCGTCCGGGCGCAACCTGTCGGGGCATGGACTCGGACTCCCCACACCCACATTGCCCGTTCTGCGGTGGCCATATGCAATTCACGCCATCGGCCTTGAATGCTGTTTCGGCGGGGCAAGTGTTCGATTGCAAGGAGTGCAGAGTGATTCTTTCCGTTCCGCCGAGCGCTCAAGTTTTGGAAATGGTGGCATACCGCTAGGAAGAGGGTCCGTGCTTCATCCTGGGCCGCCCCCGCTTTGTTCTGACTGTGCGGAGCGAACGCGGCGAGCGCCGTCGGTGTTCGGTCTGTTGTTTCACGTGGAAATTTTTGAATGCGATCTATGCGGGCTTGTCGTTACAGAGCCGGCACGGGGAATATTCACGCGCCGCCTTAGACCCGAGTCCCGACCAAGGCATCATGATAGGGCGCGGCCTGGGTGGTGGGCGCGGGGCCGGCATCGTCCTGCCGGTCTTGGGTAGTGTCACGGCGTGAAATTATTGACGTCTTCTAAAATCATCGCCCCTAACAGGCGCATTGTCCGCTCCCTCGCAAAGCTTGCCACTAAGCGTAGCTAAGCATTAGACTATTTGCCGCCTAGCCTGAAAGCGCTATGCGCAAGGAAGCCGGGGGAGGCCCGGTCCGGCTTGGCGAAACGTCGAGACGCTCGATTTCGCCAGCTTCATGAGTTTGGCAAACGACCAAAACGCTGTAGATCGCGACCATGTATTGACGGCACGCCGTGCGATCTGACCGTCTTGGTGACAGGCGAGAGATAATGATGGCTCAGTATTGGTTTCGGCCTAACCGTAACGGCGACGGCCTAAACCCTTCGAGCTGGCAAGGCTGGGCAATCACAGTGGGGATTCCGCTGGCGATGGTCGCGCTTAATCTCTTGCTCGCGGTCGTCGTGGGAAGCGAGTGGGTAGCGATGGCGATAGCTCTTCCCATCGACGCACTCGCGGTGATTGCGCTCATTAGGGTGGCCAAGCGCAAAACCGAGGGCGACTGGCGTTGGTCGAACAGCCGCTGGGTGCGGAATGGAGATACCGACCGAAGCTCTTAAACGTAAGCGCCGTCGTATTTGCCCACCCGAGCCTCAAGCCACGCCTGCTACATTGGGTTTATTGCCGCCGATGCACTCTACAACGTCCGGCCGTGGATTCGGGCCAAGATTCCAGCGGGCGAGTGCCCAGGCAAGTGGGTCGGCGGCCCGTCCAACCCTTGGTGCAACTCGTTGATTTTATTGGTGAGCGCGCTGGGACTCGAACCCAGGACCCCGTGATTAAAAGTCACGTGCTCTACCGACTGAGCTACGCGCTCCACCTGCCGGTCCAGATACTTAAGTCGGTTGGGATTTACCAGTGCCGAGGGCGGCCGGGGCGCTTTTTCCGCCCCGATTTGCTAGATTTCGGCGAAGCCGCCGGAAAGCCGCGAAAAATCGAGGATCCAGCCATGCCCATAGTCAATCGCATTGCCGATTTGCATGCCGAAATCAAAGAGTGGCGGCGGGATTTTCACGCCCATCCCGAGCTGCGCTACGACGTGCACCGCACGGCGGCGTCCGTCGCCGACAAGCTCAAAAGCTTCGGCTGCGACGAGGTCGTGCCCGGCATCGGCCGCACCGGCGTGGTGGGCGTCATCCGCGGGCGCAAAGCCGGCAACAAGGTGGTCGGCATGCGCGCCGATATGGATGCGCTGCCGATCGAGGAGGAAACCGGCCTGCCGTACAAATCGACGGTCGCCGGCAAGATGCACGCCTGCGGCCATGACGGGCACACCGCAATGCTGCTCGGTGCCGCAAAATATCTCGCCGAGACGCGTAATTTCGCCGGCACGGCGGTGGTGATCTTTCAGCCGGCGGAAGAAGGCGGCGCGGGAGCAGCGGCTATGATCAAGGACGGGCTGATCAGCCGTTTCGGCATCGGAGAAGTCTACGGCATGCACAATTATCCGGGCATCCCGCTCGGCCAATTCGCCATCCGCAGCGGGCCGATGATGGCCGCCGCCGACCACATCGAGATCAATCTCGAAGGCAAGGGCGGCCACGCGGCGCGGCCGCATTTCGCCATCGACACCATCCTGGTCGGCGCCCAGATCATCAATCAGTTGCAATCGATCGTAGCGCGCAACGTCGACCCGTTGGAATCGGCGGTGGTGTCGATCTGCATGTTCCAGGCCGGCCACACCGACAATGTCATTCCGCAGCACGCCAAGCTCAAAGGCACGGCGCGCAGCCTCACTCCGGCCGTGCGTGAGCTCCTGCATAAGCGCATCGCCGAGGTGATCGAGGGCACCGCGCAGCTTTATGGCGCCACCGCCAGCATCACTTACAGCCATGGCTATCCGGTGGTCGTGAACCATGAGCGGCAGACTGCATTCGCCGCCGACATCGCCCGCGAGATCGCCGGGCCCGAGCGGGTCAATACCGCCTTGCCGCCGGTGATGGGGGCCGAGGATTTCGCCTTCATGCTCAACGAACGGCCGGGCGCCTTCATCTTCGTCGGCAACGGCGACAGCGCCGGCTTGCATCACCCGGCCTACGATTTCAACGACGAGACCATTCCGGTCGGCACCTCATACTGGGTGCGTCTCGCGGAGACGGCGCTGGCGGGATGAGCGTCAACCTATTGCGCAGCTTCGGCGTTGTCGGTCGAGACTTTTGACGTTTCGGCCATTGCCGGGTTGGCCATGGCCTGGGTGTTGGCGATCACCTGACCGATGACCTCCTGGGATTGCGGCAAGAGGTCCGCGGCCTTGGCGCCGATGGCGGCTTCGATGCGGCCCTCAATGCCGTGCCAGAAGGCAAAATTGTTGAAACGGGTGTCTTCGATCGCGGCCAGGATCACCGCGGCGAGGAAGGGCAGGCTTTGCACCACCAGAACGAAAGCGAAAATATTGATCTCGTACACCTGCTTGTAATTGGTGACGACCAGCGTGGTGGCACCGACTAGCAACAGCGCAGCGATCACCGCCTCCCAGAACGCCGGGTAATCCGGGCCCTTGCGGGCCACGCCGCCTTTGGCGGTGCGCAGGAACGGCATGCGCTCGTGGATAAAGCCAAGCCCGACCGAACGCGCCACGGTCCATTGCAGCGACATGGCGGCGCAAACCGCGCCCAGCATCTGCCCGGGCGTCGCCCGCACCCGCAGCCGGTACAGCATGACGAAATGGGCAACCGAAACAGTAAACGCCGCGATAATCGGCAAAGTGAGGATGCGGTCCGGCACCGCGATATTGGCAAAGGCGACGAACGGCACCCAGAGAATGTTGAGCAGCGCCACGACGACGCCGATGGCGTCGGAGCCCAGCCAGTTGAGCCAGCCGATGCCGTATTCGCGCTTCTGCTCTCGGCTGAGCCCGAGGGACCAGGGAAGAAGGCGGCGCCAATGCTTGCGCACAAGCTGGAAGCCGCCGAATGCCCAGCGGTGGCGCTGCCGTTTATAGGCTTCGAACGTATCGGGCAGGAGGCCATGGCCGTAGCGGCGGTTGGTGTAATGGGCAATCCAGCCGCGCTCGAGAATGCTCAAGCCGAGATCGGTATCCTCGACGATGGTGTCGGACGACCAGCCGCCGGCATCGGCGATCGCGGCACGGCGGATGAGGCACATGGTGCCGTGCATGATCACGCCGTTGAATTCGTTCCGCTGCACCATGCCGATGTCGAAGAAGCCGGCGTATTCCGCATCCATCGCGGTATGCATCAGCGAGCGGGCGCCGTCGCGATGATCCTGCGGCGACTGCACGAAGCCGACGCGCGGATCAGCGAATAGCGGAGTGAGGTGCTTCAGCCAGTCCGGATCGAGCACATAGTCGGCATCGATGATGGCGACGATCTCGGCGTCGGGCGCGGTATGCGACAAAGCAAGCCGCAGCGCGCCGGCCTTGTAGCCGGTCAAATTCTCCACCCGGACGAATTTGAAGCGTTCGCCGAGCTCCCGGCAATGATCTTCCACCGGCCGCCACAGCGCCGGATCGGGCGTATTATTGATCACCACCACGCATTCGAGATTCGGATAATCGATCCGCGCCACGGCATCGAGCGTGGCGTTGAGCATGTCCGGCGGCTCGCAGCAGGCCGGCACATGAATCGAGACCTTGGGCGTGTAGACGTCGGGGACGAGCGGCGGCGCATTGGCGAGGCGCCGCGGCGGGCGGCCGAAGACGATGGCCGCAATCTCTTCCATGCGCGAAAGCGCAATCGCAACGAGCGGTACTAGGAGAACGATACCCAGCGCGAGCGCAAAGGCCGCTCCCGGCACGAAGTAGTGGCCCTTCCAGAACGCGACGATGGCCGAACCCCAGGCGCCGACCGCATTGGCCGATACCGCGAGCAGTAGCGCCTGGCTGAAGCTCACGCCGGCCATGGCGAGGATCGGCAGCGACAATAACAGCCCGAACAATACGGCAAGCCCGGCCTGCTTGGGATAATCGGGATCGGTGATGGTCCCGGTCCAGGCGAATTTCGGCTGCCGGTTGGCGTCGAACAGGCCCCAATAAGGGCCGACACCGCCTTCCATCGTCTTCCACGGCTGATCGATTGCTTCGACGATGTTGTAGTCGATGCCGTAGGATTCGGCCCGATTGACGAAATCGCGCACGACTTGTGCCTGCTGCATCCGTCCCGGGACGGCTTGATGGAAGTTATAACCCGCGCTCGGCCAACCGAATTCGGCAATGACGATGCGCTTGCCGGGATGCATCTGGCGGAGCTTGTCGTAGAATTCGATGGTGTGATCCACCGCGGTGGACGCGCTAAAGCCCTCCCAATACGGCAGTATATGGGCGGCAATGAAGTCGACCGACGAGGCCAGCTCTGGATGGTCCATCCACACCGTCCAGATTTCGCCAGTCGTTACAGGCACGGGGCTTGAACGCTTCACCTTTTGGATGAGCTTTATGAGGTCCGGAACCGTCATTTCGGCACGCAGCGTGGTCTCGTTGCCGACCACGATAGCGTCGACATTGCTATAGTGCCGGGCGAGGTTGAGTGCAGACGCAATCTCGCGCTCGTTGCGGGCCTGGTCCTTGTCGATCCAGGCGCCGACGGTCACTTTGAGGCCGAATTCGGCGGCGATCGGCGGGACCAGTTCGGCGCCGCCGGTGGCCGAATAGGTGCGGATCGCCCGCGCATAAGGGGCGATGGCCGCTAGATCGGCCCGGATCTGCTCCGGCGTCGGTCGCGGGCCGGAATCGGGATGCGAAGAATCTTTGAAAGGCGAATACGAGACGCTGGCTAGTTGGCCGGTGAAATCCGGCGCGGTCGCCGAAGGTCTCATTAAAGCCCAGATACCGGCATGCACGCACGCTACAAGCGCGAGCACGGCGGCGACGGTGCGCATGGACTCATACCAACGGGGCGGAACGACACGGGCCCGAACCTGCCCCCAGGTTCGACTAGGTCGTAAGGGTGAGGCAACCTTGCGAACGGCACAATTAAACTAGCGTCGGGGAATGGCGAATTCAAGACAACTTCGGCAGCGCAACAAAAATTTGGCGACCAAATAGCGGCTTTACCTAACGCGAAACCCGCTAGCGCGTTGTGGTCGGGTTCGGCGCTGCGGCGGCTGGTGCAGGAGCGGCGGCGGCGGGGGCGGCTGCGGCTTCCCGGGACGGGTTGATCCAGCAGGCGAGTACCTGGCCGTTCAAACTGTCTGGAATTTTCGGATCGACCGAATTGGAGTGGAGCACCAAGCAGCGGAAAGCTGCCTGGATGTGGCCACTCGGACAACCGAAACGATCATAAAGGTCGAGGTGGCGAAACGCGGTGTCGAGGTCGTCGCGCCACAATAGGCTTACAACACGGCGGCCAAGCCAGACGCATTCGGGATTGCCGGCGGGCCCGTTAATTGCGTGCTGTGCTTCGGCGTATTCGTCGACCTTCTGCGGTTCTTTGCCGGCTTCTTGTCCGGTTGGCGTTGGGTTCTGTTGCGCCGGGGCCGAACTGGCGCTTTGAGCCCGAGCCGGGTGGAGAACGACGCTCGCCGGTAGGAAGAGGCACGCGGCGACACCCAATCCGCCGACAATGCTAAGCACGCGATGGGACATGAGTTCCCTTGGATTGTTGGGCCAAAATGAGCCGATGAGACGGACGTTCCCCCCGGACCGTTGCGGCCGTTTGATCGGCGCGCCCTAACGTTTGATCGACTGGCGTTCGATCGACGCTATGTTGACCACCAGACTGAGCCACCAGTGCGGTGGTCCGCCCGAATGAGCCCCCCGCAAACATCACCCCAACTGCAGGCGTTTGTCCAGCGCACCGGGCAGCGCGCTTGGCATCATCATGCGGCAAGGCTAATGCCAAGCGATGTCACGCTTTATCGATGGCAACCGGGCCGCGGCGCCGATCAGTTTCACGCTGACCGCGCTCGCGGTCGTCGCGGCATGGTGGTGGCTCGGCATGCCGGTCAAGCTGCCGGCGTCGCCACTTGCCGACGGCGGCAAGCTTTATTGTGTCTCTTATTCGCCGTTTCGCGGCGACCAGGATCCGCTCATCGAGACGACGCAGGTCACCGCGCAACAGATCGACGAAGATTTGACGCTGCTGTCGCATTATACCGATTGCGTCCGCACTTATTCCGTCGATATGGGCCAGGACCAGATCGCGGCCATCGCCCAGCGCCATCACATGCAGGTACTGCTGGGCCTCTGGCTGTCGCACGACGCCGCGCGCAATCGCCAGCAGATCGCCACCGGGGTCGCCTTGGCCCAACGCTATCCCGCCACCATCCGGGCCATCATTGTCGGCAACGAAGTGCTGTTGCGCGGCGATATCTCGCTTGCCGATCTCGAAGCCGATATTCGCGATGTGAAGGCGCAAGTGACGCAGCCGGTCACCTATGCCGATGTCTGGGAGTTCTGGCTGCGCTACAGCGACCTGCAAAGCGCCGTCGATTTCGTCACCATCCATATCCTGCCGTATTGGGAAGATTTCCCGGTCCCGGCCGATGGCGCCGCGGCGCATGTCGAGGCCATCCGCAAAAAAGTCGCCACCGCCATTCCCAACAAGGACATCCTCATCGGCGAATTCGGCTGGCCGAGCGAAGGCAGGATGCGCGAGGGCGCACGGCCATCGCCCGTCAACCAGGCGCGCGTCATCGCCGAGACCCTGGCACTGGCGCAGCGGGAAAATTTCCGCGTCAACGTCATCGAAGCTTTCGATCAGCCGTGGAAGCGTCAGCTCGAAGGCGCGACCGGAGGCTTTTGGGGCGTGTTCGACCGGGCGACGCAGGCGCCGAAGTTCAGTTTCGAGGGCGTCGTATCGGATCATCCGGACTGGATGATGCAGGCGCTGGCTGGAGTCTTGCTCGTCACCGCAAGCTTCGCCGCCGCCGCTGTTGCCGGGCGCGGCAAGCTTGCCCCGGTGCTGCTATGGCCGCGAATCGCCGCGTTGACGTTCTTGCCCGCCGTCCTGTTCGGCTGGACACTCGAGCGCGTGCCGATCGATAGCTTCACCGCCGGCGGCTGGCTGCGGTCGCTGGCTTTTGCCGCGACTGCAATCGCGGGGCCGATCGTATGCGCTGCTGCTTGCGCGAGCGGCCGCCGAGCGCCGGCCTTCGCGGCCGTGCTGTCGCGGCCGGGCACGAGCTTGGACGGATTGAGCCTCGCATTGGGCGGCATCCTGATCGTCCTGACCCTCTTGTCGGTGGAGACGGCGCTCGGTCTGGTGTTCGATCCGCGCTACCGCGACCTGCCGTTCGCGCCGCAAAGCGGCGCAGCGCTGCCATTTCTAGTGCTGGCTTTTTCGTCGGCGTCACGCTTCGGCTCCCGTGCAATGGCCGAAACGGCCGCCGCGGCGGCGCTGGCGCTCGC
>JBARER010000014.1:0-22831 GCA_049796395.1 Xanthobacteraceae bacterium
CTCTTTGGTCGTAGGTCTAGGCGGCGAAGACATTTTTGATGCAATTCAACAATACGCAGGGGATCGCGAGACAATAAACGGCTATCTCGATGCCGCGCGCCGAATACGCGAGGGCATTCCTTTTTCAAAGTCAATCGATACCTTTATGGATGCTCATCGAGATGACAAAAAAATTCAACTGTTGGGTAAGTTAGCAATCGCGAAGACAATCTTGGAATTTGAGCAGAAAAGTTGCATTCATATTTCTGAGCAGTCGCGAGAATTCCGCGACGAGACGAAGATAAACAAAAGTTGGTTTGCCGATTTAGCGAGAGGTTTAAATGATGGGATTGACGAGATCAAGTAAGGCGCATCTTTGAAAGGGTATCCTTCATTGTTTTTAATTATGATCGATGTGTGGAGCATTTCCTGGAGAATTCCCTCAGAAGACACTACGGCCTTGATGATGCTGAGGTTAAATCAGTTCTCGAAACGCTAACGATCTTCCACCCCTATGGAACGATTGCCACCCTACCGTGGCAGGGCGACCAATCACTTCCTTTCGGTTTTCCAACGAATCGGCCGAATCTGCTCATGATGAGCGGGCAGATCAAGACGTTTACCGAACAAATAGAGGATAGTTCGACTCTGGCTGGGATCAAAAGGGAGTTCGCCGAGGCGGAGATAATCGTATTTCTTGGATTTTCTTATCATGAGTTGAATATGAGAATTCTTGATCCGGCGAGAGAATGCGCCGCGCGCAATGTTTTTGGCACTGCGTACGGGGTGTCCGCGCATGACGTCGAAGAAATCAAGAACCAGATTCGACCCATAGTACGGCGGAATCTTACGGAACATAGAATGCGCGGAAGCGAGCATGTTGTTCTTGAAAGACTGCATATTGGGTCAAACCTCAAATGTGCAGCGTTGCTCCAGGAATATTCTAGGACGTTATTCTCACCCGGTGGCAGGAGCGGCTCGTGAGGGGCTCGCGCGGACCGCGGCAACCCAGCGGGGGCCGGCAGAAGGCCGGGCCGAGGCATCATTCTGTTCACCGGCATCCCGAGGCGCGAGCAAATCGAGCCGGCAAATCGGCTACTGCCGACTCGGCCTTTCGAAATCGGAAATCTGGTAAGCCCGATTTGCGGCGCGGCGACGGCGCTTGGGCCGTTCATCCTTCGAGGACCGCTGCGCGGCCAGCTCGGGATGAGGGGAAACAACGAAGGGTGGCGCCGGTCGTGCGAGCCGCGACGGAAGCGGCTGCGCCACTGCCGACAGCCGTGCAGAACGTCGCAGTCGCCGCCGACGAGGCTGGTATGCGCGTTGACCGGTTTTTCGAAGCCAAGTTTCCAGGCTTGAGCTTCTCCCATATCCAGCGCGTTATTCGCAAAGGCGAGGTGCGCGTCAACGGCAAGCGCACGCAGCCGAAGAACCGGCTCGAAGCCGGCCAGACCGTGCGCATCCCGCCACTGCGTCTCGATGCGCCGAAACCGCGCGCGCCGGGCAACGTCACCGACGACCAGACCCGCGACTTTTTAAAATCGATCACGCTTTATGAAGATGACGATGTGCTGGTCTTCAACAAGCCGATGGGGCTGGCCGTGCAAGGGGGTTCCGGCACCACCCGCCACCTCGACGGCATGCTGGAAGTCTATCGCGACCCCCACGGGCAACGACCGCGCCTGGTGCACCGGCTCGACAAGGATACCGCCGGCTGTCTTCTGGTCGCCAAGACGCGGTTTGCCGCCGCCGCGCTGGCGAAAACCTTCCGCTCACGCTCTGCGCGCAAGGTTTATTGGGCCTTGGTCGCAGGAGTGCCGAAGGTGCAGCAAGGCCGGATCTCGACGTTTCTTGCCAAAGAGGAGCGCGAGGACGAATCCATCATGCGCATCGCCCGTCACGGCGAAAAGGGCGCGAGCCATGCAGTGACCTATTATGCCGTGGTGGAGACCTCAGGGCCGCTACTAGCCTGGATTTCGCTCAAGCCCGTGACCGGCCGGACCCACCAATTGCGCGCGCATATGGCCCATATCGGCCATCCGATAGTCGGCGATCCAAAGTATTTTTCGCTGGAAAATTGGCAATTGCCCGGCGGCATGCAGAGCCGGCTGCATTTGCTCGCCCGCCGTATCGCCGTGCCGCATCCGCGTGGCGGGGTGATCGACGTCACCGCGCCGCTGCCGCCGCATATGCAGCAGTCGTGGAACCTGCTCGGGCTCGATCCCAAGCGCTACGACCCGATCGAGGAAGCGCCAGGGGATTGAGCCGGAACACAATCCGGCGCATGGGGTTACTCAGGCGGGCGCGGCACGGTTCGAGCATCACCATGCGCATCCGGCAAGGCATTTGCCTGGCACTGGCGCTTCTTGCGGCCGCCCCCGGTTATGCGGTCGCCCAGGGCTATCCCGGCTACCCCGACACGATCATGGTGCCCGAGCGCGGCACGCCTCCCCGTGGCGCAGCAAACTATGAGGCAAGCGTCACGGCGCCGGCACACCGGCAGGCGAGGCTCCTTGGCCATGAGCGGTTTGTAGAAAAACTGCATCGGCGGCCGGGGGGTCTTTGTCGCCACCCGCGGTTCCTCCGGTTCGGTGCTGCCAACAGCCTTGCCGCGGACGACGCTCATCCCCCCGGAGGGCAGCGGCAGGCTGGCGCTGCCGCCGGTGGCGCAGGAGCAAGGTCCCTCGATTGTGCCGGGGGGGGTGACCAACCCCGTCCCCAACCTGCCGCATGGCGCCGAGACGTTCCAGGACCGGGCATCGCGGTGCGCCTTTCAGTCCGGCCTCTACAACGTTCCGGGAACGGTCCGTTCGCAATACATGGGCGGCTGCGTGCAGTGAGGGGTGCTGCCGAGGTCTACTTGAAGCCGTCGTTCCCTTGCGGCTAACCGGGCCTTGGTGGGAAGCTCCACGACCGATGCCCCAATTCACACCGAAGACGGTTTACACCACCTACATCGCCGCGCCGCCTGATAAGGTTTGGCAGGCGCTAACGTCGCCAGATTTCACAAAAAAATATTTCTGGGACCGCAGCGTCGAAATCGAGCCAAGGCCCGGCGGCGCCTTCGTGCTGCGGCTGCCGGATGGGCGCGTGAACGTGCAAGGCAAGGTCATCGACTGGGAGCCGCCACGCAAGCTGTCGGTCACTTGGCAAGTCGTCTGGCCGGAGGACTTCCGCAAACTGCCGGAATGCGTGGTCAGCTACGAGATTGCTCAAGCGGGCGATGCCGTCCGCCTCACGATGACTGAATCCCATTCATGGGAGGTGCCCGAGGCGATCCTCTCTGGCGGCCGTATCGGCTGGCCGGCGATTCTGTCGAGCCTGAAGAGCCTGTTGGAAACCGGCAAGCCGCTGGCGATCGCCATGGCTGCGCCGACGGCGATGATCGAAGCGATCAAGCGGCTGAAGTGATTACCATATGAGGAGTGGGCTTAGCGAAAGGCCGCGTTGATCTTGTCGAGTGCCGCTGAGCCCGGGCAGAGGTCCGTCTCGCCCAGCGTATTGAGCGGCGCCTGCACGGTATTGAGATGGCCATGCAGATCGTTCGCCTCGCTCTCGACATATAGGAGCCCGGTCACGATCTGGCCCTGCGAGGCGTGGTGCTGGATGAAGTTCATGGCGGCGAGGCGATCGTGGACGTCGTATTCGGCGTTGAGCTTGCGCAGCGCCAGCGTGGTGCCGTCATGCTGCTCGACATATTCAACCGTGCCCGGCTCATAATCGACATGAATTGGCGCGCGGTCGGTTATGACATCGAGAAAGTTCACTGCGTCATTGTGCTCGCGCACGTAATCGTAGCTTTTGGTCGAGCCGGCGTGGTTGTTGAACGCGACGCAGGGCGAGATCACGTCGATGAAGGCCGCGCCCTGATGCTCGATCGCGGCCTTGACGATCGGTGTCAGTTGTTTCTTGTCGCCGGAGAACGAACGCGCGACGAAGCTCGCGCCGAGCTGCAAAGCGAGCCCGACCATGTCGATAGCGCTGTCGGTATTGGTGACGCCGCGCTTGGATTTCGAGCCGCGATCCGCCGTGGCGGAAAACTGACCTTTGGTCAGCCCGTAGACGCCGTTATTCTCGACGATATAGACCATGTTGACGGCACGGCGCATGCAATGGGCAAATTGGCCGAACCCGATCGAGGCGGAATCGCCGTCTCCGGACACGCCGAGATAGATCAGGTCGCGGTTGGCGAGATTGGCGCCAGTGAGCACCGAGGGCATGCGGCCGTGCACCGAATTGAAGCCGTGCGAGTTGCCGAGGAAGTAATCAGGTGTCTTCGAAGAGCAGCCGATGCCGGAGATTTTCGCCACCCGGTGCGGCTCGATCGAAAGCTCGAAACAGGCCTCGATGATCGCTGCCGTGATCGAATCGTGACCGCAGCCGGCGCATAAGGTCGAAATCTTGCCCTCATAGTCGCGGTGAGTGTAGCCCAGCGCGTTTTTCGGCAGATCGGGGTGGTGGAATTTCGGCTTGACGACGTAAGTCATGACACCACCTTCCGCAGCGGCGTGATTTTCAGTGCATCGAGATGGTCGCCGATGGCGTGGGCGATGAAGCGCGCGGTAATCGGCGTGCCGTCGTAATGCACAATCGGCACCAGCCGCACCGGGTCGATGCTGAGTTCGTTGACGATCAGGGAGCGAAACTGGCTGTCACGATTTTGTTCGACGACATAGACGAAGTCGTGCTCGGCGATGAAGCTCGACACGCTGGAATGGAACGGGAAAGCGCGGATGCGCAGCCGGTCGAGTTCATGACCGCGCGCGCCCAGAAGCTCAATCGCCTCGTCCATCGCCGGCGAAGTCGAACCGAAATAGATCACGCCATATTTGGTCGGCTTGTCGGCGTTGGCCTGCAGCGGGCGCGGTACCAGATCCTTGGCCGTTTCGAACTTGCGCAGGAGCCGCTGCATATTGTCCTGATAGGCGGCCCCTTCCTCGGTGTAGCGCGCATAGCGGTCGCGCGAGGTGCCGCGGGTGAAGAACGAACCCTTGGTCGGATGGGTGCCGGGGTAGGTGCGATAGGGGATGCCGTCGCCGTCAACGTCAAGATAGCGGCCGAAATCGGCGCCGGCTTCGAGTGCGGCGGCAGTCATGACCTTGCCGCGGTCGTACTGCTTGGCGTCGTCCCATTTGAGCGGACGGCACAGCCGGTGATTCATACCGATATCGAGATCCAGCATGAGGAAAATCATGGTTTGCAGCCGGTCGGCAAGATCGAAAGCCTGTGCCGCCATTTCAAACGCTTCGGCCGGGTCCTCCGGGAAAAGCAGGATGTGCTTGGTATCGCCGTGCGAAGCGTAGGCCGCGCTGATGATGTCGCATTGCTGGGTGCGCGTCGGCATGCCGGTCGAGGGCCCGGCGCGCTGCACGTCCATGATCACCGCCGGGATTTCGGCGAAATAGGACAACCCGATGAACTCCTGCATCAGCGAGACGCCGGGGCCCGAGGTTGCGGTGAAGGCGCGGGCGCCGTTCCAACCCGCGCCGATGACGATGCCGATCGAAGCGAGCTCGTCTTCGCCCTGGACGATGGCGTATTTCGCCTTCTTGGTCTGCGGATCGTGGCGCAGCCGCTTACAGTGGCTGGTGAAGGCGTCCGCGAGCGACGAAGACGGCGTGATCGGATACCAGGCGCACACCGTGGCGCCACCATAGACAGCGCCGAGCGCGGCCGCCGAATTGCCCTCGATAAAGATGCGGTCGCCGACCTTGTCGGCTTTCTTTACGCGCAGCCCGATCGGGCATTTCAGGTTCTGCAACGCGTAATCGCGGCCGAGATGCAGCGCGTGGACGTTTGACGAAAGCAGCTTTTCCTTGCCCTTGTATTGCTCGCCAATCAGCTGCTCGATCACCTTCGGATCGATGTCGAGCAGCGCGGAGAGCGCGCCGAGATAGATGATGTTCTTGAACAGCTGGCGCTGGCGCGGATCGGTATAGGTCGAATTGGTGATCGCGGTGAGCGGCACGCCGATGACGGTGATGTCGTCGCGGAATTTGGACTTCGGCATCGGCTTGGTCGAATCGTAAAGCAGATAGCCGCCCGCCTCGATCGACGCGACGTCCTTGTCCCAGGTCTGCGGGTTCATCACCACCATCATATCGATGCCACCGCGGGCGCCGAGATGGCCGGCCTCCGAGACGCGCACTTCGTACCAGGTCGGCAGGCCTTGGATGTTCGAAGGGAAAATATTGCGCGGCGAAACCGGCACGCCCATGCGTAGAATGGCTCGCGCGAACAGTTCGTTGGCGCTCGCGGAGCCCGAGCCGTTGACGTTGGCGAAGCGGATGACGAAGTCGTTTACGCTGCGGATTGGGTTCTGTGCTGGCATGCTTGTTCCGCGTGGGTCATGTCGATGAGATATTTTTGCATGTCCCACGCGCCGGTGGGGCAGCGCTCGGCGCAAAGGCCGCAGTGCAGGCAGACGTCCTCGTCCTTCACCATGACGCGGCCGGTCTTGAGGTTGTTGCCGATATAGAGGTCTTGGCTGAGGTCCTTCGCGGGCGCCTGCAGCCGCTGCCGCAAATCGGCCTCGTCGCCGTTCGCAGTGAAAGTGATGCAGTCCATCGGGCAGATGTCGACGCAGGCATCGCATTCGATGCAGAGTTGGCCGGTGAACACGGTCTGTATATCGCAATTGAGGCAGCGCTCGGCCTCCTTCAGCGCCAATTCGACGTCATAACCGAGCTCGACTTCCGCCTTGATATCGCGCAACGCCACGATCTTCTCGCGGTGCGGCACCCGGTAGCGCTTATCGAGCGCAATCTCGTTGTCGTACGACCATTCGTGGATGCCCATCTTCTGGCTGGTCACGGCGACCTGAGGGTCCGGACGTACGGCAATGTCCTCGCCGCGGCAGAACCGATCGATCGAGATCGCCGCATCACGGCCGTGCGCCACCGCCCAAATGATATTCTTCGGACCGAATGCGGAGTCGCCGCCGAAGAACACCTTTGGATTTGTCGACGCCATGGTCTTGGGATCGACCTTGGGCATCTCCCATTTGTCGAACTCGATGCCGATATCCCGCTCGATCCAGGGAAAGGCGTTCTCCTGGCCGACCGCGACCAGCACGTCGTCGCAGGGGAAAAGCTCAGCCGGTTCGCCGGTCGGAACGAGCTCGCGGCGCCCTTTGGCATCGCGCACGGCTTTGACCTTTTCGAACAGCACGCCGGTGAGCTTGCCGTCGTTATGGGTAAATTCCTTCGGCACCAGATAATTGAAGATCGGGATGTCCTCATGCATGGCGTCCTCTTTCTCCCAAGGAGACGCCTTCATTTCCTCGAAGCCTGAGCGCACGATGACCTTGACGTCCTCGCCGCCGAGGCGGCGCGAGGAGCGGCAGCAGTCCATGGCGGTGTTGCCGCCGCCGAGCACGATGACGCGTTTGCCGATTTTGTCGATGTGCCCGAACGAAACGCTGGACAGCCAATCGATGCCGATATGGATATTCTTGACCGCTTCCTCGCGGCCCGGAATGTCGAGGTCACGGCCGCGCGGTGCGCCGCAACCCACGAAAATGGCGTCAAAGTCTTCCGTCAGCAGCGCCTTGAGGCTGTCGATACGTTTGCCGCCGATGAATTCGACGCCGAGATCGAGGATATAATTGCATTCCTCGTCGATGACGACTTCCGGCAGACGGAATTTCGGAATCTGCGTGCGCATCATGCCGCCGGATTTCGGATCCTGGTCGAATACGACGCAGTGATATCCCATCGGGGCCAAGTCGCGGGCGACGGCAAGGGAGGCCGGCCCTCCGCCGACGAGCGCAATGCGTTTGCCGTTCTTCTTTGCAGGCTTCGGCAATCGGCCGCGGATATCGGCTTTGAAGTCGGCGGCGACGCGCTTCAATCGGCAAATCGCCACCGGCTCCTTTTCGACGCGGCCGCGCCGGCACGCCGGCTCGCAAGGGCGATCGCAGGTGCGTCCGAGAATTCCCGGAAACACATTCGATTCCCAGTTGATCATGTAGGCGTCGCTGTAACGGCCTGCAGCGATCAAGCGGATGTATTCGGGGACCGGCGTGTGCGCCGGGCAGGCCCACTGACAATCCACCACTTTGTGGAAATAGTCGGGGACCGAAATATCGGTGGGTTTCATCGACTCCTCTTGCACGCAGCACCCGCTCTTGACGCGGCGGTAGGAACGCTGCTGCGTGAATTTCCTCTTTCCGGCGATCCCGTAGCCTGAGTCCGGTGGCGGATAGTAGTCGAGCGGGGGCCGGATTTCCACCGCTTCTGCTTGTTTTAACAGGGATTTGTCCGCTGCCGCACATTGCTAAAAGGCAGGATTGAGAAGGGCTATGCTTCGGCATATTTGCGGCCAGGCTTTTGGTGTCAGTTTGACAGTTAACTTATTGAATAAATAGGATAAAGTAGAGGAATGCGCGACATATTCGAGGCTCCCGGGCGCGTCGACCCCCGTGCAGCCGCTCGTCGGAGCGTTCGCAGGGAGTTCCAACGGCGGAGTTACGGTGACGTGGGGATCGAAGAAGGCCCCAGCGGCCATTGCGTGACCGTCGACGGCAAACCCGTGCGCACGCCTGCCCGCCGTATACTGGCCGTCCCAAGCGGGTCGCTGGCCCAGGCGATCGCCGACGAATGGCGGGCGCAGCGCGAGGTCATCGATCCGGCAACCATGCCGTTGACCCGGCTCGCCAACGCAATCATCGACGGCGTGGCCGATACGCCGGGCCCAGTCGCGGCGGAAATCAAGAAATACCTCGCGTCCGATCTGTTGTTCTATCGTGCCGATGCGCCGCAACGGCTGCGCGATCGCCAGGCGGCGCTTTGGGATCCGATTCTGCTTTGGGCGCGCGAAGCGCTTGGCGCCGATTTCAAGCTTGGCGAAGGCATCGTTTATGTTGCCCAAGCGGACGCCGCGCTGCGCGCCGCGGCCGTCGCGATGCCGGGCGATCCGTGGCTCGTTGGCGCGCTGCACACGGTGACGACATTGACAGGCTCGGCGCTGATCGCTCTCGCCCTGCTAAGGAGCGCGATCACGCCCGAACAGGCGTGGCAGGCGGCGCATGTCGATGAGGATTGGAATATGGAGCAGTGGGGCCGGGACGAGCTGGCGCTGGAACGGCGGGTGTTTCGCTTCGCCGAATTCCAGGCGGCAGCGACAGTGCTCCGCGCGCTGCAAGGCTGACGCATAGAGGTGGCCGTGGGCGCTCTAACCGCCGGTGACGCTCATATGGCGTCCTAACGCCGGGCGCCGGTGACGCCGGTCGATGATAAAATCGTGGCCCTTGGGCTTGCGTCCGATCGCCTCGTCGATGGCGTCAAACAGCAACTCATTGCTTTCCGAGGCGCGCAACGGCTTGCGCAGGTCGGCGGCGTCCTCCTGCCCCAGGCACATGTAAAGCGTGCCGGTGCAGGTCACGCGCACGCGGTTGCAGGATTCGCAGAAATTATGCGTCAGTGGCGTGATGAAGCCGAGTTTGCCGCCGGTTTCGGCGACCCGCACGTAGCGGGCCGGACCGCCGGTGCGGTAATCGATGTCTTCCAGCGTAAATTTTTCTGCGAGCCGCGCGCGAACCAGCGACAGCGGCAGATATTGATCGAGACGTCCTTCGCCGATTTCGCCGAGCGGCATCACCTCGATCAGCGTCAAATCCATGCCGCGGCCATGCGCCCAGGCGATGAGCTGCGGAAACTCATCGTCGTTGACACCTTTGAGCGCGACCGTATTGATCTTGATCTTCAAGCCGGCGGTCTGCGCGGCGTCGATGCCGCCCAAAACCTGATCCAGCGAACCCCAGCGCGTGATGGCACGGAATTTTTCCGGATCGAGCGTATCGAGGGAAACGTTGAGACGCTTGACCCCCGCCGCCGCAAGCGCGTCGGCGTATTTGGCAAGCTGCGAGCCGTTGGTCGTCAAGGTAAGCTCGTCGAGGACGCCGGACCGCAAATGCCGCGACAGCGAATCAAAGAGTGTCATGATGCCGCGCCGGACCAGCGGCTCGCCGCCAGTGAGCCGAAGCTTGCGGACGCCCCGTGACACGAACGCCGAACACAGACGATCGAGTTCCTCCAGCGACAGAACATCAGCCTTCGGCAAGAACGACATGTTTTCCGCCATGCAGTAGACGCAGCGGAAGTCACAACGGTCGGTCACCGAGACGCGCAAATAGGTGATGGCGCGGCCGAACGGATCGACCAGTTCCCGCCCTTCCTGGACGCCGAGTTCCACGCTTGGCAAGCTCGCTGAGGCGCTGTCCATAAGCCGTTAGATAATCAATCGAATGTGCCGAATAAAGCCCTGAGGGTCCAGAACTTTTCGGCACAGCCGATTCCTACGCGGGCCGTCATTATCGGGTTGGCGGCGGTGGCGGGAACGGGGATGCTGAGGTCGGGGGCGGGGGAGGGAACACGTTGTCCTGCGGCGGCGCCGCCGGCTCTGGAGCTGCGATCGACGGCTGGGTCGGCGCCGACATGGACGCTGGCTGCGGCACCGCCCTAGGCCTGGCCACGATCTTCCGTGGCCGAGGCTTGACGACTCTGCGAGGAGGCGGCGGTGGGGGGACTGCTTGGAGCTGCGCTACCACGGGATTGGGCACCAAATCCGGCGGCGGTTTGCTGAATATTGAACCTTCGCCCTGATGCACCGCGAGTTGCACCGTTTGCGGCACATAGCCGGAGAGCGAGAACGAAACGGCCTGGGCGTTAAGCGGCAAGGCGAGCGAGCACGGCGTCGAACAGGTTTGACCTTGTGCGGTCTGAACCGTCGCGCCTGCCGGCACCGATTGAAATTGCATAACCTCGGGCGGCGGCGGCGATGAGCTGAACATATCGGACATGGACGAGCCTGAGCTCGTGCATCCTGCCAATGCCGCGCCGGTGAGGATCATGGCGACGGCGAACAGCCGAACACGCAACATAACGCACTCCCAGTCCGTCTCTCGAACCTAGGCCTGACGTTCTATTCGGTAAAGCGGCTCGGCGCTTTGCGACGGCCGGCACGTCACGTTGCCGTATTTGGCAATGGAAACCGAAATTGAAGATAAATTGTTTTAGTTCAATAAGTTAACCTACCACGTGTCGACCATTTTGGCGGTTGCAGTGCGATTAAGGTTAACGAATCCTTTGCCGAAGTGTGGCCACGCGATCACAGTTTCAAGGCTAGGCGCGGGCGCCTTCGATCGCGCGAATGGCGGCCGGCAAGTCCGCGAAAGAACTGACGATGCGGTCAGGCTGCAATGTTGCGATCGGCACTTCGCTGTAGCCGAAATCCACGGCGACCACCGGCACTGTTGCCGCCCGCGCGGTGTGAATATCCGTCCCCGAGTCGCCGACCATGATCGCTCGATCTGGTGTTCCGCCGGCGCGCTCAATCGTCAGCTGCAGCATTTTCGGATTGGGCTTTTGGACCCCGAAAGTGTCCTGGCCGCAGATGGCGGCGAAGTGTCGCGAAAGATTGAGCGTGTCGAGCAACCGCACCGAGAGCCATTCCAGCTTGTTCGTGCATACCGCAAGGCGATGACCCTCGCGGGCCAGTTGCCCGAGAGTCTCCTCAAGCTGAGGAAACGGGCGCGAGCGATCGGCGATATGTGCGGCATAATGCTCGATGAACGCCGCGAACATCCGATCAATCTCGGCTTTGCCGCAATCGCGGCCCTCGGCGGCAACCGCCCGTTCAATCATGCCGCGCGCACCCCCGCCGATCATGCGCCGCGCGGCGTCGTAATCGACCGGCAGCATACCCTCCCGGGCAAGGATCAGGTTGAGCGTGGAAATGAGATCGGGCGCGGTATCGACCAGGGTCCCGTCGAGATCGAAGACGATTGTCAGCATGGCCTATCGGGTAAAGCTCACGCGACGCCCGCACAAGGCTGCTGGCGAGGCCGTTCAGAAGTCCGCACCATGACGGCTGACTTCGTAGGGCGGGCTACTGCGCCAAACCCACACCAGATCAATAGGTTGTCGGTGTCCTTTCGATTTCTAAGTTCGCAACCTAGTCCGCCACATAATGTGTTGGCACCGGTGCCGTTCTTGGATTTGAAACCGAGTGAGCGGCTAAAATGACAGCTTCGAATCTGCCGCACTAGGCTCGATCTCGGAAGGCGGCTACACACCGCTTGATGGATGCCAAGGTCTATAAACGAGCTGCGGCGGCTCGCGCCGTCGAATTCGTCCGCTCAGGCATGCGGCTCGGGTTGGGGACCGGCTCAACCGCGCAAGCCTTTGTCGAGCTATTGGCCGAGCGGGTTCGCCGCGGATTGAAAATCGTGGCCGTGCCGACCTCGGAGGCCACGCGCGAACAGGCGCTGCGGCTAGGCATTCCACTCACTACTCTGGATGACGCCCCCGAACTGGATCTCACCGTCGATGGCGCCGATGAGATCTCACCGGATCTCACCCTGATCAAAGGCGGCGGTGGGGCACTTTTGCGGGAGAAAATCGTGGCCTCGGCGTCGGCGAAAATGATCGTCATTGCCGATGCGTCGAAATGGGTCCCTGTCCTTGGCCAATTCCCGCTGCCGATCGAAATTTTGCCGTTTGGCGCCGCCGCGACATGCCGCGCGGTAGAGGCCGCGGCGGCCGCGGCAGGATGCCCTGGACCGGCTGCTTTGCGTCCGGGCGCCGCCGGCCACGCTTTCGTCACGGATGGCGGGCACTGGCTCCTGGATGCGCAGTTACGGCGTATCGCCGATCCGCCGGATCTAGCCCGCCGCTTGTCGGCCATTCCTGGCGTCATGGAGCATGGCTTGTTCATCGGTCTCGCCGGTACTGCTATCCTGGCTGGCCCCGACGGGGTCCGGCTTGTCGAACGGCCTTAATCTCAAGCACCAAGGGAGTGCGCCTATGACCGCCCGTCCGTCCACGACGTCTTGCGCGATGGCCGCGTTGCTCGCGTTAAATTTGATCGGTCTCGCCCAACCGGCAGGCGCCCAAACGCCGGTGCCGTCAGGGGCGCCGCCAGCTCCGGCAATAGCGCAGCCGTCACCGGCGGCGATGTTGTTAGCCAAGCAAATCGTCGAAATCAAAGGCGTGCAGAACATATTCGCTCCGCTCGTTCGCGGCGTGGTGCTGAAGACCAAGCAAATGTTCATGCAAACCAACTTCATGTGGCAAAAGGACCTCGACGAGGTCGCGGTCATCGAAGAGAAAAAATATGCGCCCCGGGTCAACGATTTGGTCGACGCCACCGCGCGCATCTACGCCCAGCATTTCACCGAGCAGGAATTGCGTCAGCTGCTGGCGTTCTACCAATCGCCGATCGGTAAAAAAGCGCTGGCCGAAGAACCCAAAGTGTTAGACCAGGCGATGGCCTACGCCGGCACCTGGGGAGACAATCTGTCCGAGGACGTAATGTCCAGCATGCGCGAAGAAATGAAAAAACGCGGCCACGACATGTGATGCAATAACACTATGGCAGATTACGATATCGATCTTTTTGTCATTGGCGGCGGCTCCGGCGGTGTGCGCGCGGCGCGTATTGCCGCCGAGCACGGCGCGCGTGTCATGGTCGCGGAGGAATACCGGCTCGGCGGCACCTGCGTGATCCGCGGCTGCGTGCCAAAGAAGCTGTTTGTCTATGCCTCCAGGTTTCACGGCGAGTTCGAGGATGCCGCCGGCTATGGCTGGACCGTTCGGCAGACCTCGTTCGACTGGGCGATGCTGGTCGCCAACAAAGACCGCGAAATCGCGCGGCTGGAGGCGGCTTACGGCGCGACGCTGGCGAAGGCCGGCGTCACGGTCGCGAAAAGCCGGGCGGTCCTGCTTGACCCGCATACCGTCCAGCTGGCGACGGGCGATCGGTTGCGCGCTGCCACCATCCTCATCGCGACCGGCGGCAGGCCGAGCTATGGCGATCCAATTCCCGGCATCGAGCACGCCATCTCCTCGAACGAAGCATTTCATCTGCAGGAATTTCCCAGCCGCATCGTAATTCAAGGCGGCGGCTATATCGCAGTGGAGTTTGCCGGCATTTTTGCCGGACTCGGCTCTCATGTGACGCTGGTTTATCGCGGCGACATGATCTTGCGCGGCTTCGATGATGACGTCCGCAAGCACTTGCGCGTCGAGCTGGAAGCGCGCGGCATCCGCGTCCTGACCGGCTGCAAGGTTACGGCTATCGAAAAAGCCGACGGACACTATTCAGTGCGGTTGTCGAACGGCAATCACGTTCCGGCCGATCGCGCGATGTTCGCCACCGGACGGATTCCCAATGTTGCCAAGCTCGGCTTGAAGGAGGCGGGCGTCGAGGTTGGCAGAGACGGCGCAATCGCTGTCGACCGGTTTTCGCGCACGAGCGCACAAAATATCTATGCGGTGGGCGATGTCACCAACCGCAGCAATCTCACCCCGGTGGCCATTCGCGAGGGACATGCCTTCGCCGACACGGTCTTTGGCGGCAAGCCGACTGCCGTCGATCATACCAGCGTGCCGACCGCCGTATTCTCGGAACCTGAGGTGGGTACGGTCGGGCTCACCGAGGAGCAAGCGCGGGCGCAGCTGGCGCAAACCGACATCTACAAGGCGATGTTCAAGCCGCTGAAAGCCACGCTGTCGGGGCGGGATACGGCCATCCTGATGAAGCTCGTCGTTGACGGACTGAGCGACCGGGTGGTCGGTTGCCACGTCGTCGGCGAAGGCGCCGCGGAGATGGCGCAACTGGCCGCCGTCGCCGTGAAAATGGGCGCCAGCAAAGCCGATTTCGATGCCACGATTGCCTTGCATCCGACCGCTGCCGAGGAATTGGTCACCATGCGCAAGAGGACCGCAAGTTTTGCCCGCGAGGCGGCTGAATAGCTGAAAATGCCGGATTCCGGCCTAGTGTACAGGTTGTCATAACTCGACGGCAACGTGTATAAGGGCCGCCATTCCGGCCGAGGCGGCATAGCGGCTTGGGGCCCGGAATCCATAGCAGTGTTTGTGAATATGGATTTTGGCTCGCGGCTTGCGCCCGCGCTCCGGGATGTTGATGTGGAGATGCGTATGGCAAGGTCGCTCAACGCCGTGAAGTGGAGCCCGGAGTCCTGGCGCGCTAAGCCGATTTTGCAGGTGCCGGATTATCAGAACGCCAAGGTGCTCGCCGATGTCGAGGCGCAGCTTGCCACTTTTCCTCCTTTGGTCTTCGCCGGCGAGGCGCGCAATCTGAAAGCTCAACTGGCCAAGGTTGCCACCGGGCAGGCTTTTCTGCTGCAGGGCGGCGACTGCGCCGAGAGCTTCGCCGAGCATGGCGCCAACAATATCCGCGATTTCTTCCGCGTTTTTCTACAGATGGCGGTGGTTCTCACTTATGCGGCGGCCTGCCCGGTGGTGAAGGTCGGCCGCATTGCCGGCCAATTCGCCAAGCCGCGCTCCTCGCCGACCGAAAAGCAGGACGGCGTGGAACTCGTCAGCTATCGCGGTGACATCATCAACGGCACCGATTTTACGTCGGAAGCGCGCACACCGGATCCCCGCCGGCAATTGGAGGCCTATCGCCAATCGGCCGCGACGCTCAATCTGCTCCGCGCCTTCGCCAAGGGCGGTTATGCGAGCCTCGATAACGTGCACCGCTGGATGCTGGAGTCGGTCCGCGGCTCTCCGCAGTCCAAGCGTTATGGCGACTTGGCCGATCGCGTTTCCGGGGCGCTCGATTTCATGCGTGCCTGCGGTCTGAACTTTGCGGTCGATTCCAGTCTCGGCACCACTGATTTCTACACCAGCCATGAGGCGCTCTTGCTCGGTTACGAGCAGGCCTTCACCCGCGTCGATTCGACGACCGGCGACTGGTACTGCACGTCGGGTCATATGGTGTGGGTCGGCGACCGCACTCGGCAGGCGGATCATGCGCACGTCGAATTTTGCCGCGGCATCAAGAATCCGCTCGGCTTGAAAACCGGTCCAACGCAAAAGCCGGACGAGCTGCTCAAGCTGATCGATATCCTCGATCCGGACAATGAGCCGGGCCGCCTGACGCTGATCTGTCGCGTCGGCGCTGACAAGGTCGGCGATCTGCTGCCTGCCATGGTGCGCTCCGTCAAGCGCGAAGGCCGCAACGTGGTGTGGTCATGCGATCCGATGCACGGCAACACGATTACGTCGGTGACGGGCTACAAGACGCGACCGTTCGATCAGATCCTCAAGGAGGTTCGTGGCTTCTTTCAGGTGTGCGCGGCGGAGGGCGTCTATCCCGGCGGCGTGCATCTGGAGATGACCGGCAAGGACGTCACCGAATGCACCGGCGGTGCTCGTGCCATCACCGACGAGGACCTCAACGATCGCTATCATACTGTGTGCGATCCGCGCCTGAATGCCGAGCAGTCGATCGATATCGCGTTTTTGCTCGCCGATCTGCTCAAGACCAAACGCGAAGGCATTGCGACCCCCTTGCCGGCGGTTGCAGGCTTGTGACGGCGGCGCTGCCGAAACCAAAGCGGGCTCGTCTGACGATGTGGCAATCCCTGAGGTCCCCGCTTTCGCGAAGGCGAGCGACACGCTAGACCTTGGGCCATGAATGAGCGTCCCGCCGATCGTCTCGCCATTGCCGTGGCGCAGCTCAATCCGGTTGTCGGCGATGTGACCGGCAATTTGAAACTCGCCCGCGAAGCGCGTGCAAAGGCGGCCGGCGATCGCGCCGATATCATCGCCTTTTCAGAGCTATTCATTGCCGGTTATCCGCCGGAGGACTTGGTGCTTAAGCCGGCCTTTCAGGAGGCCTGCCGCACGGCGGTTGAGGCACTGGCCCGCGAGACTGCCGAGGGCGGTCCGTCCGTGCTTATAGGAACGCCCTGGGTTGAGGACGGTAAGCTCTACAACGCCTACGCACAGCTGGGCGGTGGACGCATCCAGGCCATCCGTTTCAAAGTTAATCTGCCCAATTACGGCGTTTTTGACGAGAAGCGCGTCTTTGCCGCCGGCCCCATTGCGGGTCCGGTGAGTTTCCACGGCGTAAGGCTCGGCCTGCCTGTTTGCGAGGACATCTGGACCGAATGGGGCGACTACGAAAACGTGGTCGAATGCCTCGGCGAGACCGGCGCCGAGATTCTGGTGGTCCCCAATGGCTCGCCGTATTACCGCGGAAAGGGCGACGTGCGCCTGAACGTTTCGGTCGCACGCGTGACCGAAGCCGGCTTGCCGCTTATTTATGTCAATCAGGTCGGCGGTCAGGATGAATTGGTATTTGACGGTGCTTCATTCGCCTTGAATGGCGACCGCTCGATCGCGTTTCAGCTGCCGGCGTTCAATGAATCGATTCTAACGACGCATTGGTCGCGAAGCGGCGGCACGTGGCGTTGTGCCCCAGGGCCGATCGCCCCGGTGGAAGCATCGGACAAATCCGACTATGCCGCTTGCGTTCTGGGATTGCGCGACTACGTCGAAAAGAACCGGTTCAGAGGTGTCGTCATCGGTCTGTCGGGCGGCATCGATTCGGCGCTATGCGCGATCATGGCAGTCGACGCGCTGGGAGCCGAACGCGTGCGCTGCGTGATGCTGCCGTATCTTTACACCTCGGAGGAATCGCGGATCGACGCTGCGGCGGCCGCGCAAGTCCTCGGCTTGCGTTACGATATTGTTCCGATCGAAAGCGCCGTGTGCGGCCTGGAAACCGCGCTCTCCGGCCTGTTTGCCGGCGCGCCACGCGACGTGACCGAAGAAAATTTACAGGCGCGTGCCCGCGGCGTCATCCTCATGGCGATCTCCAATAAATTCGGTTTGATGGTCGTGACGACCGGCAACAAGTCGGAAATGTCGGTCGGCTACGCCACGCTCTATGGCGACATGAACGGCGGCTTCAATCCGATCAAGGATCTGTACAAGACGGAAGTCTACCGTCTGGCGCGACTGCGCAACGGTTGGAAACCGGACGGCGCGCACGGGCCGGACGGTGCGGTCATTCCGGAAAACATCTTGATCCGGGCGCCGAGCGCGGAGTTGCGCGACAATCAGACCGACCAAGATACGCTGCCGCCTTATGATGTTTTGGATCGGATTCTCGAACGGTTGGTCGAGCGCGAAGAATCGGCGGCGGAAATTGTCGCCGCGGGCTTTGACCGCGACACCGTGATGAAGATCGAGCGGATGCTGAATCTCGCCGAATACAAGCGGCGTCAGGCGGCGCCCGGCGTGAAGGTGACGCTGAAGAATTTCGGCCGCGACCGGCGTTATCCGATCGTCAATCGCTTCAGCGATCCGGGCACGCCCAGTGCCGAGCCGGAGCGCTCGACCGTGCGGGGCGCGGCGATGGCCAAGGCCGCCGCGGCAGACTTTTAATCCGTCACTACGGCTGCTGCGACTGCTGCAATCGAAGTTCCGACTGCGACAGGAACGGTGGCCCCACCACCCGCACTGGACCCTTGGGCTTTTCCGGAGCGGCGGCATCGGCGGTCGAGGCCGACCCCGCGACGGACGCGTTCGGCAGCGCCGTCGCAACCGTCTTGCCGCCTGCCTTGGGCGGCTGCGATAGCGCTTTGGCGTTCTGATCGGTCACGACGATATCGCCGCTTTCTAGCGTCGAGGAATCGTCGGCGTTCTTAAGCGCATCTTCCCAGCTCTCGCCGGCCTTGCGGCATGAACAGGCTGAAACGAGTTGGGTGCGGTAACGATAGGCGGTTGGCAGAGCCGTATACAATTGGCCGTTGGTCGAAACCGCCTGATCCATGCTCTCGCCTGGATTGCGGTAGGAATAAAGTGTGACATCGGCCGCTGGGCATTCGCGCTGGCAGACCTTTTCGTCCTCGGCGAAATGTGACGGCAGGGTCGAATAGGAAATCGGGAAATAATAGCCGTCGCAGGAGCGCACGCAGACGGTGTGATAGGTGCCGTTCGGCGCGCCGTCGCCGTTCGGATTGACGATCGTGCCGCCGCCGAACAGGGCATCGAAAAAGCCTTGCGGGCCGCCTTGGGCGTTGGCCGCAGCGGTATATTGGGCGCCGCAATTGTTTTGCGCCAATTGCCCGATCAGCGCGCGGCGTTGATCGGTCTGGTCGGAGGTGCCGCTTTTCAAGCGCTCCAGATCGCTCATCATGCGGTCGAGGTCGCCGCGCATTTGCTGAATCTGCGAGGTGATCGGTCCGCATTGCGGCGACAGCGCCGAGAATAGGGCAAAAAAGCCGGTGCCGGCGCAGCCGGATTTGTGCGCTTGCGCGGTGGCGCGATCGATATCGGCCTGTTGTTTGGCGATCGCGGCCTCGGCCTGCTGCATCTGTTGGGCGCGTCCCGGATCAGCCGTGCCCTGATCGAAGGAAGCGAGCTGTCCCTCAAGGCGGATGCACACCGGATTGGTCCGGGCCGGATTGAGCGCCGGCTGATTGGCCGCGGGCTGGTTTGCCGCCGGCTGATATTGCGGCTGTTGCGGCGGATATTGCGGCTGCTGATAGGGCGCCGACGGATATTGCGGTTGTTGATAAGGAGCCGGCTGATTGGCCGCCTGAGGGATCGAGGCCGGCGGGACCGGATAATTCTGCGCCATGGCGGGAGTCGCACACGCCAAAAATCCCAGCGCGGCGACCTGCGCTAACTGACGACGGCCTGTTATTAAGTACCTGGAATTGCTAGACATAATGGATTTTAACTCGGTTTATCCGGGCGCGCGCCGGATCAAGCCCGGCAATGGTGACTAAAGTGTGAACACGACGATGGTGTCAAAAACGCGTCGTCATGGAGCAGTCACTCGGACTTACTCAGCATCGGGCTGATTTTCCGGCCGAGCGCGATCGAAGGCTTCAAGCGTGCGACAGGCGGCATCGACGCCCACGATCTTGGGGAAACTGTCGAGCGGCACCTTGAGGCGCCGTGCATTGGCGACCTGCGGCACCAGGCAAACGTCAGCGATGGTGACCTTATCGCCACAAGCATAGGGCCCGGGTGTCATCAGCGTTTCGAGAGCCTCGAAACCTTCGATCACCCAGTGGTGGTACCAGGCGTCGATCGCGCTCTGGTCCTGATGCATCTGATGCTTCAAGTAGCGGAGCGCGCTCGTATTGTTGAGCGGATGAATGTCGCAAGCGATCAGTTCGGCGAGCGCCCGCGCGTGAGCGCGCGCGAGCGGGTCCTTCGGCAACAGCGCCGGCTCCGGGCAAATCTCGTCGAGATATTCGATGATGGCCAGCGACTGGATCAGAACGTTGCCGGCGTCGGTAATCAGAACCGGCACGCGCATCTGGGGATTGATCGCGCGGAATTCCGGCCGCCTGTTGAGGCCGCCATCCTTGATGAGATGGATCGACGTGGTTTCGTAGGCGATGCCTTTGAGGTTGAGGGCAATGCGCGCACGGTAAGCCGCCGAAGAACGGAAATAGGAATAAAGCTTCACGCGTCCTCCTCCGTAGTGCCGTCCTGCCCGACGATTTCGGCAACGAGTTGTGCCGACTGATCGGTGATCTGTTGCAGCGCCCGATTGAATGCTTCGCGGTCGCCCGGGGTGAGAATGTCCGTAAGCCGGCGCGCGAAGTCGAGCGCGTGCGGCGCTAATTCCTCATAGATCGCCCGCCCGCCGGCGGTCAGCGAGAGGAACGACTCGCGCATATCGGCCCGATTGACGCGGCGGGCCAGCAGTTTGCGTTTTTCCAGAAGCGCCACAGCCCGCGACACCTTGGTCTTGTGCATGTGAGTGTGCGCGCCGATCTCCTTGCCGGTCATCACGTCGAATTGGCCGAGCGTGACCAGCACGCGCCACTCCGGCACGCCGATCCGATAACGCTTGGCATAAACGCGCGACAGCGCCTGGGAAACGAGGCTCGCGACGACATTGAGCCGATAGGGGAGAAATTGCTCGAGTTTCAACGGCGCCTTGTCGCTTGCCGACCCGCCCAACTCCTCCCCGATATCGTTTTCCAGTACGCGCTGGCCGGCCATCGGGCAAAGATGAACGAAGTTGCCATCCCACGCAACGGCCTTGGGCACAATCCCAACAAAGGCGGGCGAGCTAAATTTGCTCCGCGGTGTGAGTGCGGGTGCTAAGATGGATCATGGAATTGCCCATAACGAGGCAGTCCGAAAGGGGGGAATCCATGTCGCTGCAAACAAGCCAATCATCGCATCCGCTGCTGTCGTGCACCGACGGCGTCGCCGCGTGCGTGGCGGTATCTTGCTGCTGCTCGGCCGCTGGCTGATCGCGGCGATCTTCTTGATGACGGTGTGGACCGGCGGGCCGAGTGTGGCCTATCTCACGTCCATCAATTTCGTCGCTGCCGCGTTGATGAGCCCATTCGCGTATGTCGCCGAATGGATCGTCGTCGTCACGCTGGTCTTCGGTCTTGCCACTCGTTACGGCGCATTGCTTGCGTTCGCCTTCGTCGTGATCGCCTTTTTGACGGCGCATCTTTATTGGCAGTTTCCGCAGGCGGCGCAGGGTCTCCAATTTGTATTTCTGAGCAAGGATATCGCGATTGCCGCGGCACGCTCGTGCTGTTCGTGGCCGGCGGCGGCCGCTACAGCGTCGATCAGGTGTTGTCCGGCAAAGGCTGAGCCACAGCGCGGCGCGTTTCGATCCAGATTAGCGCGAGCACTCGATGGCGACGTAAGTGCCGCAATCGCCGCCCTTGCATGAACTCGGGTCGCCCGCCGGAATCGCACCGGTGATGTCGTCGCGGTCGACCTTGCGGAAGGACAGCGCCTGCCCGAACTGGCGCGACTTGCAGTAGGACGCCGCCACCGCCGCGCCGCACGGCGCGCCGGAGGCGAGACAACGGTCGACGCCGTAACCGTCGCCGTCGTTGGCGACGATGAACATCCGTTTCTCGGCATGCGCCGCGCCGGCCAGAAGCATGACTGCGGCGGCGCTGATGGCGATCACAAAACGCATCGTTCCCCCAGCCGGCGCCAAGGCGCCAATGACCGGACCGACCTGTTCGACCCCGATAGGCCGAACAATGCGACCGCGCGGTTAAGCTTGCGTTAAGTCAGTTGCGCTCCCGGAGAGGGGACCTTGACGCCAAGCGCGGCCTCGACCATTCTGCCGCTCATGAACGGCCCCGCTCAAACACTCGGCATTTGCCGGGAGATTATTCGCTAGCGCAAAACGCTGGCTGCGGCCGTCTTTTCTCACCATCGAGATTTTGGACACGCCCCGGCCAGCCGGCCCAAGGCGTAGAATACGATTTTGTACGGTTTGATTCGACGATGGACCTGAAACTCTACGATACGCTGACGCGTGAAAAGCAGCCGTTCAAGCCGCTCGATCCGGCGAACGTGCGCATGTATGTGTGCGGGCCGACGGTCTACGACTTCGCCCATATCGGCAATGCGCGCCCGGTCATCGTGTTCGACGTGCTGTTCCGGCTGCTGCGGCACATCTACGGCGCTGGCCACGTCACTTACGTGCGCAACATCACCGACGTCGACGACAAGATCAACGCGCGCGCTGCGGAGGACTATCCCGGCCTGCCGCTGAACGAGGCGATCCGCAAGGTCACCGAAGCTACCGACAAGCAATTTCACGACGACGTCGCCGCGCTCGGCTGCCTGCTGCCGACGGTAGAGCCGCGCGCCACCGAGCATATTGCCGAGATGAAGACGCTGATCGAAAGACTGATCGCGTCCAAAAACGCTTATGTCGCCGAGAACAATGTGCTGTTCAGCGTGCCGTCGATGAAGGACTACGGGCAATTATCCAAGCGCCCGCTTGATGAGATGATCGCCGGCGCCCGTGTCGAAGTCGCGCCGTACAAGCGCGACCCGCGGGATTTCGTGCTGTGGAAGCCGTCGAAGCCGGGCGAGCCGGCGTGGCCGTCGCCCGCCGGCATCGCGGCGCCCGGCCGGCCGGGCTGGCACATCGAATGCTCGGCGATGTCATGGAAATATCACTGCGAGACCTTTGACATCCACGGCGGCGGCATCGATCTCGTCTTTCCGCATCACGAGGACGAGATCGCGCAGTCGCGCTGCGCCTTCCATACGCCGGTGATGGCGAATTATTG
>JBARER010000015.1:0-3492 GCA_049796395.1 Xanthobacteraceae bacterium
GTGAAGAGTAATGCCAATGCAGGTCACTGAAACTTCCGCCGCCGGTCTCAAGCGGGAATACCACGTTGTCGTGCCGGCAACCGATCTGGAGGCCCGCGTCAACGTGCGGCTCGACGAAATGAAGGACCGCGTTCAGCTCCGCGGCTTTCGTCCCGGCAAAGTGCCGGTAGCGCATCTCAAGCGGCTGTACGGCAAGTCGGCGATGGCGGAGGTGATCGAAGCCGCGGTCCGCGAGGTCAATACCAAGATCGTCGCCGATCATGGCTTCAAACTCGCCACCGAGCCGAAAGTAGTGCTGCCCGAGGACGAGGGCGCGGTGGAAGGCGTGATCGCCGGCAAGTCGGACCTAGCTTACACGGTCCAGATGGAGATCGTGCCGCCGATTACGCTCGCCGATTTCAAGTCGATCGAGCTGGAGCGGCTTACTGCGCCGGTCACCGACGCCGAAGTCGATCAGTCGCTGCAGACGCTTAGCGAGCAGAACCGTCCCTACTTGGCTAAAGCCGAAGGCGCCGCAAAGGGCGACCGCGTCACCATATCGTTCAACGGCACGCTCAATGGCGAAAGCTTCGAGGGCGGTTCCGGCGAGGATGTGCCAATCACGCTTGGATCGGGCCAATTCATCCCCGGCTTCGAAGACCACCTGACGGGCATCAAGGCCGGCGAGAGCCGGACCTTTGACGTCAAGTTTCCGGAGAACTATCCGGCTGCCGCCGTCGCCGGCAAGGACGCCACTTTTGCCGTGACAGCAAAGACGGTGGAAGCGCCTGGCGAGGTCGCGATGGACGACGCTTTCGCCACGACGCTTGGGTTGGAGTCGCTGGCCAAGCTGCGTGACGCCTTGCGCGAGCGTATCGAGCGCGAACATGCGTCCGCCTCGCGCCAGAAGATCAAGCGCGCGCTTCTCGATCAGCTCGACGCCCACCACAAATTCGAGCCGCCGCCGACGCTGGTCGAAGAAGAATTCAATAACGTTTGGCAGACGATCGAGAACGATCTCAAGCAGCAGGGCCGCACCTTCGCCGACGAGGGGACGACCGAGGAGAAGGCCCGCGCCGACTACCGCGCGATCGCCGAACGCCGGGTGCGGCTTGGCCTGGTGCTCGCGGAAATCGGCGAAAAAAATAACATCAAAGTCAGCGACGAGCAGCTGAGCCAAGCGGTTGTCGCGCAGGCCAGAATGGTGCCCGGCCAGGAACAGCGGGTATGGGATTATTACCGCAATAATCCGGGCGCGCTGGCGGCTTTGCGGGCGCCGATATTCGAGGACAAGGTCGTCGATTTCCTGCTGGAGCTTGCGACGGTGGCGGACAAGCAGGTATCGCGGGAAGAATTGTTCAAGGATGACGAGGAATAAGGCTGCTTGACGCCGGATTTCACGTCTTGCCTGCGGGATTTCCGCGCTTATCTTCGGTAACTGCCGAAAGAAATGCTTGGCATGGCCGGATCGGCAAGGCTGTCGAGACAGGCCGGCTTCGACAACGCGGCCGACTCAAGTCACATTAGGCGGCGATTACGTAGCTGTGACTACCCCGGCGAACCCAAATTCGGTGACCCGGTTCGAGGTAAGCTTGCGGTGCCCCTTTCAGAGTCCACTTCCAGGTGATCCATGCGCGACCCGGCCGAGTTTTACATGCAGCACCTCGTACCCATGGTGGTCGAACAGACCAACCGGGGGGAACGGGCCTATGACATCTATTCGCGCCTGCTCAAGGAGCGGATCATCTTCATCACCGGGCCAATCGAAGATGGCATGGCGTCGCTGGTCGTCGCCCAGCTTCTTTTTCTCGAGGCGGAGAACCCGAAAAAAGAAGTATCGCTGTACATCAATTCGCCGGGTGGCGTCGTCACCTCGGGGCTGGCGATCTACGATACGATGCAATTCGTCCGCCCGCCCGTATCGACGCTTTGCACCGGCCAGGCGGCCTCGATGGGCTCGTTGCTGCTTGCCGCGGGCGCCAAGGATTTACGCTTTGCGCTGCCCAATGCCCGGATCATGGTGCACCAGCCGTCTGGCGGGTTCCAGGGTCAGGCGACCGACATCATGCTGCACGCCCAGGAGATTCTGAACCTCAAGCGGCGGTTGAACGAGATCTACGTCAAGCACACCGGTCAACCGCTCAAGAAGATCGAGGATGCGCTGGAACGCGACATGTTCCTGACCTCCGAGATGGCCAAGGATTTCGGGCTTATCGACAAGGTGATCGAAAAGCGGCCGGAGGAACCCGGCCTTAAGACGGAACCGGCGGCGGTCCTCAAGGGGGTAAGCTAGGGTCTGCGGCGCGGCCGCCGCCTAAAAATGGGCCTATTTCTAGGTCCAAAGCGGGGGTCGGCCAGAGTCCGGACTGTGGGTCAAGCGGCTTATCGGCGTGTGATCCCGAAAATACACTGGTGCAAACTCGCGTTATCGTTAATGGATTCTTGATTGGCACGCCGTTAGCATGGTCGCTTGTGCCGGGTGCCGGACTATAGGCACTTTGGCGGTTCTGGCGGGGGTTGGTGCTACGGAATATTAGCGCAGTGCTTCGTAACATAGTCGGTTGAAGTGCTGCGCTGGCGAACACGGAGACTGGAATGAGCAAGGTTGGCGGCGGCGATTCGAAGAATACGCTTTACTGCTCGTTCTGCGGCAAGAGCCAGCACGAGGTGCGCAAGCTTATCGCCGGTCCGACCGTCTTTATCTGCGACGAGTGCGTCGAACTGTGCATGGACATCATCCGCGAGGAGAACAAGTCCTCGCTGGTGAAGTCGCGTGACGGAATTCCGACGCCGCGCGAGATTCGGAAGGTGCTCGATGACTATGTGATCGGGCAGGATCACGCCAAGAAGGTGCTCTCGGTCGCGGTCCACAATCACTACAAGCGGCTCAATCATCAGAGCAAGCACAACGACGTCGAACTGGCGAAGTCCAACATCCTGCTGATCGGTCCGACCGGCTCCGGCAAGACGCTCTTGGCGCAGACGCTGGCGCGTATTCTCGACGTGCCGTTCACGATGGCGGACGCCACCACGCTCACCGAAGCCGGCTATGTCGGCGAAGACGTCGAGAACATCATCCTCAAGCTGCTGCAATCGGCCGACTACAATGTCGAGCGCGCGCAGCGCGGCATCGTCTATATCGACGAGATCGACAAGATTTCGCGCAAGTCGGACAATCCTTCGATCACCCGCGACGTCTCGGGCGAAGGCGTGCAGCAGGCGCTCTTGAAGATCATGGAAGGGACCATCGCCAGTGTGCCGCCGCAGGGCGGCCGCAAGCACCCGCAGCAGGAGTTTCTGCAGGTCGACACCACGAATATCCTGTTCGTCTGCGGCGGCGCCTTCGCCGGCCTGGAGAAGATCATTTCCGCGCGCGGCCGCTCCACCTCGATCGGCTTCGGTGCCCGGGTGGCGGCGCCGGAAGACCGCAAGCAAGGCGAGATCTTCCGCGAAGTCGAGCCTGAGGATTTGCTGAAATACGGACTGATCCCGGAATTCGTCGGCCGGCTTCCG
>JBARER010000016.1:0-9728 GCA_049796395.1 Xanthobacteraceae bacterium
GTACAAGAGAGACCCTCGTGATTTTGTGCTGTGGAAGCCGTCGAAGCCGGGCGAGCCGGCTTGGCCGTCGCCCGCCGGCATCGCGGCGCCCGGTCGGCCTGGCTGGCACATCGAATGCTCGGCGATGAGCTGGAAATATCTCGGCGAGACTTTCGACATTCATGGCGGCGGCATCGATCTCGTGTTTCCGCATCACGAGGACGAGATCGCGCAGTCGCGCTGCGCCTTCCACACGCCGGTGATGGCAAATTATTGGATGCATAACGGCTTTCTCCAGGTCGAAGGCGAGAAGATGTCGAAGTCGCTCGGCAACTTCGTGACGATACGCGACCTGCTGGAAACTGATAAATTTGGCGAGCATAGCTGGCCAGGACCGGTGTTGAGACTCGCGATGCTTATGACGCAATACAGGGATCCGCTTGATTGGACGGTAACGCGCTTAGATGAAGCAGCGGAAGTGCTCGATTCCTGCGTTGAAGCAACCGAACGGATCCACAGTAGAGCGTTATTTCGGACGCCTCATCCCCTTGTCTTGGAAGTGCTGTCTGACGACTTGAATACCCCTGCACTAATTGGCGTCCTTACTAAGGTCGCAAGACAGTCCCAGCTCTCAGAAAAAGATGCGCATCTTCTCGCAGGCTCCATAAATTTCTTGGGCCTTCGACTGCCCGGTCGTCCGACATTAGGAGGCAGATTAGATGACGCTTTTAGATGGACTTGGGCTCGCATTTTAGAGGGTGAGGCGCCGAATATTGCGCTCGCGCAGGCGTTAGATCGGTTTCGCTTAGAGAAAACCGCCGGCCACCTGTATCTGTTAAGGAGGCTTTGGGGGCGAGCGGCGCAATTGCGAAGTGCAGCGCAAGAGCTCGCACAGCTTCAAAATCGCAACTCTGGAATGGACGCTCTGTACAATCAGATTAGAGCAATGCGCAATGCTGCGGTGCACGGCAGTCTAGGAAAAAGTCTTTCAGGCTCGCGGACTCTAAGCACTCAGGAACTTAAGGAGTTGATTGCCGCTCGTGACGTTGCACGCGTGCGCAAAGACTGGAAAGAATCCGACCGCATCCGCGACGAGCTCGCCAAAATGGGCGTGGTGTTGAAAGACACCAAAGACGGCACCACCTGGGAGATCGCGCGATGAACGCCCGCGCCATGCCGCAGCTTACGATGCGGCCGATGCTGCCGACCGATGTCCCGTTGCTCGCGGAAATCTTTCGTGCGGCCATCGAGGAATTGACTGCGGAGGATTACTCGCCGGCGCAGCAGCAAGCCTGGGCCTCGACGGCTGACGACGAAGCGGAGTTCGGTCAAAAACTTGCTGGTGAACTGACGCTGGTTGCGACCTTTGGCGGCTCGCCGGTCGGCTTCGGCTCGCTCGCCGGCAGCACCAGGATCGACATGCTCTATGTGCACCCGGCGGCGGCCGGGCAGGGCGCCGGGGCGATGCTCTGCGATGCGCTGGAAAGGCTCGCCGGCGCGCGCGGCACAAAACAACTCACCGTCGACGCCAGCGATACGGCGCGCGGCTTTTTTGAAAAACGCGGCTTTGCCCCCCAGCAGCGCAATACCGTGACGCTCGGCGACGAGTGGCTCGCCAACACTACGATGACCAAGGCGCTTGTCGGCAAGGAAGGGAGCGCATCATGAAACGCACCGATTCGCCGTTCCAGCGTCATTGGCTTTATTATCTGGTCCTCAAATATGCGGTGATCGCCATGGCTGCCGTGGTCGCGCTCTACACCATCTATCGCCTCTATCGCGGCTGAAAAAAAACCATGACCGAGCCGCGCTCGAGTTTTTTTGGAATTCGCACGCATCATGTGGTGATCGCGTTGATCGCGGTGTTGATTGCCGTCGCCTTGGCCTCGAACCATTATCTCTGGTGAGACCGGTCATGGCGCGCGAGCGGCTCTATCTTTTTGACACCACGCTGCGCGACGGCGCGCAGACGAATGGCGTCGACTTCACGCTCGCCGACAAGCTCACGATCGCCCGCATGCTCGATGAGCTCGGCGTCGATTATGTCGAGGCCGGCTATCCCGGAGCCAATCCGACCGACACGAATTTCTTTGCCGAGAAGCGGCCGCTCAAGGCAACACTGACTGCCTTTGGGATGACGCGACGCCCAGGCCGCTCGGCATCGAACGATCCCGGCCTGGTGGCGCTCCTGGACGCGCAGGCCGATGCGATCTGTTTTGTCGCTAAATCCTGGGACTATCATGTGCGCGTCGCGCTGGAGACGACGGAGGAGGAAAATCTTGCCTCGATCCGCGACAGTATCCGTGCGGCCAAGGCCAAGGGCCGCGAAGTGCTGCTCGACTGCGAGCATTTCTTCGACGGCTACAAGGCCAAGCCCGCTTATGCGCTGGCCTGCGCCAAAGCCGCCTACGACGAGGGCGCGCGCTGGGTCGTGCTCTGCGACACCAATGGCGGTACGCTGCCGCACGAGGTCGAGCGCATCGTCGGCGACGTCTGCAAACAAATTCCCGGCGATCATGTCGGCATTCATGCTCACAACGACACCGAGCAGGCGGTGGCGAATTCATTCGCCGCGGTGCGCGCTGGCGCCCGCCAAATTCAGGGCACGCTCAACGGGCTCGGCGAGCGCTGCGGCAATGCCAATCTCGTCTCCATCATCCCGACGCTGAAATTGAAAAAAGAATACGCCGACCAGTTCGACATAGGCGTATCGGACGGAGCGCTGGCACGGCTGTCGCGCGTCTCGCACGCGCTCGACGAATTGCTCAATCGTGCCGCCGATCGCCATGCTCCTTATGTCGGCGAAAGCGCCTTCGCCACCAAGGCCGGCATTCATGCTTCGGCGATCGTCAAGGAACCCGCCACTTACGAGCATGTCGCGCCGGAAAGCATCGGCAATAGGCGCAAGCTCCTGGTGTCGGATCAGTCGGGCCGCTCGAACGTCCTGGCCGAGCTCGAGCGGATCGGCCTCGCCGTCGACAGGGACGATGCGCGGGTCGCGCGCCTTCTCGACGAGGTCAAGGAACGCGAGGCGATCGGGTACGCCTATGAAGCCGCCGACGCCTCGTTCGAGCTATTGGCCCGAAGATTCCTCGGCACAGTGCCGCATTATTTTGACGTCGAGAAATTCGACGTCAATGTCGAACAGCGCACAAGCGCGAACGGAGTCCCCCAGACCGTCAGCCAGGCCGTGGTCAAGATCAAGGTCGGCAATGAGGAGCTCATTTCGGTCGCCGAAGGCATCGGTCCGGTCAACGCGCTCGATGTCGCGCTGCGCAAGGACCTCGGCAAATACCAGAGCTTCATCACGGGGCTCGAATTGACCGACTACCGCGTGCGCATCCTCAATGGCGGCACCGGCGCCGTCACCCGCGTGCTGATCGAAAGCGCCGACGAGACCGGCGACCGCTGGACCACCGTCGGCGTCTCCGCCAATATCATCGACGCCTCTTTCCAGGCGCTGATGGACTCCATCATCTACAAGCTGGTGAAATCCGGCGCACCGGCATGAACGCCATCATTCCGGGGCGCGTGTCCGGGCTCCTCGCGGAGCCTGTCATCGGACCGCGCGACTTCGCGCGGGTCCGTTGGCTCGGACCCGGGATGACGTCTCGGAAGGAGTTTCCATGATCGATCACGTCTCCATCGCGGTGCGCGACCTAAAAGGCGCCGAAGCGTTCTATACGGCGCTGCTCAAGCCGCTCGGCATGACCAAATTGCGTGAATGGCCCGACGCTGCGGTCGGTTACGGCAAGAAATATCCGGAATTCTGGATCAACAAACGCGCCGCGATGGACGTGATCGCCCCCGATGGCGGCGTACACACCTGCCTGCGCGCGCCCGATAAGGCGTCGGTCGATGCGTTTCACGATGCAGCGCTTAACGCTCGCGGCACAACGGATGGCGGCCCGGGTTTGCGGCCGGAATATCACGGCGGCTATTACGCCGCATTCATTCGCGATCCCGACGGCAACCGCATCGAGGCCGTGACGTTTTTGAAGGATTAGTCACAGCCGCTCGGCCGGAACCGCCATCGCCTTCTCGGCTTCGGCGATTTTGCGCGCGCTCTCGCGCAACATCGGCACGATCTCATCGACCCGCTTTGTGGCGAGGAAATCCACGCGGAACGCCGCCGGAATAAACTTGACCTCACGCATATGATCGATCAGCGCCAACAGCGGACCCCAGTAGCCCTGGATATTAGCAATTAGGATCGGTTTTTTGTGGCGGCCGAGTTGAACCCAGGTCAACTGCTCGACCAGTTCTTCGAGCGTGCCAATGCCGCCCGGCAGGGCGACGAAGGCATCGGCACGCTCGAACATAATGCGCTTGCGTTCGTGCATATCGCGGGTGACGATGAGTTCCTGGGCCATGTGACGGGGCCGTTCTCGCTTGGTGAGAAACTCAGGAATAACTCCGGTCACGTCGCCGCCGTGCTCAAGCACGGAGGAGGCGAGCGCGCCCATCAATCCGACGGAGCCGCCACCGTAAATCAGCCGGATGCGGTTTTCAGCGAGGATTTGCCCGAGCTTTTGCGCCGCGTCGACAAACGCCGGCTCAGTCCCCGCACTCGATCCGCAATAGACGCAGATCGCATTGATTTTACTCATGGAGTCATTCCCATTAGGCAATAGATTTGGCGTCGATTCGGTTCCTCTGCAAGCGCTTTTGAACGCTTGCGCGCCGAAAGCCAAACTCGCGGCCGGCTTCCGTGCAGGGCGCGTCGAAAAGCTCTATATGACGGAAAACAAGCCGATTGAGGGACGCTGGCGGCACATCGCCTCCCGTCCGGGACCGCGATGAGCGACTTTCAGCGACCGACGCATAGTCTTAAGCGTGAAACGGCTGGCGATGGCGCCGCGCTGCTGCCGACGCTGATCAGGCTATGGCCTTACACTTGGCCGGCGGATCGGGCGGATCTGAAGCTCCGCGTCGTGTTCGCAAGCGTGCTGCTGGTGCTCGCCAAATTCGTCACCATCGCCGTGCCCTATACTTTCAAATGGGCCACTGACGCGCTCAGCGGTCACGGCACCGCGCCCGTCGCCGCGGGCAATTGGCTCGCCTGGGCTTTCGCCGCCCCCATTGTCATGACGCTGGCCTACGGCGGCACGCGCATCGTCATGGGACTTCTGACGCAATGGCGCGACGGCATTTTCGCCAAGGTGGCGATGAACGCAGTGCGGCGGCTCGCCATGCTCACCTTCGAGCATGTCCATCTTTTGTCATTGCGCTTTCATCTCGAGCGCAAGACCGGCGGCTTGACCCGCGTGCTCGAGCGCGGCCGCAACGCCATCGAAACAATCGTGCGTATGGTGCTGTTGCAGATCGCGCCGACCGTGGTCGAACTCGTGCTGATCGTCGCCGTTCTGCTCGTTCATTTCGATTGGCGCTACGTCGTCGTCATCGGCATCACGGTCGCGGCCTATATGACCTTTACCTACAGCGCCACCCAATGGCGGATCGGCATCCGCCGCAAAATGAACGAGAGCGACAACGACGCCAATGCCAAGGCGATCGATTCGCTGCTGAATTACGAAACCGTCAAATATTTTTCGGCGGAGGAGCGCGAGGCTACGCGTTATGACCACTCCATGGCGCGTTACGAGGATGCCAGCGTCCAGGCCTACACCTCGCTCGCCGTGCTCAATGCCGGACAGGCGGTCATCTTCACTATCGGGCTGTGTGGCGCGATGGTGCTGTGCGCTTACGGCATCGAGCACGGCACCAATACGGTGGGCGACTTCGTCATGATCAACGCCATGATGATTCAGCTTTACACGCCGCTGAACTTCATGGGCTTGGTTTACCGGGAGATCAAGCAGGCGGTGATCGACATCGAGAACATGTTCGCGCTGCTGTCGCGCAAGCCGGAAATTACCGATCGCCCCGGCGCGCGTCCCTTGCAGGTGCGCGCCGGCCCCATCCGCTTCGAGAACGTGTCGTTCGCCTACGAGCCGTCGCGGCCCATCCTCAGGGATGTGAGTTTCGACGTTCCTGCCGGGCATACAGTTGCCATCGTCGGGCCGTCGGGCGCCGGCAAATCGACGATCTCGCGGTTGTTGTTCCGCTTCTACGAAGTGACCGGCGGTCGCATTCTGATCGACGGTCAGGATATCCGGGACGTGTCGCAGGCATCGCTGCGCGCCGCCATCGGCATGGTCCCGCAGGACACCGTGCTGTTCAACGACACCATCCGTTACAACATCCGCTACGGCCGCTGGGACGCCGACGACGCCGAAGTCGAGGAGGCGGCGCGGCAAGCGCAGATCGACGGCTTCATCCGCCGCGCGCCGAGAGGCTACGAGACCGAGGTCGGTGAGCGCGGCTTGAAACTTTCGGGCGGCGAAAAGCAGCGCGTCGCCATCGCCCGCACCATCCTCAAGGCGCCGCCGATCCTCTTGCTCGACGAGGCGACATCGGCGCTCGACAGCCACACCGAAAAAGATATCCAGGACGAACTCGACCGCGTGGCGCGGAATCGCACCACGCTGGTCATCGCCCACCGGCTGTCGACCATCGTTGACGCCGACGAGATCCTAGTCCTCGATCACGGCGTGATCGTCGAACGCGGCACGCATCACGTGCTGCTGGCGCGTGGCGGCCTGTATGCCAGCATGTGGAATCGCCAGCGCGAAGCACAAATGGCGCGCGAGATTTTGGCGGAAGTCGACGCCGAAGCCGCGGCGCCCAATCGGAACCCACCCGAATTCGAAAGCCAGTCCAGCCCGGCGGCAGAGCTCCTGCCGGCTACAGACGCCGCCGAATGATTGCAGTTGTCTTGTGCCTATTGTCGACTAAATACTCCCCTCTTAGGCTCTCCTGAAGCATACGAATGTCCGTCATCGAATCCATACGCAAGCAATTGGCGCCGGTTCATCCGGAAGGTTATCCGTTTGTCGGCGGCTTTGCCCTGGCCAGCCTGATTTTGTTTTGGCTATGGGCCCCGCTTGGTTGGCTGGCGACGCTAGCAACACTCTGGTGCGCCTATTTCTTCCGCGATCCGCCGCGGGTGACGCCGGTGCGCGACGGCATCGTCGTGGCACCGGCGGACGGCCGCATCAGCCAAATTATCAATGCCGTGCCACCGATGGAGCTTAGTCTCGGCGACCGCGCCATGTTGCGGATTTCTGTTTTCATGAGTGTGTTCGATTGTCACGTCAATCGCAGCCCGGTTGCTGGGCGTATCGAGCGCATCGTCTACCGCCCCGGCAAATTCCTCAGTGCCGACCTCGACAAAGCGAGCGAGGACAATGAACGAAACGCCTTCGTCATCGCCTGTGCGGCCGGGCCGCGGATTGCAGTGATCCAAATCGCCGGCCTGGTGGCGCGGCGGATCGTGCCGTTTGCGCGCGAGGGCGAGACCGTCGGTGCCGGTCAGCGCATCGGCATGATCCGGTTCGGCTCCCGGGTGGACGTTTATCTGCCCGAGGGAACGCGGCCGTTCGTCGCCGAGGGGCAGATCGCGATCGCCGGGGAAACCGTGCTCGCCGATCTCAAAGTCATGGACGCGGGGAGAACCTTCCGGGTGGGCTAACGGCGTTAACGGCAAACGCACACCCGGTGGCGAGCTTGTGCGCAAACCGCTATATTGCGTCCGAACGAGGTAGATCCATGCCATCACCACGGTTTGGCGACGCGCGGCGGCGACGGCAGTTCCGCCGGATACCGGTGCGCACGCTGGCGCCAAATCTGGTCACGCTCCTGGCGCTGTGCGCCGGCTTGACTTCGATCCGCATGGCCTTTGAAGACCGCTATGTATTGGCGCTCGCGGCCATCGTCTTCGCAGCGTTTCTTGACGGTATCGACGGCCGCTTGGCACGTTACCTCAAGGGAACATCGCGCTTCGGCGCCGAACTCGACAGCCTGTCGGATTTCGTCAATTTCGGCGTCGCGCCGGCCTTGATCCTGTATTTCTGGGGCCTGCATGATCTGAAATCGGCAGGCTGGATCGCCGCCATGGCTTTCGCGATTTGCGCCGGGCTTCGGCTCGCCCGCTTCAATGTCATGATCGAGGACCCGGATCGGCCCGCCTGGACCGCGAATTTCTTCGTCGGCGTGCCGGCGCCGGCCGGTGCCATCACGGTGCTGCTGCCGATCTATGCCGCATTTCTCGGCGTGCCACGCTCCGGATTTCTGACCTGGATCATGCTGTTTTACACGCTTGCGGTGGCCGTTTTGATGGTGTCGCGGCTGCCCGTGTTTTCCGGCAAGCGCGTCGGCACTCGAGTGCCCCCGGAAATGGTCGGCCCGTTGATCGTTTTGGTCGTGCTCGCGATTGCACTTTTGATTGCCTATCCGTGGATCGTGCTCACGGCCGCAACGATCGTCTATCTCGCAAGCCTCCCATTTGGATGGCTGTCATATCGCCGCTACGAGCGGCGATCGCTTGCGAACAGAGCCGAGACGGCGTCTGCATCGCCGATGGCGTCCGCTTCGCCGACAATAATTCCGGACCTCACGCACGCGACGGATGACGACGAGCGACCATCGCGTCTGAATTGAGCCGCGCGCCAGCGAACGGCTGCGGGGGATTTTGCCGATGCGAATTGCCCGACGCACGCTTTTAGCCTCGGGGCTGGTTTCGCTGGCGGCGCCAAGCGCGCTGCGGCTGGCGCGAGCGGACAATCCTCCCATTGTGCTGAAGCTGCACCACGCATTTTCGGCGGTGTCGAGCGTGCACGACAAATTTCTCTTGCCATGGGCACGCAAGGTAGCGGCGGACTCGGACGGGCGCCTTCAAATCGATCTGTTTCCATCGATGGAGCTTGGCGGAGCGCCGGCGCAATTATTCGATCAGGCGCGCGACGGCGACGCCGATATCGTCTGGGCCGTGCCCGGGTTCAATCCGGGCCGTTTTCCCAAGGCCGAAACTTTTGAATTGCCGTTTCTGCCTTCATCCCGCGCGCTGGTCGGTTCCAAGGCACTGCAGGATTTCGCCGCCCTCTATCTCAACGACGAATTCGGCGAGGTTCATCCGCTCTGTTTCTCCTGTGCGGATCGCAGCGTCATCCATGCCTATGCGCCGGTGCGCTCCATCGAGGACATGAAGGATCTCAAGCTTCATGTGCAAACACGCCTTGCCGGCGAAGCGATGCGCGTGCTCGGAGCGCAACCGGTGCCGATGCCCGGCGAGGAGTTGCCGGCGGCGCTTACTGGCGGCGTGGTCGACGGCTGTGTCGACCCCTGGCACATGGTGCCGACATTCCGGCTCAACGATGTGCTCAAGAATCACACCGAGCTTTCCGACCTGTCGCTGTCGAGCCGAACCTATGTGCTGGCCATGAACAAAGCCGCATATGAGCGGCTGCCGCACGATCTGCAGGCCGTGCTCGACCGTAATTCGGGGCAACTCGCGGCCGGTATGGCCGGCACGATGTGGGATCTTCAGGCGCGGGCCGTCGCCGAGAACGTAGCGCAGACCGGGGACATGATCGTGACACTGCTGCCGGAGGCGGTAGCGCATTGGCGAAAAGCAACCGAACCTGTTGTCGACGCGTGGCTTAAGGATATGAAAGAGCACAAGGCGGACGGCGGCCGAATGATCGCCAGCGCTCATGCGCTGATGGCCAAATATGCGAGCTTGCCGGAGCCCCAGCCGCCTCAGACGCCCGCACCGCCGCAACAGGCGGCGAGCCAAGCGCCGCCGCGCTCGGCCGGCGTCACCACAGTGTCGAGCTCCGCTCCGCCCGGGCCCGCGTCGCCGGCGCCCGGCATCAAGTCGGCGCCGCCTCAGTCGGCCCATATAACGA
>JBARER010000017.1:0-3404 GCA_049796395.1 Xanthobacteraceae bacterium
GCGTGTTCGTCGAGCGGCCGATCAGCGCCGTGTTCGTTGGGATGTGCGTGCTGCTGATTGGCTCGCAGGTCTATATCCGCATGAGGGGATCGAAGCCGCCGATCGAGCCGTCGCTGCAGCCGCACGAAGAGCAGCCGCAGATCGCCGCGGAGATGCGCACGCCCGCCGAATAGCGGACCAGCTTTTTCATGAGCATGATCTTTTCGGAAAACCGGTATCCACTTTTCCGGATCATGCTCTAAGCCGACGCGGGGCGGGGACCGCGGTTCAGTACGCGCTCAAGCCGTTCGGAGAACGCCTTGGCGTCCGCCGGACGGTCGCCGTCGCGCAGCCGCGCTTCATCGAACAAGAGCTGCGCCGCATCTTCCTTGAAGCCGCGATCGCCCTCGCCGAGCGCCGCCAGTGCGACGATAAGCTCATGCCGCGGATTGACTTCGAGGATCGGCTTTGACGCCGCACTCAGCCGGCCGGCGCCGGCAAGGATGCGTTCGAGGCCACGGTCAGGCCCGGAATCCGGTGCCACCAGACAAACCGCGCTATCGGTGAGGCGCTCGGAGGCTCGTACCTGCGTCACCGCCTCGCCCAGCGTTCCCTGCACGAAGACCAGAAACTGTTTCACCGATTCCGGGATGTCGGTTGCCGGCTCGGGCGCCGTATCGAGCCGCGGGATGAGTGCCAGATCGGACGCGCCTTGCGTCACCGACTTGAGCGGTTTGCCCTCGAAGCCTGTGCCCGGCATGACCCAGAACGTGTCGACCGGATCGGGCAACAGCAACACCTCGATGCCGCGGGCGCGGAAGCCTTCGAGATGCGGCGAGGACTGCAGCCGGCCGATATCGTCGCCGGCGAGATAATAGATCGAGGTCTGGTTCGGCTTGAACGCGGCGACATAGTCTTTGAGGCTGCGCCAGCCTTCGGGCGACGCCGTGGTCTTGAAACGGGCAAGCTTGAGGAGCACGTCGCGGCGCTCGAAATCCTCGTAGATGCCTTCTTTGAGAACGGCGCCGAACGTGTCCCAGATCTTGCGGTAGGTCGCCGGTTCCTTGTCGGCGAGCCTTTCGAGCTCGGACAATACGCGGCTGGTCACGCCCTTTTTGATCGCTGCGAGCAGCGGACTCTCCTGAATCTTCTCCCGCGACACGTTGAGCGGCAAATCGGCGGAATCGACCAGACCGCGCACAAAGCGCAGATAGCGCGGCAAAATATCAGTGTCGTCGGCGATGAAGACGCGCTTGACGTAGAGCTTGATGCGGCCGGAGCGATCGGGATCGAACAGGTCGAACGGCCGCGTCCCCGGACTGAACAAGAGCGCCGTATAATCCTGCCGCCCTTCGGCGCGGAAATAAATGGTGTGCACCGGCTCGTCGAAGGCGAGCGCAATGCCGCGGTAGAAATCGGTATAATCGGCGGCGGCGATGTCGGCCTTGGGCTTGGTCCACAGCGCCGCGCCGTCGGTAATCTCCGCCGGCTCAGCGCCAGGCTTGTCGACGATTGCGATCGGCACCGGCACATGGCCCGATTGCGATTTGATCAGCGGCTCGACCGTCCCCCGTTCGGCATATTGCCTGGCATCTTGCAACAGATGCAGAACGACCCGGGTGCCACGCCGCGGCACTTGGGCGTCAGGAGACTCAGTCGCCTCGACCGCTGACACCTCAAATGAGCCTTTGCCGTCGGACAACCAGCGCCAGACCGCAGCCGTCCCGGCCCGGCGCGAAATCACCTCGACCCGCTCGGCAACCATGAAGGCGGAATAGAAACCGACGCCGAAGCGGCCGATCAGCGCGTTGTTCTCGCCCTCGCCTTCCTTCTGACCGGCCTCGATGCGATCGAGAAACGCCTTGGTCCCGGAGCGCGCGATGGTGCCGAGCGCCTCGATCATGTCGTCGCGGCTCATGCCGATACCGTTGTCTTCGACGGCAAGCTGTCCGGCGCTGGCGTCGAGCGCCACCGTAACGCGCGGCGTCGGATCGTCGCCGAGCAGCGCGGGTTCGGCGATGGCTTCGTAGCGCAGCCGCTCGCAGGCGTCCGCGGCATTGGCAATCAGTTCGCGCAAAAACACGGTTTTGTCGGAATAGACCGAGTGCACCATCAGCTGCAGGAGCTTGGCGACATCGGCCTGGAAAGGATGCGCCTTGAGCGGACGGCTGTCGGATTTCTTGTCCGCTTGGTTCACTTCGGCGTCAGTCATCGGCGTTCCCTCGGGGCGCTTTTGTCGATTCGCATTTGTGGGTTTGGAGATAGGAAAATTGCCAATCGATTCAAGCCCGGTGCACCGGCGATCCGGAGGGCCTCAAGCGGCTAGCCACGTCGCTGTCATCTGAGCCGGTCCTGCCGTCCCCGCCATCAACGCTTTAATATGGTCGGTCGCCGTTGATGGTGCAGCGGCGCATCACGCGTTTGAGGCGGACTTCGTCGAACGGCGTGGCGCGGTGCAGCGTGCAGCGGTTATCCCAGACGATACATTCCCGAGGCTTCCAGCAATGCGAATAGACCCGCGGCGGTGGCGTGATAATCGCATTGATGTCTTCGATCAGCGCACGGCCCGATTCGTAATCCATGCCCTCGATCCACTCGGCATGATCGCCCAGGAAAATCGCCTTGCGTCCGGTTTCGGGATGGGTCCGCCCGATCGGGTGCGCGACCGGTGGCACTTCGGATTTCTGCTGTGCCGTCAATAAATCTTCGCCATGGCGGCGTGTACGCGAAAAGTCGAGATTATGAACGGCACGCCGGCCCTCAATTCGCGCCTTCATCGGCGCCGGCAGAAAATCGTAAGCCGAATACATGTCGGCAAATTCGGTCTCGCCGCCGGCCTGCGGCACGAGTTCCGAGTACATCATCGTCGCCTGTCCGGTACGCTCGCGCCAGGAGCCGTCGGTATGCCAATACAGCGTGCCCTTGTCCGGATGCTTGCCGCTTGGATTGCCGTCCTTGTCGAGGTTGGAGAGAAAGTAGATTTCCGGGAATTCCTTGGTGCCGTAGTGGTCGCTCAGCACGTGAATCTGCACCTCGCCGAAATTGCGCGCGAACGCGACCTGAGTGGCCGGCGGCAGATCGACGTCACGGAACAAAATGAGCCGATAGTCGAGAAAGGCCTCGTAGACCTTGCCGAACAGCTTTGGCGAGACCGCCTGTTCGAGCGTGATGCCGGTGATCTCACAACCGAGAACGGGATGCAGCGGCGTAGCCATGAACGGCCAATCGCGCGGCGCGCGCGCCGACGATTGGAGCTGGACTTGCGCCATGATGTCCTCCCCGCTGCGTTTCTTACCCCAACCAGATTATGGCATTGCCGGACCCTTCTTCCCAGACCGGCAGCCGACAGGTCCCAATTGACGCACAGCGCCTAATTGCCTTGCGGACGCTTTGCGAACCGGTGATTATTGGCGATCGCCGGAACA
>JBARER010000018.1:0-8153 GCA_049796395.1 Xanthobacteraceae bacterium
GTCCCGACACGCAACGCCTGGGAGATCGGCCGCCGCGCCGCCGAGGACGTGGTCGCGCGTTATGCGCAGGATCATGGCGACTGGCCGCGGCACATCGTGCTCGATCTCTGGGGCAGTGCGTCGATGCGCACCGGCGGCGAGGAAATCGCGCAGGGCCTGGCGCTTATGGGCTGCCGGCCGATTTGGGATCGGGCGAGCGGCCGTGTCACTGGCGTCGAGGTGCTGCCCTGCGCCGCCATCGGACGTCCACGGATCGACGTCACCTGGCGGATTTCAGGGCTGTTCCGCGATCTGTTTCCGGCGCAAATCGCGCTGCTCGACGCCGCAGTGCAGGCGGTCGCGGCGCGTGACGAAACTGCGGAAGAAAATCCACTGGCGGTGGCGCGCGGCACCGGCAACGGCACGGCGCCGCGTCTGGCCCGCATATTCGGCACCGCCCCCGGCGTCTATGGCGCCGGCGTCGAGCATCTGCTCGGCGGCGATGTCGACTCCGATGCGATCGGCGCCGCCTATCTCGCCGCCGCTTCGCACGTTTATGGCGGCGCCGATGGCGAAGCCAATGCCGCACCGGGCGTTTTTGCCGGTCGCGTTGGCGGTGCCGACGCGCTGGTGCATGTCAGCGACGATCCCGGCCGCGATCTCCTTGAAGGCGCCGAGGATGCCGCCTTCGTCGGCGGCTTCGCCGCGGCGGCAAGGCTTCTTGGCAGTTCCGCCGATCTGATCATGCTCGATATGACCGATCCTGGCCGTCCGCGAGCGCGGCCCTTATCGGCGGCCTTGGCACGCATCGTGCGCGGGCGCGCGGTCCATCCGCGGTTCATCGCCGGCCAAATGCGCCACGGCCAGCGCGGCGCCGCCGAGCTTGCCGAAACCGTCGATCGTCTGGTCGCGTTTGCACAAACCACCGGCGCCGTCTCCAGCGCCTTGTTCGATCTCCTGCACGACGCCTATGTCGCCGATCGCGCGGTCCGCGATTTTCTGCTGCGCGAAAATCCGCAAGCTGCCGCCGCCATAGCCGAGCGCCTCGAAGATGCACGCCGCTGTGGCGTTTGGCATCCCCACCGCAACGACATCGACGCCGGCTTTGCCGCCCTGAAAGCCGAGGCCGTGGCATGACCGCGCGTGGGCAAGCAATGCCGCTCCGGCGCGGCGCCTGCCCCGGGCTGTCGGCGCCGATGGCGACGGGCGATGGGCTCTTGGTGCGGCTGCAACCGGTCGGCACCGTTTCACTCGCAGCCTTCGCCGTGCTTTGTGCGGTATCACGTCGGCATGGCAACGGCGTCATCGAAGTAACGTCGCGCGGCAACATCCAAATACGCGGTCTTGCCGAGCGATCGGCATCGCTGTTCGCCTCGGATGTTGCGGCCCTTGCCATTGCAGCCGCTGACGGCGTGTCGATTCTCTGCAATCCGCTTGCCGGTCTCGATGCCGATGAGCGCATCGACACGGGAACGCTCGCCGACGAACTGCGTCGCGAGCTCGGGGGCGGGGGGTTCGCCGCACGGTTACGCGCCAAAACCTCCATCGTCATCGAAAGCGGCGGCGCACTCGATCCGGCCAAGGTTGCCGCGGACATTCGCTTGTCCGCCAGACCGATGGGCGCGGAGATTATGTTTGCGGTCGCGGTTGGCGGCGACGGCGGCGGCGCTGCTCCGCTCGGCCTGGTCGCGCATCGGAATGTGAGCGAAGCGGTCATCCGCCTGCTCGAAGTGTTGGCCAAACGCGGACGCCATTGCAGCGCCCGCGATATCCTCGCCGTGGCAGGAGACACTCCGTTCCGTGCCGCGCTGGGCGACATTCTTTCGCCCGCCGATATGGAATCCCGCCGGCGCGGAAACGAGCGGGATGTGATAGGCACCCACACGCTGCGCGACGGCTCGCTGGCCTGCGGCATCGGTCTCGCCTTCGGTCATTCCGACGCGGCCGCACTCGAACGGCTGGCACACGCCGCGGCCGATGCCGGCGCCAGCGGTTTCCGCGCGGCGCCGGGCCGCGCTCTCTTGGCCATCGGCATTGCGCGCGAGCGCGCCGCGCGTTTTGCCGCTGCCGCCGAGACGCTCGGCTTTATCAGCCGCGCCGACGATCCACGGCGTCGCATCGTCGCTTGCGCCGGCGCGCCAATTTGCGGCGCCGCTCATCTCGCCGCACGCGCCATGGCGCCGAACATTGCCGCAGCCGTTGCGCCATTCGTCGACAGCGCCATGACGATCCATGTATCCGGCTGCGCCAAGGGCTGCGCGCATGCCGCGCCGGCGGCCGTTACGGTGGTCGGCACGCCCGCGGGCTGCGCGCTCGTTGCCAATGGCACGGCGCGCGATGTCCCCTTTGCCGTCGTTGCGGCAGTGGATCTGACCGCCGCGATGACGCGTTTTGCGCACGGGGGCATGAACGAGACAGCCGTCTCTGAGAACAGTTATGTCTGACCGCGCCGCTTATTTGCGCGATGGCAGGGCGATCTACGAGCGGTCGTTCGCCATCATCCGTGCCGAAGCCGATCTGGCGCGGTTTTCGGCGGACGAGGCCGAGATTGCCGTGCGCATGATTCACGCCTGCGGCCAAGTCGATATCGCCCGGCATATTATGTTCGGCGACAACCTTGTTGCCGCCGCGCGCGGGGCGTTGAACAAGGGGGCGCCGGTTCTGTGCGATGCCGAGATGGTGGCTCATGGCGTCACCCGCGCTCGGCTGCCGGCGAGCAACGAAGTCGTTTGCACGCTCAACGATCCGCGCACGGCGGACCTCGCCGCCAGGCAGGCAACGACGCGGTCGGCGGCCGCGCTCGATCTGTGGCGCGATCGCCTCGGCGGCGCGATCGTCGCCATCGGCAACGCGCCGACGGCCTTGTTTCGCCTGCTCGAACTGCTTGACGCCGGTGCGCCAAAGCCGGCTGCCATCCTCGGCATTCCGGTCGGTTTTGTCGGCGCTGCGGAATCCAAAGAAGCGCTCGCCGGAAATCCGCGCGGTGTGCCCTATCTGATCGTGTGCGGACGCATCGGCGGCAGCGCCATGACCGCCGCTGCCGTCAACGCGCTGGCGAGGAGCGGACTATGAGCGCGGGGAGGCTGATGGGGGTCGGGGTCGGGCCGGGCGATCCGGAGCTGATGACGCTGAAAGCGATGCGCGTGCTCGGCGCGGCCGACGTGATCGCGCATTTCGCCAAAGCCGGCTGCGTCGGTCATTCACGCCGTATCGCCGCGCCGTATCTGCGCGAGGGCGTGTCAGAACTGCCGCTGTACTATCCGATTACGACCGAATTGCCCAAAGACTGCGACGGTTACCGCGATGCGTTGCGCGACTTTTACGACGATGCGGCGGCCAAGATCGCGGCACATCTCGATTGCGGGCGTGGGGTCGCCGTGATCAGCGAAGGCGATCCGCTGTTTTACGGCTCGTATATGCATCTGCATGCGCGGCTGTCGTCGCGCTATGCCACCGAAATTGTCGCGGGCGTCACCGGCATGTCGGGTTGCTGGTCCGCCGCCGGCATGCCGATCGCCCAAGGCGATGACGTCTTTACCGTGCTGCCGGCGACGCTGCCGGAACATGAGCTGGCGCGGCGTTTGTCCGGGGCCGACGCGGCGGTCGTGATGAAGGTCGGGCGGCATCTGCCGAAATTGCGACGGGCGCTGGCATCGAGCGGCCGGCTGCCGCGCGCCATCTATGTGGAGCGCGGCACGATGGCGGAAGAAATAATGATTCCACTTGTCGCCAAGCTCGATGATGAGGCGCCCTATTTTGCCGTTGTCTTGGTGCCGGGCTGGGGGGACAGACCATGAGCGGGCGTATTGCCGTCGTCGGCCTGGGGCCGGGTGATCTGCGCTATCTGACGCCGGAAGCGCAAGATGCGCTCACAACTGCCGAGGCGATTTACGGCTACGGGCCCTATCTCGATCGCTTGCCGCTACGCTCCGGCCAAAGCCGCTATCCGTCCGACAACCGTGAAGAGGGTGCCCGCGCCGCGGCGGCGCTCGAAGATGCGGCGCGAGGCACAAACGTCGCCGTCATCTCCGGCGGGGACCCAGGCGTGTTTGCCATGGCGGCGGCGATCTGCGAGCAAATCGAAGAGGGACCGCAGAGCTGGCGCACGCTCGATGTCGTCTTCGTTCCCGGCATTACCGCCATGCTGGCGGTTGCGGCCAAGGTCGGCGCCCCGCTCGGCCACGATTTTTGCGCGCTGTCGCTGTCCGACAATCTCAAGCCCTGGGATTTGATCGAGCGGCGGCTCGATGCTGCGGCGAGCGCGGGTTTTGTCATCGCGCTCTACAATCCGGTGTCGCGGGCAAGGCCATGGCAGTTCGGCAAGGCCGTCGAGCGGCTACGCCGGCATTTGCCGCCGGCGACCGCTGTCGTATTCGGCCGTGCCGTCGGCCGTCCCGACGAGCAGGTGAATGTCACCACGCTTGCCGAGGCCGACGCCGCGCCGGCCGATATGGCGACCTTGGTGATCGTCGGTACGCGGCAGACGCGCGTCGTCGCCCGAGCGGGCCGTGCGCCACTGATCTATACGCCGCGCGCCGCGGCGGAGGTCAGCGCATGATCGAGCCAGGCGATCGTATCGTCTATGGTTTCGACCGCCGGGGCTGCGGACGCCTCCGGCCGGCGCAGCAGAATGATCGCGATGCCGCGCGCGCGTGCGGCCGCGATCTTGCCATAAGCGGCGTTGCCGCCGCTGTTCTTGGCGATGACGATGTCGATGCCATGCGCTTCCATCAAGGCGCGGTCGTTCGCTTCGCTGAACGGGCCACGCGCGGTCACGTAGCTGGCGTGCGGCAATGGCAGCGGCGGCTCGACCGGATCGACGCTGCGGATCAGATAAAAGTGCTGCGGGGCGCTGATAAATGGCGCGAGTTCGTTGCGGCCCAGCGCGACAAAAATGCGGCGCGGCGTTTCGCCAAGCGCGCGGACCGCGGCAGGCGTGCCGGCGACTTCGGTCCAGCGATCGCCGGCGACGGCGGTCCAGGGTGGCCGGCGCAGCGTCATGAAGGCCACGCCGGTCTGGCGCGCGGCTCCGGCGGCATTTTGCGAAATGACGCTGGCATAAGGATGAGTGGCGTCGATCAGGGCCGTGACGCGCTCCGCGATCAGATAATCGGCCAAGCCCGCGGCGCCGCCGAAACCGCCGATGCGCACCGGTACGGCATGCGGTACCGGCGACGCCGTGCGGCCGGCCAGCGACAGAGTTACCGCGACATTGCCGCGCTTGGCGAGGCGCTCCCCCAAGAGACGCGCTTCGGTGGTGCCGCCGAGAATAAGGACGCGTGGCATGCAAAATCCTGATTTGCTCGCGGCCGACACTGCCGCATCGTCGCGCTGGCTGTCCATCGTCGGCCTCGGCGAAGACGGCGTCGAAGGCTTGACCCACGTGGCGCGCGAACTGATCGAGCGGGCCGATATCGTGTTCGGGGGCAGGCGTCATCTCGGGCTTGCGGCGCCGCTTATTCGCGGTGCGGCGCGACCGTGGCCGACCCCGTTCGACGGCGCTGCCGCGGAGGTGATCGGCCATCGCGGCCGGCAGGTCTGCGTGCTCGCGTCGGGCGACCCGTTCCACTATGGCGTCGGTGCCGTTCTGGCGCGGCACATCGATGCTCGCGAAATGGTTGTGGTGCCGGCACCGTCGGCCTTTTCGCTCGCCGCGGCGCGCCTCGGCTGGTCGCTGCAGCGGACCATATTGCTGTCGCTGCATGGCCGCATGCTCGACCTGATCCGCCCGCATTTACAGCCCGCCTCGGATATTCTCGCGCTGACCTCCGACGGTGATGCGCCGGCAGAACTGGCAAAGCTCCTCGTCGAAGCCGGTTTCGCCCAGTCGCGCCTGACGGTGCTCGAAGCGCTCGGCGGCCCGCGCGAGCGTATCCGCGTCACGACGGCCGCGCGCTATGACTTCGGTACGACGGATGCGCTTAACGTCGTCGCGATTGAAGTGACGGATGCGCCAGATGCGCGTGTCCTGGCGCGAACATCCGGTCTCGCCGACAATTTGTTCGAGCACGACGGCCAGATTACCAAACGCGAAGTTCGTGCCGTGACACTGTCATCGCTGGCGCCGCGGCGCGGCGAGCTGTTGTGGGACATCGGCGCTGGTTCCGGTTCGGTCGCCATCGAATGGCTGCTGGCCGATCCGATGATGCGCGCGATTGCGATCGAGCGTCGCGCCGATCGCGCGGCGCGCATCCGCCGCAATGCCGCGCTGTTCGGCGTGCCCGGACTCGACATTATTGAGGGCGTGGCGCCGGCTGCTCTGTCCGGCCTGGAGACGCCGCAAGCCATCTTTGTCGGCGGCGGCGCCGATGCCGGAGTGCTCGACGCCGCGGCGCGGGCGTTGCCGCACGATGGTCGCCTTGTAGCGAACGCGGTGACTCTGGAGACCGAGGCGTTGCTCCTCGCACGGCATGCGGCGCTCGGTGGCGAGCTCATCCGCATTGCGGTATCGCGCGCCGCGCCGGTCGGCGAGAAGAGCGGTTGGCGCGCGGCGATGCCGGTGACGCAATGGGTCTGGACCAAGCCATGACGGTGCATTTCATCGGCGCCGGACCGGGCGCCGCCGATCTCATCACCGTGCGCGGCCGCGATCTGATCGCGCGCTGTCCGGTCTGCCTCTATGCCGGCTCGATCGTGCCGCGCGAACTGCTGAACTATTGTCCGCCGCACGCGCGCATCGTCGACAGCGCGCCGCTGTCGCTCGACGAGATCGACGCCGAATTTGCCCGCGCATATGCCGCGGGTGAGGACGTGGCGCGGCTGCAGTCCGGCGATCTGTCGATCTACTCGGCGCTGGCCGAACAACTGCGCCGGCTCGACCGCCGCGGCATTGCTTATACGCTGACACCGGGCGTGCCGGCCTTCGCTGCCGCCGCCGCGGCCTTGCAATGCGAGCTCACCGTACCCGAAGTCGCGCAAAGCGTGGTTTTGACGCGGGTATCCGGCCGCGCCTCGCGTATGCCGGAGCGCGAGCAGCTGGCGACTTTTGCCGAGAGCGGTGCGACGCTGGTCGTCCATCTCGCCATTCACGCTATCGATAAAGTCGCCCAGGAGCTGACACCGTTTTATGGCGCCGATTGTCCGGCAGCCGTGGTGGTGCTGGCAAGCACGCCTGCCGAGGGCGTCATTCGCGGCACCTTGGGCGACATCGTCGCCAAAGTCGCCGCCGCCGGCGTTGAGCGAACCGCGCTCATTCTTGTCGGCCGGGCGTTGGCCGCGGAAAATTTTCGCGATAGTGCGCTCTACGATGCCGATTATCGCCGGCGCTTCCGCGGAGGCGCCGCGTGATTTGGCAGCTAATCCTTGAATGGCGCGCGGCCGACGAGATTCTGCTCGCGGTCGAACAAAACAATCTCGACGGCGATGGCGTGACCGGCGACGACGCTTTGCGCGGTCGCTTGCGCGGCGCGCGCCACGGCGTTGCCGAGCGCGATGCCTTCGGCCTGAGCGAGACCAAAGGCTTGCGCCGCGGTGTTTGCAGTCATGATCTGCTCGCGCAATTGCGCCGAGCCGCCGCTTGCCGCCGCGAGCTTGCCGAGGCTTACGAGATCGACTTCGCCGCGCTTGGAATGAAGATCGGTGAGCCCTTGCGCGAGCTTGGTCATTTTGGCGACGCCGCCGGCGATGGTGAGGCGGGGCACCGGATGGCGGCCGAGATATTTCAACATACCGCCGACGAAGTCGCCCATGTCGATCAGGGCCGTCTCCGGCAAATCGTAGAGTTTTTGCACGGCGGCTTCGGAGTTCGCGCCGGTCGCGCCGGCGATGTGCGTCAATCCGGCGGCGCGCGCGACATCGATGCCTTGATGGATCGAGGCGATCCAGGCCGCGCACGAGTAGGGCACCACGATTCCGGTGGTGCCGAGGATCGACAGGCCGCCGACGATGCCGAGACGGCTGTTGAGCGTCTTGGCCGCCAGCGCTTCGCCGCCAGGGATGGAAATCTCGACCTCGGCATCGGCCTCATGGCCAACCGCCGCGGCGACTTCTGCGATGGCATCGCGGATCATGCGGCGCGGCATCGGATTGATGGCGGGTTCGCCCGGCGCGATCGGAAGTCCCGGCCGCGTCACCGTGCCGACGCCGGGGCCGGCACGGAACGTCACGCCGGCGCCGGGTGTGCCGGCGCGTACCGTCGCGCAGATCAGCGCCCCGTGTGTGACGTCGGGATCGTC
>JBARER010000019.1:0-13991 GCA_049796395.1 Xanthobacteraceae bacterium
GTATAGTCCTGTTGGGCGCCGTGCTGGCGGCAGCCGCCGTGGCTTCTTGGCCGCCGCGCCGCTTCGCCGCAGTCAATCTGCCGGCATGGGCGGGAGCCGGCGTAATCTATGCTGGCGTTGCACTCCTAGGTCCGACGCTGCTGCGCGGGTCGCAACGACCGGGCTTGGCGGCGCTCCTCTACCTGTTCGCCATCGTCTGGACGACGGACATTTTCGCCTATCTCATCGGCCGCGCCATTGGCGGTCCGTTGCTGTGGCCGGCTTTAAGTCCGAAAAAGACCTGGTCGGGGGCCGTGGGGGGACTTTTCGGGGGGGTTGCCGCCGGCACGGCGGTCGCCTATGCGAGCGTTGGAACCGCACCCCTGGTCGCGGGCGTTTTGGCTGTGATCCTTTCGATCTCGGCGCAAAGCGGTGACTTATTGGAGTCTGCGGTGAAACGGCGGTTCGGCGCCAAGGACGCAAGCCACCTCATTCCCGGCCACGGTGGCGTCATGGATCGTCTCGACGGCTTTCTGGTCGCCGCATGCGTTGCCGTCTTGATCGGCTCGCTGCATCAGGGGATTGCTGCTTCGGCGCGGGGCTTATTGGCATGGTAGCGTCGTGGGTAGCCCGATGAAACAAAAGCGGCCGATGGCGACGGCAAAAATTGCCCGCGCGCAGGCCGAGCCGTCGTCGGCGCCACGATCAGTAACGTTGCTCGGCGCCACCGGCTCGATCGGATCGAGCACGGCCGATTTATTGCGGCGCGAGCCCGCCCGTTATCGCGTCGAGGCGGTGACGGCGCATCGCGATGCCTCGGCACTGGCGCGATTGGCGCGCGAGCTTAATGCGCGTTTTGCCGCAGTCGCCGACCCCGCGGCCTATGCCGAGCTGAAAGCTGAACTGTCCGGTTCCGGCATCGAGGCGGAGGCCGGGCCGGCGGCTATTGTCCAGGCCGCGCTACGGCCGGCGGACTGGGTCATGGCGGCGATCACGGGCGCCGCAAGTCTGGCGCCGACATTGGCTGCGGCGGAACGTGGCGCGACGGTGGCGCTGGCCAACAAGGAATGTCTCGTCTGCGCCGGCGCATTATTCATGCGCCGTGCCGCCGCCAGCGGCGCCACCGTGCTGCCGGTCGATTCCGAACACAATGCGATCTTTCAGGCCATGAGCGCGGGCCGGCGCGAGGATATTCGCCGCATCGTGCTCACCGCCTCCGGCGGACCGTTTCGCACCTGGCCGCTCGACGCCATTCGCAAGGTCACGCTCGAACAGGCGCTGAAACATCCGACCTGGTCGATGGGACCGAAAATCACCATCGACTCGGCGACGCTGATGAATAAGGGCCTCGAGCTGATCGAGGCACATCACCTGTTCGCGCTCGGCCCGGATCAGCTCGATGTCGTGGTGCATCCGCAATCCATCGTTCACGGCCTGGTCGAATTTCGCGACGGTTCGGTGATCGCCCAGCTCGGTTCGCCCGATATGCGTATTCCGATTTCTCATTGCCTGGCGTGGCCGGTGCGGATGGGCACGCCGGCGCAGCGCCTGGATCTGGCGAAGGTGGCGACGCTGACCTTCGAGGCCCCCGACACGACGCGTTTCCCCGCGCTGGCCCTGGCTCGCCGGGCTCTGGCGGCCGGCGGCGCCGCTCCCACCATCCTCAATGCGGCAAACGAGGTCGCGGTGCGCGAATTCATCGATCGTCGGCTCGACTTTTGCGGCATTGCCTCGCTTGTGGAGGCCACCTTGCAGGCTTGCGAGCGCCGCGGCGAGATGGCGGAACCGCAATCGGTCGAGCAAGCGCTCGCCATTGACCATAATGCAAGAAGGACTGCCGCCGACCTGTTGCCCGAAATTGCCGCAATGGCATCCTAGGGTTAAGGATTGGGTGCGGGGTCTTTCAGGGGGCGTCAGGCGAGCGTCATGGGGTCGTATTTGCTGTCGCATTTACATGCGTTGGGAGGAGGTGTGCTCGGTTACCTCGTCCCTTTTCTTTTCGTGCTAAGCTTGGTCGTATTTTTCCATGAATTGGGGCATTTCCTGGTGGCTCGCCTGTGCGGCGTGCGTATCCTGGTATTTTCCATTGGTTTTGGCCCGGAAATCGTCGGTTTCAACGATCGTCACGGGACGCGTTGGAAGATCGCCACCATTCCGCTCGGCGGCTACGTAAAGTTCTTCGGCGACGAGAACGCCGGCAGCGCTCCAGACACTACTCGCCTTGAGGCCATGAACGCCAACGAGCGGGGGGAAAGCTTCTTCTTCCAACCGGTGCTCAAGCGGGCGGCGATAGTTGTTGCTGGCCCAATGGCCAATTTCGTCTTGGCCATAGTCATTTTTGCGACGATTTTCATGCTCTATGGTCGGCCGACCATGAGCGCCCGGGTCGACTCGATCCAACCCGGCAGCCCGGCCGCTATGGCCGGCTTCCAGCCTGGCGATGTCGTCCTGTCGATTGACGGCAAGGCCATCGACAATTTTGAGGACATGCAGCGCATCGTCAGCGACAGCGCCGGCGAGACTCTGCAGATCAAGGTCGACCGCAAGGGCACGCCGATCGCGCTCACCGCCACGCCGCAGCTCAAAGAGGTCAAAGACAACTTCGGTAATAGCCGTCGCATCGGCATTCTCGGCATCACCCGCGCGATGGGGGCCACCGACCTCAAGCCAAATCCAATGCCTCCCCCACAGGCCCTCGTGATGGGGGTCCAGGAGACTTGGTTCGTCATCGACCGCACGCTCAATTACATCGGCGGCGTGGTCGTGGGCCGCGAGGCGGCCGATCAACTCGGCGGTCCAATCCGGATTGCGCAGATTTCCGGACAGGTCGCGTCCATCGGCTTTGTCGCATTGATCCATCTTGCTGCCGTACTTTCGGTCTCCATCGGGCTTCTGAACCTGTTTCCGATTCCCCTGCTCGATGGTGGTCACCTTTTGTTCTATTCGATCGAGGCCATGCGCGGCCGCCCGCTGTCGGAGCGGGCTCAGGAAGTGGGGTTTCGGATTGGTCTCGCGATCGTCGTAATGTTGATGATATTTGCAACATTCAATGACATCGTTCACTTGCGGACCTCCTAAGACGGAGGTCCGTGTAATGGCCGAGGGGCGTGGCTTTGGCACTACGGGGATGGTAGAAGTGACAGAAATATCAAGACAAATTCGATACTAACCGGCAAGAACTAGGGAGATTTGGAGTAACCCGCCTCTGGGGGGCGGCCACGAGGGGTAAAGGGCGCTTTGCGCATGGGCATGTGTGTGCGGGTAAAACGGGGACTAGTCGTGGCCGGCTTGCTCCTCGGGCTGGCATTTTGCGGGCTGTGGTCGGGCGTTGCCGTCGCCGCGCCGGCCGATACAGGCATGAGCGCGACCGGAGCTACCGCGAGTTCCATCGTCGTTCAGGGCAACCGCCGTATCGATGCCGACACGGTGCGCTCCTATTTCAAAATGGCGCCCGGCGAGCATCTCGATGCCGCAAAGATCGATGCCGCCCTCAAGGCTCTCTATGCCACCGGCCTGTTCCAAGACGTCCATATTTCGCAATCCGGCGGCAAGCTGATCGTGACAGTGGTTGAGGCGCCGGTGATCAACAAGATCACCTTCGAAGGCAATCACCGCGTAAAGGACGAGCAGCTTCAGTCGGAAATCCAGTCGAAAGAGCGGGGCGCGTTGTCGCGCGCAAAAGTGCAGGCGGATACCGAGCGCATCATCGAGATTTATCAGCGCAACGGCCGCTTCGACGTCAAGGTGGTACCGGAAATCATCGAACGGCCGAACGACCGTGTCGACCTGATCTTCCAAATCACCGAAGGTGAAAAAACCGGCATCAAGCATATCGTCTTCATCGGCAACCGGGCCTACCGGGACTGGCGGCTCAAGGAGGTCATCAAAACGGCCGAGTCGAACTGGTTGAGCTTTCTGCAGACGACGGATGTCTATGATCCCGACCGCATCGAGGCCGACCGCGATCTGATCCGGCGCTTCTATCTCAAGCACGGCTATGCCGACGTGCAGGTCGTCTCGGCGACCGGCGAATATGATCCGGCGCAGAAGGGCTTCATCGTGACTTTCACGATTGAAGAGGGCGCGCGGTATAGCTTCGGCAAGATCGATATTCAATCCAACGTTCGCGCCATCGCGGCCCAGTCGTTGCAAGACGATCTGCAAATGTCCGCGGGCCAGATCTACAACGGCGAGGCGATCGAGAAGACGGTGGAGAATATGGTCATTTCGCTTGCCCGCCGCGGCTACCCGTTCGCCACCGTGCGGCCGCGCGGCGACCGCAATCCGACGACGCGCACGATCGGCGTGACTTTCGTGGTCGATGAGGGCCAGCGTGCCTATGTCGAGCGCATCAACATTCGCGGCAACTACCGCACCCGCGATTATGTGATCCGGCGCGAATTGGACATCAACGAGGGCGATCCGTACAATCGGGCGCTCGTCGATCGCGCCGAACGGCGCATCAAGAATCTGAATTTCTTCAAGTCCGTCAAACTCACCGACGAGCCTGGTTCGGCGCCCGACCGGGTGGTGCTCAATGTCGATGTGGTCGAGCAGCCGACCGGTGACTTCTCGGTGATGGGCGGTTATTCGACTGCCGACGGATGGCTGGTGCAGGTTTCGGTCCAGGAGCGCAATTTGCTCGGCACCGGGCGTTTTGCGCGAGCCGCCGCGACCTATGGTCAATATATCCGCAGCGTCGAGCTTGGATATGCGGAGCCCTATTTTCTCAATACCCGCACCAGCATGGGTGTCGACCTGTTCGCCAAGGAGACGCTCGCCAGCACATATCTGTCGTATGGAACGGAATCGATCGGCGGCACACTGAAGTGGGGAATCCCGCTCCGCGAAGACTTGGCATTCCAGTTACGCTATTCGGCCTACACGCAGAAGATCACGCTGCCGTCCTATTTGGACGACTGCAACAACATCAATCCGGATAACGTAAACACATTCCCTACCGCGGCAGCGCAGGCGGCGGCTCCACCTGGCACCTATGGGGCCGTCGCTACTCCGGACACAAGCTGCTTATATTATGGCCAGGCTTCGCTTCCGGTGCGTGTCGAGCTCGCCGACGGGTCTTATCTCACGTCTATGTTCGGCTATGGACTGACTTATAACACGCTCGATAACAACAAGTCTCCGACCAACGGCCTCTACGTCAGCTTCGGCCAGGATTTCGCCGGCGCCGGCGGCGACAGCGCCTATATCCGCTCAACCTTCGACTCGCGCGCCTACTACGAGGTCGTCACCGATCTCGTCGGCATGCTGCATCTGCAAGCCGGCGACATGATCGGCTTGAATAAATGCCCCACCGGTGAGTGCGACTCGAGCGGCGGCTATGTGCGCATGCTGGACGACTTCAAGATGGGTCCCAATCTCGTGCGTGGTTTCCAGCCGGCCGGCATCGGTCCTCGCGATATCACTGCTGGTACCAGCAACGATGCCTTGGGCGGCACGATGTATTGGGGCGCCAGTCTCGAGTTCCAGTATCCATTCTATTTCCTGCCTAAGGATGCGGGTTTCCGCGGCGCTGTCTTTATCGATAGCGGCTCGGTGTGGGGCTATAAGGGCGAGACCGCAAGTCCGACAACCGGAGAAATCAATGGAACTGTCGTGACCGGTCCACCGGCGGGCGCCGCTACGTTTAATTGCGGTTGCGCCATGCAATATGCCGACGATGCCTCGGTACGCATGTCGGCGGGTGCCAGCATCATCTGGGATTCGCCGTTCGGTCCGCTGCGCTTCGATTTCGCCTATCCGATCCTGAAGAAATCCTACGATCGTACGCAATTCTTCGCGTTCGGCGGCGGAGCGCAATTCTAATCGCGGCGTAACCGCACTTAAATTTGCGGGACATGCGGTAGGCCGGACTGGTATGCCCGATTTTGTCAAACCGGACTGCGAGTTGACGACCGGCGAAATCGCCGGCCTGACGCGCGCCAAGTTGCGTGACGGCGATCCGGTCGATCGCCGTATCCACAACGTCGCGCCGCTCGATACCGCGGCGGCGACCGACATCAGTTTTCTCGACAGCTCAAAATATTTGACTGAACTCGCGGGCACCGGCGCCGGCGCGTGCCTCGTCGCACCGCGTTTTGCTCATGCGGTGCCGCGCGGCGTGGTCGTTCTCGAAACGCCGCATCCCTATCCGTCCTTTGTCGCGGTGACGCGCGCATTGTTCGCCGGCATGCTGCGTCCGACGTCGCTATACGGCGTGAGCGGGCGGGCCAACTCGGCCCACGTGCACCACACCGCCCGGCTCGAAGCCAATGTCACGATCGATCCGCTAGCGGTCATCGGGCCGCGCGCACAGATCGGCGCCGGTACAGTCATCGCGGCCGGCGCCGTCATCGGTCCCGACGTCTGCCTCGGACGTGATTGCGCGATTGGCGCGGGCTCGACCATCGTTCACGCCCTGATCGGCGATCGCGTCATTATCCATCCCGGTGTGCGGATCGGACAGGACGGCTTCGGCTATTTGCCGTCGGCGCGCGGCCACCAAAAAATTCCGCAAGTCCGCCGCGTCGTCATTCAAGACGACGTCGAGATCGGCGCTAATACCACGATCGACCGTGGCGGCACGCGCGATACGACGATCGGCGAGGGCACCAAGATCGACAATCTCGTGCAGATCGGACACAACTGCGCGATCGGAAGGGGCTGTCTGATCGTGTCGCAAGTCGGCATATCGGGCAGCGTGACGATTGGAGATTTCGCGGTGCTGGCCGGCCAAGTAGGCGTTGCGGATCACATCACCATTGGCACCGGCGCCGTATTGGGCGGAAAAGCCGGAGTGATGACCGACGTTCCGCCCGGCGCGCGCTGGGGCGGATTTCCGGCCGAGCCGGGGCTCGATTGGAAGCGCGGGGTCGCTTTGCTGCGCCGCCTGGTGCGCAACGCCCGCCGATCGGAAAAGACGTCCGGGGGAGAAGCCGAATGAGCGCGACGACCGCGGAAGCCGCCGATATTCGGGAGATTTTGCGGCTGTTGCCGCACCGCTATCCGTTCCTGATGATCGACCGCATCGTTGACATTCAAGGCGAGGACCACGGTATCGGCATCAAGAATGTCTCGATCAACGAACCGCAATTTCTCGGTCATTTTCCCGACAATCCGGTCATGCCCGGAGTGCTGCTGATCGAGGGCATGGCGCAAACCGCGGGCGTCTTGTGCTTGCGCCGCATGGAGGCGAAGACGCAGCAGCGTTCCAAGGTTTTTTTTCTCACCATCGACAAAGCGAAGTTTCGCAAGCCCGCCGTGCCGGGCGATACCGTCGAATATCATGTCAACAAGATCGCGCACCGCCGCAACATGTGGTGGTATCGTGCCGAGGCGAAGGTCGGTGGCGTGCTGATCGCCGAAGCCGAAGTCGGCGCGGTCATCGCCGAGGGTTAAATGGCAATCGACCCGACCGCCCGCGTCGCCGATGGCGCGCGCCTTGATGGCTCCGTGGACATCGGTCCTTACTGCATCGTCGGCCCGCAGGTCGAGTTGCACCCTGGCGTGCGCCTGCTCGCACATGTTCATCTGACGGGCGTAACGACCATCGGAGAGGGCACGGTGGTCTATCCGTTTTCTTCGCTCGGCACGCCGCCACAATCCGTCCATTACCGCGGCGGCGCCACCCGCCTCGTTATCGGCGCGCGCTGCGATTTGCGCGAGGGTGTGACGATGAATACCGGGACCGAAGCCGGCGGCGGCATGACGCGTGTCGGCGACCGCTGCATGTTCATGGTCGGAGCGCATGTCGGCCACGATTGCGACGTCGGCAATGACGTCACGCTAGCCAATAACGTCGTACTCGGCGGCCATGTCAGCGTCGGCGATTACACGTTTCTCGGCGGGCACGTGGCGATCCATCAATTCGTTCGTATCGGCGAAGGCGTCATGATGGCGGGCATGTCGGCGGCGCGCGACGACATCATTCCGTTCGGCTTTGCGCTCGGCCAGACCGGCGCATTGGTCGGGCTCAATATTGTCGGCCTGCGGCGGCGCGGCGCCACCAAGGACGAGATGCACCGTCTGCGCCGTGCCTATCGCTCGCTGTTTTTCGTCGAAGGCCGCCTGACGGAACGCATCGAGGCGGTCGATCGCGAATTCGCCGGCGATCCCATCGTCGGTAAAATCGTCGCTTTCATTCGCGCCAGCGGCAAGCGTCCGCTGATGCGTCCGCGCGTCCGTCGCGGCGCGGATGCGCCTGCCGGCGATGTCGCCTGAGCCGACCACCGCGGATTATGCGGAGCCCGGCATGGCTCCGCTTGCGATCATATGCGGCGGCGGGAGTCTTCCGGCCGCGGTCGCCGCCGCCGTGGCCAAGCGCGGCCGACGGCCGGTCATGTTCGGCCTCAAAGGCTGGGCGGATGCCGCGGTGCTCGCGCACTACCCGCATCATTGGATCGCGATCGGGCAGGCGGGGCGTTTTTTTCGCCTCGCGCGGGGAGAAGGATGCCGGGACGTATTGTTTATCGGCACAGTGCTGCGGCCGCCGATCACGCAACTGCGGCTGGACTGGCAGACGATCAAAGCGATGCCGGGCCTCATCCGCGCCTATCGCGGCGGCGATGACAAACTCATATCCGGCGTCGCGCGCATCGCGGAAGGCGGCGGTTTTACAGTGGTCGGCGTCAAGGATGTTGCGCCGGAGGTTTTGGTGCCTGAAGGCGTCCTGGGCCGCCATCAGCCGTCGCCGCGGGATCGCGCCGATATGGCCCGCGCGCTCGACGTGATCGCCGCGCTCGGGCCGTTCGATGTCGGGCAGGCGGCCGTCGTCGCGGACAATCATGTGCTTGCGGTCGAAGCGGCGGAAGGCACCGACAATCTTCTCACGCGGCTCGCCGAGTTGCGTCGCATTGGCCGCGTCACCTCGGCGCCGGGCGTTGGCGTTCTGGTGAAGGCGCCCAAGCCCGGCCAGGACCGCCGGTTCGATCTGCCGTCGATCGGACCGCGCACCGTGGAGAATGTCGCGCGCGCCGGCCTCGCCGGTCTTGCCGTCACTGCCGGCTCGACCATGATTGCCGAAGCCGATGCGGTAATGGCGGCCGCCGATCGCGAGAAGATATTCCTCGTCGGCGTTCGCGAGGATGGCGCCCGATGACGCCAGCCGCTTCGCCGCCGCTGTCGATTTTCATTGTTGCGGCGGAAGAGTCCGGCGATGCACTCGGCGCCGCATTGGCGGGGGCGTTGCGCAAGGCGCTGCCGGACGGCGTGCAGCTTTCCGGCGTCGGCGGCTACGCGATGGCGGCTGCCGGTATCGTCAGCCCGTTCCCGATCGATGAGCTTTCGATTATCGGGCTGACTGCGATCCCGCGGCGTCTGCCTAATATCTTCAGGCGTATCCGCCAAACCGCTCAGGCCATTGTCGCCGCACGGCCCGATGCACTGGTGATCGTCGATAGTCCTGATTTTACCCATCGTGTGGCGCGCCAGGTCCGCCGCGTGACGCCCTCAATCCCGATCATCGATTACGTTTCGCCGTCGGTTTGGGCTTGGCGGCCGGGACGCGCCCGCGCGATGCGCGCCTATGTCGATCAGGTGCTCGCGATCCTGCCGTTCGAACCGGCGGTCCACCTCAAGCTCGGCGGGCCGCCCTGCAACTATGTCGGCCACCCGCTGATCGAGCGGATCGGCGAATTGCGGCCCAACGCCGAGGAGGCCCGGCGGCGATCCGCCGATCCGCCGCTCATTCTGGCTCTGCCGGGCAGCCGGCGTAATGAAATCCGAAGGCTTGCCGGCATTTTCGGCGGAGCGATTGAACGGCTTCGCGGCCGCATCGGCACGATGGAGGTGGCGATTCCCACCGTCCCTCATGTCGCCTCCCAATTGCGCGATGCCGTCGCCGGCTGGAGCGTGCCGCCGCGTATCGTGACCGAGCCGGCCGACAAGTGGACAGCCTTCCGCAACGCGCACGCGGCGCTGGCGGCGTCCGGCACGGTCACGCTGGAATTGGCGCTCTCCGGCGTACCGATGGTCGCAGCCTATCGGCTGCATTTCATCGAGGCGGTCATCGCCCGATTGATCCGGCTGCAATCGCGGCTGCCGAGCGTGATCCTGACCAATCTTGTGGTCGGCGAGAACGTCGTGCCGGAATTGCTGCAGGAAGATTGCACACCGGAGAAACTTGCCGCCGCCATGGAAACGCTGATCGGCGACACCCCCGAGCGGCGGCGGCAAACCGAGGCCTTCGCCCGGCTCGACGGCATCATGGGCCTTGGCGCCGCTACGCCCAGCGCCAAAGCCGCGGCGATCGTGCTCGATGTCGCCCGGCGCGGCCGTCTTCCGGCGGCCCTACCATTGCTTCCAGCATCCTGCTAAGCCGGATTCATCCAGCCGATCATACGCATAAGTCGAAGATGAGCCGCGCGAGCAAGACCAAACGACCGCCCCGAAAGTCCTCGCTACGGGCCGCGATCACCGGCGTGTTCGGTTACGTGCCACCCGACGTGCTTGGCAACGCCGAGCTGGCGGAGATGGTCGAGACCAGCGACGAGTGGATCACCGAACGCACCGGCATCAAGGAGCGGCGGATCCTCAAAGGCAAGGGGCTCGGCACGTCGCATATGGGCGCCGAAGCGGTGCGCGGCCTTTTGAGCAAGACCAAGACCGCGCCGGCCGACATCGAGCTTTTGATCTGCGCGACCACCACGCCGGACTTCGTCTTTCCGTCGAGCGCCAATCTTATCTGCGAGATGTCAGGCATCCGCAATATCGGCAGCTTCGACGTGCAGGCGGCATGCTCGGGCTTCGTCTATGCGCTCACCGTCGCCTCGCAATTCATCGAGACCGGAAAATTCCGCAAGATAATCGTGGTCGGCGCCGACAAAATGTCGGCCATCATCGACTATACCGACCGCGCCACCTGCGTACTGTTCGGCGACGGCGCCGGCGCCGTGCTGCTCGAGCCGAGCAGCAAATATGGCGTCATCGACACGGTGATTCGATCCGACGGCGCCGGCATGCCGCATCTGCATCAAAAGGCCGGTGGCAGCCGCATGCCGCCGACGGCGGAGACGGTGGCCAAGCGCCTGCATTACGTTCATCAGGAAGGCGCGTCGGTGTATAAATTCGCCGTCGCCCGCATGGCCGAGGTCGCCACCGAATTGATGGCGCGCAACCACTTGACCAGCGATCAGATCGATTGGCTGGTGCCGCATCAAGCCAATAAGCGCATCATCGAAGCGACCGCCGAGCGCATGAAGCTCGACCCCAAGCAGGTGATGATCACCATCCACAAATACGGCAACACCACCGCGGCGACGATCCCGCTCTGCCTGTGGGACTATGAGAACATGCTCAAGGAAGGCGACCGCCTGATCCTGGCGGCGTTCGGCGGCGGCTTCACCTGGGCCGGCGCCTACATGACGTGGGCTTACAACGCGCGGTGACAGACAGCGAGTGGCGAATAGCGAGTGGCGAATAGGGAAAGAAAAAGTCGTTCGTTCGCTATTCGCAATTTCGCCATTCGCAATGCCTACTTCCGCTTCGACACCGGCTGATAGTCGCGCGCCTTGGCGCCGGTATAGAGCTGCCGCGGCCGGCCGAGTTTCTGGTGCGGGTCCTCGATCATTTCTTTCCACTGCGCGATCCAGCCCACGGTACGGGCAAGCGCGAACAGCACGGTGAACATCGTGGTCGGGAAGCCCATCGCGCGCAGCGTGATGCCCGAATAGAAATCGACATTCGGGTACAGCTTCTTCTCGATGAAATACTCGTCGTGCAGCGCGATCTTTTCCAGCTCCATGGCGACGTCGAGCAGCGGATCCTTGATGCCGAGTTCGTTGAGCACCTCGTAGCTGGTCTTCTGCATGATCTTGGCGCGCGGATCGTAATTCTTGTAGACGCGGTGGCCGAAGCCCATCAGGCGGAACGAATCCTTCGGGTCCTTCGAGCGCTTGATGTATTCCGGAATGCGGTCGACGCTGCCGATCTCGCCCAGCATTTTCAGCGCCGCTTCGTTGGCGCCGCCATGCGCCGGGCCCCACAGGCAGGCGATGCCGGCGGCGATGCAGGCGAACGGATTGGCCCCGGTCGAGCCGGCGAGCCGCACCGTCGAGGTCGAGGCGTTTTGCTCGTGGTCGGCGTGCAGCGTGAAGATGCGGTCCATCGCGCGCGCCAGCACCGGATTCGGCCGGTATTCCTCGCACGGTACGGCAAAGCACATGCGCAGGAAGTTCGAGGCGTAATCGAGCTTGTTGTCCGGGTAGATGAACGGCTGGCCGACGGAATATTTGTAGGCCATCGCCGCCAGCGTCGGCATTTTGGCGATCATGCGGATCGAGGCGATCATCCGCTGTTCCGGATCGGTGATGTCGGTGGAGTCGTGATAGAACGCCGACAGCGCGCCGACCGAACCGACCATCACCGCCATCGGGTGGGCGTCGCGGCGGAAGCCGTTGAAGAACCGGCTCATCTGTTCGTGCACCATGGTGTGATGCACGACGCGATCGACGAAGTCGGCCTTCTGGTTCGCGGTCGGCAATTCGCCGTACAGCAACAGGTAGCAGGTTTCGAGGAAGTCGCCGTGCTCGGCGAGATCGGCGATCGGATAGCCGCGATAGAGCAGGATGCCCTCGTCGCCGTCGATATAGGTGATCTTGGATTCGCAGCTTCCGGTCGAGGTGAAGCCGGGGTCGTAGGTGAACATGCCGGTCTCGGCATACAGCTTGCTGACGTCGATCACCTCGGGACCGATCGTGCCATCGTAGACCGGGAACGAATAATTCTTGTCGCCGACCGTCAGCTTAGCGGTTTTGATATTGGCGCCGGTTTTCGCGTCCATGATACTTGCCTCGATTGTCTAGCAGCCGGGATTGGCAGACCGCTTTCACGGCCCCGCAAAGCGGCTGGGGCACCCTTCGACCCGGTATATTGCCGTAGCGCAACACCGTGTGCACTGCAAGATAATAGCCTGTGAAAGCGGCGGTAGCGCCGGGCAGGGCAAAATTTGTGCAACTGACATATGCATTGCCGTCAGTACTTTGCTGCCATCGGCCGGCTAACTGCTTTGGCGCGCCTGATCGCCGAGGCGGGCCAGGCTTTCCGGCTTGCCGAGCACGGTCAGCACTTCGAATATGCCCGGCGAGGTGGTGCGGCCGGTGAGCGCGGCGCGCAATGGCTGCGCCACCGCGCCGAGCTTGGCGCCCTTCTTCTCGGCGAACAGCCGAACCGCCTGCTCGGTCGCTTCGCCGGTCCACGGCTCGACGGCAGCGAGTTCTGCTGTGATAGCGGCGAGGAGCGAGCGCGCCTCCGCGGTGAGTAAAGCGCCGGCTTTGTCGTCCAGCGGGATCGGCCGGTCCGTCAACAGAAAATGTGCACCGTCAATGAGATCGAGCAGCGTCTTGGCGCGTTCCTTGAGGCTCGGCATGGCGGCTAGAAACTGCGCGCGGACCTCCGGCGTCAGTTTGGCGGCAATGGCCTCGCCACCGGCAATATGCGGCAACAACTGGTCGATGGCGGCCAGCAGGACGCTGTCCTCACTTTGCCGAATGTAGTGGCCGTTGAGACTTTCCAATTTGGCAAAGTCGAAGCGCGCCGGCGAGCGGCCGATCTGCGGCAGGTCGAACGCAGCGATCATTTCGTCGGTGGAGAATATTTCCTGATCGCCATGACTCCAGCCGAGCCGCACCAGGTAATTGCGCAGCGCCGCCGGCAGATAACCCATCGCGCGATAGGCATCGATGCCGAGCGCACCATGGCGCTTCGACAGCTTCGAGCCGTCCGGCCCGTGGATCAGCGGAATGTGCGCCATCACCGGCACCGTCCAGCCGAGCGCGTCGTAAATCTGCTTCTGCCGCGCCGCGTTGGTCAGATGATCGTCGCCACGGATGATGTGGCTCACACCCATGTCGTGGTCGTCGACGACGACGGCCAGCATGTAGGTCGGCGTACCGTCGGAGCGCAGCAGCACGAGGTCGTCGAGGTTTTCGTTCTGCCAGACGACGCGGCCCTGCACCTGATCTTCAATGACGGTCTCGCCGGTGAGCGGGGCCTTGAGCCGGATCGCCGGCTTGACG
>JBARER010000020.1:0-3981 GCA_049796395.1 Xanthobacteraceae bacterium
GCGAGCCGCACACGGTCGGAATCTTCTTCAATTCCTTCGGCGGCAGATCGTAGAGATCCTTGTCGATTGCTTCGCCCGGATCGAGCTTGTTCTTCACCCCGTCGAGGCCGGCCATCAGCATCGCCGCAAAGGCGAGGTACGGATTGGCCAGCGGATCGGGGAAACGCACCTCGACCCGCTTGGCCTTCGGGTTGGTCGTGTAAGGGATGCGGCACGACGCCGAACGGTTGCGCGCCGAATAGGCAAGCAGCACCGGCGCCTCGAAGCCCGGCACCAGCCGCTTGTAGGAATTGGTGGTCGGATTGGTGAAAGCGTTGATCGCCTTGGCGTGCTTGATGATGCCGGCGATGTAGGACAGGCAGGTATCCGACAGATCGGCGTATTTGTTGCCGGCGAATACCGGCTTGCCGCCCTTCCAGATCGATTGGTGACAATGCATGCCCGAGCCGTTGTCGCCGTAGATCGGCTTCGGCATGAAGGTCGCGGTCTTGCCGTAGACCTGCGCGACCTGCTGGATGCAATATTTGTAGATCATCAGCTGGTCCGCCATCATCGTCAGCGGCGAGAACTTCATGCCGAGTTCGTGCTGCGCCGAGGCGACTTCGTGGTGGTGTTTCTCCACTTTGACGCCCATGCGCGCCATGGCGGCGAGCATTTCCGAACGCATGTCCTGCACCGAATCCTGCGGCGGCACCGGGAAATAGCCTTTCTTGGTCCACACGCGGTGGCCGAGATTGCCGCCTTCATATTCGGTGTCGGAATTGCTCGGGAACTCGACGGAGTCGAGCTTGTAGCCGGTGTTATAGGGCTCGGCCTTGTACTTGACGTCGTCGAACACGAAGAACTCGGCTTCCGGTCCGAAAAAGATCGTGTCGCCGACGCCGAGCGATTTCACCATGCCTTCGGCGCGCTTGGCGATGCCACGCGGGTCGCGGTTATAAGGCTCGCCGGTGGTCGGCTCGAGCACGTCGCAGACCAGGACCAGCGTGGTCTCGGCGAAAAACGGATCGATGCAGGCCGACGATGGGTCCGGCATCAGGCACATGTCGGATTCGTTGATTGCTTTCCAGCCGGCGATCGACGAGCCGTCGAACATCTGCCCTTCGGCAAACGTATCTTCCTCGATCATACCGATGTCGAAAGTGACGTGTTGCCACTTGCCGCGCGGATCGGTGAAGCGGAAATCAGCGTATTTTACATCGCTGTCCTTGATCATCTTCATGACATTCTTGGGCGTCGTCATGGCAGGCGTACCTTTCGTGGTGTTTGTTTGGCGTCTGGCGCACCATTTGCTGTCGGCCAGCCGGCGTGCGCAGAGGGCCGGAAATTCAAAGTCAGATGGCGTCTGTTCCGGATTCCCCTGTCCTGATCCGGATCGCTTCCTCAATGTTCGAGACGAAAATTTTTCCATCGCCAATCCGCCCGGTCTGAGCGGCACGACGGATCGCCTCAATTGCTTTTTCGACCAAGTCGTCACCGAGCACAATCTCGATCTTCACCTTGGGGAGAAAATCGACCACGTATTCGGCGCCACGGTAGAGTTCGGTGTGGCCCTTCTGGCGGCCGAAACCCTTGGCTTCGGTGACCGTAATGCCTTGCAGACCGACCTCCTGCAGTGCCTCCTTCACTTCGTCGAGCTTGAATGGCTTGATGATCGCCTCGATCTTCTTCATCGCGTCTCTTCTCCCGGCTCCCTGGTGAGCAAATCATCCGCGGAACCGAGCCTTGGTTAGCAGGTCCCGTGCCAAGGCCTTTCGCGCGCGGAATCATTAGTCGGATCAGTAAACTAGAACATGGTCTGACAGGTTCCGGGGCCCCTCCGAATAGGCTGCCGCCAACAAACTAGGCACGCTGCCCAATATGTCGTCAACTGCCAAGGCGATGTGCGGGGGAGCGACAATTTCGTCTGCGCTTGGCTATGGTGCAGCGATGATTGAAATTCTGAGCAACCCCGAAATGTCGCAGGCCGACCGGTTGGCGATAGCCGGGGGCGTGGCCGGCATCAGGTTGATGGAAAATGCCGGCGCTGCGGTCGCCGAGGCGGTCGTCGCACGCCGGCCGGGCGGCGGCCGCGTCGTCGTGGTCGCCGGGCCAGGGAATAACGGCGGCGACGGATTTGTCGTGGCAAGGCTGCTTGCGGCGGTTGGGTTCGCCGTCGAGCTGTTGCTGGTCGGCGACGTCAAAACCCTCAAGGGCGATGCCGCGCTCGCGGCCAAAGCATGGGCCGGTCCCATTGCGGCCGCTGAGCCCGGCAGGTTCGCCGATGCCGAAATCATCGTCGACGCACTGTTCGGCGCCGGCCTTGATCGGCCGGTTGAAGGGTTGCCGCGCGCCATGATCGAGGCGATGAACGCGCAAAGCGCCGCGATCATCGCCGTCGATCTGCCGAGCGGGATCAATGGCACCTCGGGAGTGGCAATGGGCTCGGCCGTTAATGCGACCCATACCGTCACATTCTTTCGCAAGAAGCCCGCGCATCTGCTGCTGCCCGGCCGGCTGCATTGCGGCACTCTGAGCGTCGCCGATATCGGCATACCGGCAGCCGTGCTGGAGAGCATCGCGCCAGCGACGTTTGAGAACGTTCCGGCATTGTGGCGCGCCACGTTTCCAGTGCCGCGCTTTGCCGGGCACAAATACGACCGGGGTCACGCCGTAGTGGTGTCGGGTCCGTCGTGGTCGACGGGGGCCGCGCGGCTGGCCGCCCGCGGCGCCTTGCGCGCGGGGGCAGGGCTTGTGACTCTGGCCAGCCCACGCGAGGCGCTGCCGGTGAATGCCGCGGCCAATACCGCTGTCATGGTGCGTCCCGTGGATGGCGCGGCAGAGCTTGCGACCTTCCTCGGTGACCGGCGCTTCAATGCGGTGGCCATTGGCCCCGGCATTGGCGTCAACGAGACAACCTGTGAGCGGGTGCTGGCCGCGCTGGCGGGCGACCGCGCGGTCGTGCTCGACGCCGATGCAATGACGAGCTTTGCCGAGGCGCCGCAACGCCTTGCCAAGGCAGTCAAGGCGCGCTCGGGCAACGCCACGGTCATGACGCCGCACGAGGGAGAATTCGCAAGGTATTTCGGTTCATTGGATGAGAACGCTAAAGCCGGCTCGAAGCTCGAACGGGCGCGCCTCGCGGCGAGGCTGACAAGCGCGATCGTGGTGCTCAAGGGAGCCGACACGGTGGTCGCCTCGGCCGACGGCCGCGCCTCGATTGCGGGCAACGCGCCGGCTTATCTCGCTACTGCCGGCGCCGGCGATGTACTCACCGGGATTATCACGGGTCTCTTGGCGCAGGGCATGCCAGCCTTCGAGGCCGCCTCGGCAGCGGTCTGGCTTCACGGCCAAGCCGCCGGCGTATTCGGACCCGGCCTCATAGCCGAAGATTTACCCGAAGTGCTGCCACAGGTTTACCGGCGTTTACTCGACTGAAATCTGCGCATGCGCACGGCCCGGCCGGCCGCATTTTGTGGTAGCTTGGCGGCCCTGCATGATGTAGACCGCGCCGGCGAGGCCGCCCTGCGGGTTAGCGGGCGTGGCGGAATTGGTAGACGCGCGGGATTTAGGTTCCCGTGACGAAAGTCGTGGGGGTTCGAGCCCCTCCGCCCGCACCAGCCGGGCGGTTTTTCAGAACTTAGGCCGGGATTTCGCTCGGACTCGAGCCGTGAAGAGTAGTGCCAATGCAAGTTACCGAAACCGCAACCGACGGTCTTAAGCGCGAATATCGCGTCGTCGTTCCCGCCAGCGATCTTGCGGCCAAGGTCAGCGAGAAGCTCGACGAATTGAAGGGCCGCGTGCAGCTTCGCGGCTTCCGCCCGGGCAAAGTGCCGGTGGCGCATCTCAAGCGCATCTACGGCAAGTCGGCGATGGCCGAAGTCATTGAGGCCACGGTGCGCGAAGCCAACAGCAAGATCGTCACCGATAACGGCTACAAGCTTGCGACCGAGCCGAAAGTGGTGCCGGATGAAGGCGCTGTTGAAGGCGTCCTCGAAGGCA
>JBARER010000021.1:0-32120 GCA_049796395.1 Xanthobacteraceae bacterium
AGAAGCTCGATCGCCACATGCATCGGCGTGCCGACGCCGGGCGAAGCGATATTGATCTTGCCGGGATTGGCCTTGGCGTAAGCGATGAAGTCCTTAAGCGTCTTGGCCGGAAACGACGGATTGACCAGGAGCACCATCGGCAGCCGGATGACGCCGGCAACCTGCACGAAATCCTTGACGAAATCGAAATCCAACTTTTTGTACAGCGAGGCGTTGATCGCATCGGCGGTAACGGAGGTGAGCAGCGCGTAGCCGTCCGGCGCTGATTTTGCGACCGCGCCGGCCGCGACATTGCCGCCGGCGCCGACCCGGTTCTCGACGATGAAGGACTGACGCAGCTTCTCCGACAGCCATTGGCCGACCAGTCGCGACACCAGATCGGGCGTGCTGCCGCCGCCGAAGCCGTTGAAGATATGGACCGGCCGCGCCGGATAATCGAGCGCGAATGCGGCTTTCGGAACGGCGCAAGCGACCGGAACAGCCGCGGCGAGACGCAACAATTTCCGACGCGGGATTGCCATAGGCGGGTCTCCGGCCGAGCCCCTTAGACCGTGATCCGACGGGCAGTCGGATCATGGTCTAAGATTCTCGATTGGAGCATGATCTTTTCGGAAAACCGGCATCCACTTTTCCGGATCATGCTCTAAGAACAGCGCAAGCCTATCGCGCTGCAAGCAGACTGAGAAGTGCCGTGACAATAAGTCCGCCCCGCGCTTAGCCGGCACTTTCGGCCAGAACGGGCCAGCTTCAGCAAAAGCATTGCAGACCCGGACAACGTCGGTTTGTCGAGCGGACCGGCGGCGCCTTGTTATGAGGGCTTGCGCGGAACCTTTTTGCCTTCCTTGCGCGCCTTCGACAGACCGATCGCGATCGCCTGCTTGCGGCTTTTCACCTTGCCGCCTTTACCGCCCTTCCCGCTTTTGGCGGTGCCGCGCTTGAAGCGGCGCATCTCGCTTTCCACGTCGCGCCCGGCGCCGCGCGAATATTTGCGTTTCCTCTTCTTTGCCATCTGTTGCCTCCAATGATCGATCTACAATCGATAATGACCGCGCGAAATCGGCGCGACTTAATAACCCGAGTCCGGCCAAGCGGTTGCGGAAATGTCGTTGCAGCCCGGCGGCTTCGGCACATCCGGCATCACCCCGCGATCTTCAGGACGACTTTCCCCTCGGTGTGGCCTTGCTCGACAAAATCCTGGGCGCTTGCCGCCTCCGCTAGGCCGTAGGTTCTGGCGATCTTCGGTTTGACCTTGCCCTCGTCGATCAGACGGCCGATCTCTTCCAGTTCGCTGCCGTTTTCCTTGGCGGTGTAGCGCATCGCGCGCACGCCTTTGATACGGGCCTTATCCTGTGACGGCTCGGCGAGCGTCGATACCATCGTGCCGCCGCGGCGTACAACGTTCCACGATCGCTCCTGCGTCTCGCCGGCGATCAGGTCGTAGACGAGATCGACGTCCTTGACGACGTCCTCGAAGCGTTGCGCCTTGTAGTCGATCACTTCATCGGCGCCGAGGCTGCGCACGAAATCGACATGCTGCGTGGACACCGTGGTGATGACATAAGCGCCTTTCGCTTTGGCGAACTGGATGGCCAGATGGCCGACGCCGCCCGCGCCGCCGTGAATCAGCACGCGCTGTCCGGCCTTGAGCTCGCCGTACTGGAACAAGCCTTGCCAGGCGGTGAGGCCGGCGAGCGGCACGGCCGCGGCCGCGACGAAATCCAGCATGCGCGGCTTGGGCGCGGCTTCCGATGCCCTCAAGATTGCGAACTCGCAATAGCCGCCGCGTTCGATGCCCGGCATGCCGTAGACTTCGTCGCTCCGTTTCCAGTCGTCGACCAGTCCGCCGGTCGCCACGACGGTGCCGGCAATATCGCGCCCCGGCACATAAGGCAGCTTGTCGGCTTTGACGGCGGGATATTTACCTTCGCGAATCTTGTAGTCGACGGGGTTCACGCCCGCCGCCATGACTTTGACCAGCAATTCCTCCTCGCCAGGGTCGGGACGGGGCAACTCCTCCATTTTCAGGACGCCCGAGCCGCCGAAAGCGTGAAAGCGGATCGCCTTCATGATCGTTCTCCACTTCGGAACTGAGTCGATTTTTCGCAATAACCGGGCGGCAGGACGGCCGGGTTCCGCGCCGGCACGGCGCTTATACGCCTGGATAATTCTTTCGCTTGAGCAGCCGCGCAAGATGCGCGGCGTTCGACGCCAGCATTGGATTCCACTCGCCGACCACCTTGGGCGTCTTCAACAAATCTTTGTATTCCTTGCTGCCCATGGCCTCGCCCACCCAATAGGTCATGCCGCCGGGCGGAATGGTGAAGCCGACTTCGATCAGCGCTTGGAACAGCTCCGCGCCGGTATGGTGCGCGCCGTCCTCGTTGCCGACGACGACCGCGAGTGCGACCTTGCCATAGGACGGCATGCGGCCCGCCTTGTCGGTTTCGTCGAGAAACGCATCCATGCGCTCCAACACCCGCTTGGCGACGCTCGACGGCTGGCCGAGCCAGATCGGGGTGGCGATAATGATAATGTCGGACTCGATGACGCGCTGGCGCAATCGCGGCCACGCATCGTCAGCGCCCTCGTTGGACGATACGCCGGGCTTGATCTCGAAATCGACGGCGCGGATCACCTCGCCGTTGGCGCCGTGCTCCTCCAGTTCGTCCATGAGCTGCTTGAGCAGCGCATCGGTCGAGGACTTCTCCTTGGCATGCGCGCTTTTGAGGCTGCAGTTGAAGGCAAGAACTTTCAGCTTGGGGGGCGCCATCGCAATGTCAGCTATCTGACTGATGGGCGAGGCTCGGCCGGAAACGCGGCGCCGACGGCGAAGCGGCCGCGGCCGCCGGTTGCTCTTGCGGCTTGCGCGCGTCTTCCGGGCGCTGCCGGCCGAGCGTCCAGTTCTTGTAGATGCGTACTTCCGGGTTAGGCACCGTCCAGCAGGCGCCGTCCTCGTCCATGAACACCACCCAGAACAGGGCCGATTCCGGGCCGTAATCGATGAGAAAATGCGCCCAACCCTCGCCTTTCGGCGTGACCATCGGCAAGGGCGGATTGAGCTGCAAAATCATGACGACATTTTCCGCGGCACTGGAAAACGTCGCGGCGTCGAGAATAGTTCCCGCGGCGGCGATTGCCGCGGGCCTACATGTCGGCGGGAAGACGAACCCTCAGTGCGGGCTCATGCGCATCGAGCCCGGCTGTCCCGGCACTTTGAAGCGCCTGCCGGTGTCGCTGACCTTGGTGCCGTCGACGCGCAGGATCGACAAGTCGCGGTCGGAATAATTACCGACATAGATGTACTTGCCGTCGGGCGTAAAGGCGACGGCTTCAGGCAGGGCGCCGACCTCGATGTCGTTGAGCCTGGTTACTTTCTTGCCGTCGATCTTCAACACCGTCACTACGCCGTCCGAGTGATAATAGAACTCGTCCTTGCTCTTGTTGGAGCCGGTGGCTTCGACAGCAACGGCAACGTTGCCCTTGGGGCTGATCGCAATTCCCTCCGGGCTGTCCGGCACCGTGATGTGGTCGATCACCCGCACCGGCTTGGCGGTCAGGTCGATGACGCTGACCGTGTCGACATTGCCGTCGGACGAGCCGCTGTTGCCGTTATCGGCCGTTATCGCGATGGTGCCCGTTGGCGACATGGCGATGTTATAGGGGTAGATCCCGACCGGCAGATCGCGCTTGGTGTAGGTGACCTTGTCGCCGTCGACATCGAGCAGCGCGACCTTGTTGGCCGCCGCCTTGGTCGCCAGGGCGTGCTTGCCGTCCGGCGTGAAGACGACGGCGGTGACCTCATCGCCCATATCGACGGTGCCGGCGAGCTTTACGTCGGTGCCGCTGATGGTCAGTACTGAGATCGATTTGTCGGCGCGATTGGTTACGAGGGCGAGGTTGCCCGCTGGATTGATCGACAGACCCGAAGGCTGTTTCGGACCTTCGATAGTATTGATGAGCTTGGCCGGCTTCGCTTTTAGATCGATGACGTAAATTTTGTTGTCCGGCACCAATTTCCAGTTGTCGCCATCCTTCACCGAATCCATCGAGTCGGCGACAATGGCGATCGAGCCGGTCGGATCGATGTCGAGATTGACCGGCGGACCGACCACCGAATTCTTCAGCGGCAGGTTGGCGACGATTTTGGGATCGAGCGGGTTGGCGACGTCGACGATCAGCACTGAATCCTTGCCGGCCGGCGAAATGATCGCCTTGCCGTTGTTAAAGGTGTCCTTTTCGTCGTCGCCGACGATCATAAACGGCGCCGCGCGCGCGGCGGTGACGCCGAGCACGACACCGAGCATGGTGGCGAACCTCAGCATCTTAAGCTGATAGCGCATGGAATTCCTCCCGGAGGATGTCTCTGATTTATTTGGCGGGTCTTGACGCCCGTTGCACGATAGTCGCGCTTTGGCCGGCAGGCGGCAAGTGGGAGTTGAGCACGCCGCCTGGCGTAGCGCCCCGAATCCTCCGACTTCCGGCAAGGCGCAGCGGCTGGCGTCAACGTCCCGTCGCCGCCGGGCGCCACGCCAGGAGCCGTCGCTCTATGAGAAGGACGGCGTAGTACATCGCCATCGCCACGACCGCCATGATGAGAAGAGCGGTGACCGCTCCCGTCATATCGATGACATTCAGCGAGTTGGTGATGTACCAGCCAAGGCCGGCGCTGGCGCCAACAAGCTCTCCCACCACCGCGCCGGTAAGCGCCAGACCGATTCCAATCTTGGTGGCGGCGAGCAACCATGGAATAAGCGACGGGATCAACACATGCCGCAGCATCTGCCACCGGCTCGCGCGCATGCTGCGCAACGCGTCCACCAAGTCGCGATCAATGCTTTCAATGCCTTCGCGGGTGTTGAACAGCACCACAACAAAGACGATCGAGACGGCGAGAAGAACTTTCGACAGAATGCCGATGCCAAACCAGACAACAAAGAACGGCCCCAGCGCCACGCGTGGTAGGCCGTTGAGACCGATGACGTAGGGGTCCAAGACGGTGGCGGCGAACCTTGATCGAGCCATGAGCACTCCGCCGCAGACACCGACCGCAAGCCCAAGAAACAGCCCCCCCAGCGTCTCTTCCAGCGTCGGTAGCAGATTGTGCCAAAGTTCGCCGTTCTCCGCCATTGTTATCAATCGATCGGTCACGAGCAATGGCGAGCTTGCGAGCGATGCCATGCCGGGATCTGTGTCCGCTGCGATCTGCCAGCTCACAATCAGAACAAGCGCAAGGAGCCAGGAGGCGACATGAGGCGAGAACCGCAAAAACGCGCCGGTTGTCCCTCGGGCCGAGCGTAGATCACCTGTCACAGCTCCAGCTCCCGCGTAGCCGGCAACGCATTCCAAACACGGCGCTGCAGATCGTCGAAACCGGCGACAAAGCGACTGGCATGGTAGTCGCGCGGACGCGGCAGTGGGACGGCGATTTCACACTCGATCCTTCCGGGGCCATGCGACATAACGAGCACGCGGTCCGCCAGTGCGACGGCCTCTTCGATGTCATGGGTCACGAACACCACCGTTTGTTGAGACTCTGCGAGCAAGCTCAGGAAAAAATTGCCGACGTGGATGCGGGTTTGGGCGTCAAGCGCGCTGAAGGATTCGTCCATCAGAAAGACAGCGGGGTCGTAAGCGAGCGCGCGCGCGATGGCGACGCGTTTTCGCATGCCGCCGGATAGCTGTCCGGGAAACAAATCTGCGGCATTTTCCAATCCGACGTGGGCGAGTAACGCGCGCGCACGCGTTCGCGCCGTCGCGGCCGATGCGCCCGCCAGTCGGAGAGCCAATTCGATATTGCTGCTGGCGGTACTCCAGGGCAACAGCGCGTCGGTTTGGAAGACGAAGCCGACGCGCGTTTCGAGACCGCTGCCGAAGGCGATGCTGCCGGATGTCAGCGGCACCAATCCAGCGATCGCCTTGAGGAGGGTGGACTTGCCGCAGCCGCTTGGACCGACAATGGCGACGAACTCGCCGGCCGCAACCGAGAAGCTCACATCGGTCACTGCCGGCGCGTTCGATACCTGTCGCACGCCCCGCGGCGGATAATGCACCGAGGCGTTCTTCACCACCAAGCTGCTGCGGCTCGCATCCACGGCCGTTAACGGCATAAGCGGCTAGTGGAGCGGATTTGACATCCGCTATCCACCCAGCCGCAAACTCGTGAAGCGAATGTCAACTCCAAAGCTCCACTAGGACTTACATTTGCCAGTGGTCCTTTGATTCTAACATTCGCATAACGGCATGTCGGACGGGGTTGCGAATGTTAGAATCGGACCACTAGGTGTGGGGAGCGCTCTGCGTGAGGGACTCGTAACTCGGAAAATCGTTGGTCGGAAAGTCGCCCGAATTCAACAGCACGTCCTTGCAGGCGTCATAGAGTTCGCGCGTAAATCGCGTCTCTTTCCATTCGTCCTTCATGTAGAAATCCAATTCCGACTTCAAGACGTCTGCGGCCGTGCCTTGGCCCCAGAATTTCTGCGCCGTCGACACAGCATAGGTCGGATCCGCGTACATGCGCTGGACGGCTTCGTTGTACGCTTGCATGAGAAGCCGAAACGGCTCGGGATCTTTCTTCACACCATTCGTGCGCACCATGAATACGTTTTGCGCATAATGATAATCGCGGAAGTCAAACACCATTTGGACTTCATGCTGACCGAGACCCTGATCAAGCGCCGGACTGAACAGCGTCCCTGCCGCCACGGCGCCGCGGACGATGCCCTGCAGAATGGTTGGCGGTGGCCCAAGCGGCACGAGGTGCATGACGCTGGGATCCAAGTGGGCTTTGGTCTTGAGCGCCCATTTCAACACAACCTCGCTGGCTGCGCCGGCGCCGGTAATTCCTACATTGGTTCCACGCAGGTCTTCCAATGCGTGATAAGAGGATCCCTGCTTGGCGACGAGCGCGTACAGCATGTTCGTCATGTTCGTGCCAATGATAGTCACCCCGCCGGGAACGGCATTGGCTTGCGCCAGGCGCAACGGCGTATCGGCGGCGACCATGGCCACATCGCCGGTGCCGCCTTCAAACTCGGTGGCCAATCCGCCGCCGCCCGTGACAGTGATCAGCTTTACATCAAGGTTCAACTTGGGGGCGAAGTCCGCAATGGCGTTGCGCAGCGGCAGATCGAAAAACCCGGGAGTGGATTCCAAGACGGTTATTTCATAGGGCTGGGCGGCCTGAGCGCTAATGGCGGCCAACGCCGTTATGAGTCCGGCCGTTAGGCCTGCAATCCGAGGCATGACGCGGTATCGCATCGGTACTCCCTCCCCTATGCTTTTTTTAGCTGATTTTACTATCGCGCAGGTTAGATAGCGTGACAAGCTGACTTACGCCGCCCGCGGCAAAGCGCGAAATTCTTCCGCGCGGGCCATGGCCCACGCGGTTGCATAGCGTGGGTCTGCGGTGCCGGCGATGAGTTCGCCCGGCTTGAGCACCGGATAAAGCTCGGCGAAGCTTTTCACCTCATGCTGCGATACGCGCCGCGAAAAATGCGCCAGCGCGAACTCGGCCGGATGATCGAGCCCCGCTGCCGCGACCAGTTCAGCCAACGCCTCGATCGTCGCCCGCTGGAAATTAAAGACGCGCTCGGCCTTGTCGGGCACCACTAGCGCCCGCTGGCGCGCCGGATCCTGAGTCGAGACGCCGGTCGGGCAGCGGTCGGTGTGGCACGACTGCGACTGGATGCAGCCCAGTGCAAACATGAAGCCGCGGGCCGAATTGCACCAGTCGGCGCCGAGCGCCATGACGCGCGCGACATCGAAGGCGGAGATGATCTTGCCGCTGGCGCCGAGCTTGATGCGGCCGCGCGCGTTGATGCCGACGAGCGCGTTGTGCACGAAGTTCAGGCCTTCGCGCAGCGGCATGCCGAGATGATCGGTAAACTCCAGCGGCGCGGCACCGGTGCCGCCTTCCTTGCCGTCGACGACGATGAAGTCGGGATAGATTCTGGTTTCCAGCATCGCCTTGCAGATGGCGAGGAACTCCCACGGATGGCCGATGCAAAGCTTGAATCCCGCCGGCTTGCCGCCCGACAGCCGCCGCATGGTGGCGATGAACTGCATCATCTCGATGGGGCTCGAAAACGCCGAATGCCGCGACGGCGAAATGCAGTCGACGCCGAGCGGCACGCCGCGCGTCTGTGCGATCTCGGCGCTGACTTTGGCGCCGGGCAAAACGCCGCCATGGCCAGGCTTGGCGCCCTGGCTGAGCTTGAGTTCGACCATTTTGACCTGATCCTGCGCCGCGTTGGCGGCGAACTTGTCGGCGCAGAACGTGCCGTCGTCCTTGCGGCAGGAAAAATAGCCGGAGCCGATTTCCCAGATGATGTCGCCGCCGTGCTGGCGATGATAGGGGCTGTAGCCGCCCTCGCCGGTATCGTGGGCGAAATTGCCTTTCTTGGCGCCGGCATTAAGCGCCAGGATGGCGTTTTTGCTCAACGCGCCGAAGCTCATCGCCGAAATATTGAAGATCGACGCCGAATACGGCTTCTCGCAATCCGCTCCGCCGATGACGATGCGGAACGGCTCCTTGACCACCGGCCTTGGCGCCATCGAATGGTCGAGCCATTCGAAGCCCGAAGCATAGACGTCGTTCTGGGTGCCGAACGGTCGCTTGTCCAAAGCCCGCTTGGCACGCTGATAGACGATCGCGCGCTTGTCGCGCGAGAATGGCGTGCCGTCCTTTTCGCTTTCCAGGAAATATTGCCGGATTTCCGGACGAATTTCCTCGAGGATGAAACGGATATGCGCCGACAACGGATAATTGCGCAGCACCGCATGACGCTTCTGAAAGATGTCGACGGTGCCGATCACGGCCAATGCAATGCACACGACGAGGGGAATGTCGATCAACAGCGACCGGAAGCCGAAGCAGAACTCGAGCCCGAGTGCGAGCGCCGCCAGCACGACCAGCGTGTAGATGATGAACCGCGGCTGCAGCGGCAACAGCAAAGCCTGCATGGAACGCTCCCGGCAAAAATACGCGCGCGAAGCCCCTTCGGCGCGCAGAAAGGTCAATTTAGAAATAATAGTTGTCAGTTTAATTAAGCGCGGGAACTTGCATGCACGCGGAAACCCGCGCTGGCATCCTTGCTGCACCGCACACGCGGTGCAACGCGGTATTTTTTAGCCTTTCAGCCCGGTTTCGGCTCGGCATCGAGCCGGGCGATCCAACCTTCGAGGCCAGGCTTAGCCGCGGGATAGCGCGCCAGCACCAGCGGGTCGTGCCCGGGCACGACGTGACGGGGCACCGCCGCCAGCTTTTTCAGCCTGGCATAACCTTCGACCACCTCCTCGACATTATGGGTGAGCGGAAACACCCGGCCGCCATCCATATGGGCGTAAAGATGCGAGGCGTCGGCGGCGAGCACGATCGGGCCGAGCCGCGTGTTGACCCGCACGCTTTGCAGCCCCTTCGAATGGCCGCCGATATGGTGCACGGTGACGCCGGGAACGATCTCATCGTCACCATCGTGGAAAGCACAGCGCCCGGCGAACACTTTGCGCAGCATGGCGACGACATCTTCGACCTCGAACGGCGCGCGCAGCGCCTGGTGGCACATGCAGCGCCCGGTCGCGTAGGCCATCTCGCGATCCTGCAGGTGATAGCGCGCCTGCGGAAACAGATCGTAGTTGCCGCAGTGGTCGTAATGCAGATGACTGATGATGACGTCTCTGATGTCGTCCGGCGCTACGCCAAGCGCGGCAAGCCCGTCACGCACCGGCCTGAGCATTTCGCGCTGGCGCTTCTTGCCCATCGCCTCGTCGAAACCGGTGTCGAGGACGATTGTACCGGACGGACCGACGATCGCCCAAACGAAGAAATCGAGCGGCTGCAGCACATCATGCAGATCGCCGCCGATAAAATTCTCCGGCGACCGACGCGCATGATGGCCGTAGCGAATGGCATAAACTTCGTGGATATCGTCGCTCATGGCGTCCCCCGAGTATTTTGCTCATCTTATCAGGGCCGGACACTCGCGGCTAAACCGGCTTCCACCTTTGCGGGACATGCTCTCAAACAAAAACCCCGGCGCCATGGCGCCGGGGTTTTGTACTACGCAACTACGCTACAGAATGGGTGCGAGGCCGCCGATCGGATCAGAGCTGACCATATTTGCGTAACACCGCGCGGCACTCGTCGCCGACGCGCCAGCTATGGGCGGCCAGCGTCGCGCCGCAGCGCATAAGATTATTCCAGCTCATGCCGCCTTCCCGGTCGCAAAATCTCGCCGCCGCCGGCCGGCATGGCGCCAATGCGGCAAGATCGATAGCATTGGCGGCGGAAGCGGACAGACTCACAAAGCCCAAAACGAACCCGGCGGCTAAAACTAGCTTCATCCCTCGTCCCTCAATTATCGGCTGCTGCCGCAGGAAGTAACGGTTTAATGACGAAAAAGCCAGCACTTTGTGCATTGCACAACCGCGCCCAAGGGATTGAAAAATCGATTCAATTCGGAACGTTTGAAACGACCTCCGGTTCCATGCCCCGCTTGCGCCGCATTTGGTCGCTCGAAGCCCCGAATCCGCAGGCGTCCGGGCAATAAAAAAGGCCCGGCGCGCGCCGGGCCTCTGGATCGAAGGACGGTTAGCAGAAGCGGCTTATGCCGCGGCCGCGGTCAGATTGCCGAACCGCTTGAGATTGTCTTTCTGCTTGCCATTGCGCGGCGGCAGCTTGAACAGCCGGGCCGCGGTGCCGCCGAGAATGTTGTGCTTGGCCTTCTCCGACAGGAACGGCAGGTCGTAGATCGTCGCCGGCAAGTCGAAGTCCCAATGCGGGTAATCTGACGAGTAAAGGAGCTGCGTCTCCGCATTGATCATGCGGAAGGTGCATTCCAGCGCGCCCATGTCCTGGATTTCCATCGGCTGCGAGGAATAGAACATGTCGCGCATGTAATCGGACGGCTTCTTTTTCAGGAGCGGCGCTTCCGACGGCCGCAGCATGAATTCGTGGTCGAGCTTCTGCATCAGGAACGGCACCCAGGCGAGACCGGATTCGATCCAGATCACCGGCAGCTTCGGGAAGCGCTCGCCCATGCCGTTGACCACCCAGTTGGTGCAGTGAAGCACGTTGTACCAGGTGAAGCCGAGTGCGTGCGCCGAGAGGAAGCGGTTGCAACTCTTGTAGATCGGCTCGCCCCAATTCGGGCCGGAATGGAACGACAGAACGAGGCCGCGCTCTTCCAGCGCCCGGTATAGCTTCATATAGGCGTTGTCGTAGACCGCGCAGTCGGAGCGCACGGTGGTGACCATGAAGCCGCCGACATGCTTGCGGTCGCCGAAGGTCTCGACTTGCCGCAGCGCCGCCTCCGGTGAATTGAACGGCAGGCACAGCATCGAAAAGAAGCGATTGTCGGAGTCGGGCAGGATTTTTTCGGTGAGCCAGCGGTTATAGGCCCAGCACAGCTCGACTTCCATTTCCTTCTGCGGATGCAGGCCGATATTGAGCATGCCGGTCGGGAACAGGCAGGAGTAGTCGACGCTCATCGCGTCCATCCAGCGGTGGCCGAGCTGAATGTCGCGCTCCGCGCCCTTCAGCCCTTCGGTTTTCTCCGAGCTGCGCATCGGATAGCGGGTAACGCGGCCGCCCATGTCCTGATAGCCGACCTGGCTCGCGGTGATGCTGGCGCGGTTGTTCTTGGTGCGGCTGGCCAGCGCGAGCTGGCGGAACACGTCGTTTTCCATGAAGGGCAGGAATTCGTCGTAGCTCTCGTTCTCGTAGTGGTGGGCGTCGACATCGACGATCACCATGTCATCGAGACTGCGCTGGTGCGCCTGCTTGCGCGCATGCGACAGGAGCCTGGTGGTGTTGAGTTCCTCGATCGTTACGCGACGGCCGCGATCGGCAATAAGATCCATGACGTTTTCTCCGTTCCCAAAAGTTTCAAAGCCCAGGCTTCAGCGGCCCGTCCAGTTCTGCCACATGCCGAGCTCGAAGACGGCGAGGTCGGCCGAACGCAACAATCCACTTGCGGTGATCATGACGTCGGTGGCGGTGATCGAATTGCGCGCCACCGGCGTGAAAGCCTCGCCGGACTGGGCGCGCGCGGTGTAGAGGCGGCAGACCGCGGCGATCAGCTTTTGCAGCGCCGCAGCCGACACGGTGTCGAGCTTGTCGTCAACGATACTGCGTTCGAGCGCGGCGGCGAGCCGCTCGGCGTCGGCGGAAACGCCGCTGACAGGAGTCACGGCCGGCTTGACGGCGCGCAGCGCCGCCGGGCGCGACCTGCCTGCCGATTTCGCGGCGGCCTTGGGCGCGGGCGATCGCGTTGCGCGCTTAGGCGACGACATACAGGTCGTCTCCCTTCTGGACGGTCTTGTATCTCTTCAGTCGGAGCTTGCGGTCCGAGACGCATTCGCCGGTCTTCATGTCGTATTCCATGCCGTGCCACGGGCAGACGAAGTGCATTTCGTCTTCGGAGAAATAGAGGCCCATCGAGGTCTTGTCCGGCCGCAGCCGTTCCTCGACCTTGGCGATGGTCAGCCCTTCGCAGGCCGGACCGCCCTGATGCAGGCAGAAATTGCTGTAGGCGTAGAACTGACCGTCGTGCCGGAACACGCCGATCTCGTTGTCGCCGACAAAAACGATGCGGCGATCGCCGTTATTCATTTCCGAGAGTTTTGCGACGAATTTTTCGGCCATCTCGATTACGCCCTCGCGTCACCCTTTTTGCGTTTCATTTTGCGTTTCGCTTTTCGGCTCACCCTCGGCGGGGCGATTGGGCGGCCCGCCAAGGCCGCCGACTAATAGCCATGCTTCTAGCACAGACCTAACCCTCGCGCGACGGGCATAAGCCAAGGCCCAGCCATGCCCGGCGCGATGGTCCGCCTATGCCATCTTGTTCTCGATCTCGCCGACCTTTTCGATCCAGATTTTCACCACATCGCCGGCCTTGAGGAAGGTGCCGCTTTCCGCCCCGGTCCCGGAGGGGGTGCCGGTGAGAATCAGATCGCCCGGATGAAGCGTCATGTTGAGCGACAAATGCTCGATCTGCTCGGCCAGAGTGAACAGCATTTTCGACGTATTGGAATCCTGCTTCAGCTCGCCGTTAACCCACAGTTTCAAACCGAGATTTTGCGGGTCCGGGATATCGCCTGCCGGCACGATCCAGGGCCCGATCGGGCACGACTGCTCGAAGCTCTTGTGCTTGAGCCAGTCCATCTTGAACGGCGAGGTCGGCGCCACGCCGTCGCGCCGGCCGCGGTCGCGGGCTGAGAGGTCGTTCGAAACCATATAGCCGGCGACATAGCCGAGCGCCTTCTCCTTCGCCACGTTCTTGGCCGGCCGGCCGATGACGGCGGCAAGCTCGATTTCCCAATCCATGGCTTTGGCGTAGTGGGAAATTCCGATGGTTGTGCCCGGATCGACGATGGTGCCAGGCGCTTTGAGGAAGTGAAACGGCTTTAATCCCTGCTCATGCGGATCGGCCGGCGGGGGACTGCCCTCCTTTGCCGCCATGGCCGCGGCATGGTCGGCATAATTGGCGCCGGCGCAGTAGATCGCGACGCCGCCCTGGATCGGCGCCAGCAGTTTGGTCTTTTTCAGCGGTAGCCGTTTGGCCCGGCTCTTCGCCGCCCCGGCGGCCGCCTTTCTCAGCGCGCCCTCGGCCGCTTTCCAGTCGGCCAGAATGCCCATGACGGTGGCATAGGCCGGTTTGCCGGTGAGCTTGGCGGCATCGAACACCTCCTCGCCGATGACGAGGCCGGCACGCGGGCCCTCCGCCGATTTATATGTCGCGAGCTTGTAGCCGGCGGATTTTGCCGCAGCCATTTGCGTTCTCTCCCTGTCAATCTTCTGGCTGGCGACCAAACCGCGATCGCGCGCGCTTGGCAAGCCTGCCGGACAAGGGTCGTCCGGCGCCGACGGCCGGGCTAAAACCCTTGAGTTAATACGGTGCCAGTGATTGATTCGGGGCCAGGGAAACGCAATTCCAGGTTGGAGCAAATCATGATCAAGCCGCGCCGCATCGGACACGCCACCTTCGAGACGCCGGACCCCTCTCGCCTCGTCGACTATTACACCGAGGTGATGGGGCTGGTTCTCGCCGAGCGCGAGACCGATCGCGCCTTCCTCACCACCAAAATCGGCCAGCTCGCCATCCAGATCGACAAGGGCGATGCCGAACGCTGCACCACGCTGTCGTTCGAGGTGGCGCCGGATTCCGATTTCGGCGCGCTTGCCCGCGAACTGGAAACGGACGGCATCAAGAGCGAGCTACGTAACGATTCGGTGCCCGGCATCGGCCCGGTGCTGACGTTTAAGGACAACAAAGGCACCACCATCGCGCTGTTCAAGGAGTGGAGCTATCTCGGCAAGCATTTGCAGCATCACGGCGTCGGGCCATTAAAACTCGGCCATATCGCCTGGGTGGTCGAGGATCCGAACAAGACCGCGGCATTCTATCAGAAGGTGCTCGGCTTCCGGGTGTCGGACTGGATCGACGATTTCTTCGTGTTCATGCGCTGCAATGCCGACCATCACACTGTGAACTTCATCCGCGGCACCGCCAGCAAGATGCACCACATGGCATTCGAGCTGAAGGATTTCATCCATCTGCAGAACTCATGCGACCTGTTCGGGCAGAAGAAGATTCCGATCATCTGGGGGCCGCTGCGCCACGGCCCCGGCCACAACATCGCCACCTACCACCGCAATCCGGACGATCAGGTGATCGAGTTTTTCTGCGAGCTCGATCAGATGCTCGACGAGGAGCTTGGCTATTTCGAGCCGCGGCCGTGGCATGCCGACACGCCGCAACGGCCGAAGACCTGGGTCGCCGGCTCGACCAATGTCTGGGGCCCGCCACCTTTGCCGGAATTCCATCGCGCGCGCGGCGCGGAGTCGCCGTTTCCGGCAAAGGGCGCGCACTAGTTTCCTCTCGCCGCGTGCGGGAAGTGAGTTTGGGTGAGGGGCATTTTTCGCGTAGCGCGGAATCGCGGAAGGAGCCCTCGCCCGCCGGTCAGCGGCGCCCCCTTCGCACGGTGGAGGGAGAGTTGATTCCTCCCGTTTGTGCGCTAAAGCCGCTAGAATAGCGCATGGCAAACGTCTTTAGTCCGCGCCTCGATATTCTGCGTCTGCTCAGAAGCGCTTATGGCCGGAGTTGGCGCAGACGCCTTCTCACTTCACTCTTTACGGCGGGACGGCGATCGCATTGCGTCTGGGCCACCGACAGTCGGTAGACTTCGATTTTTTCTCTCCGGTGACTTTCGAGCCACGCTCCCTCTTGGACACCATCCCCTATCTGAAGGGCTCTGAGGTACGCCAGACAGCACCCAATAGCCTCACGGTAACAGTGGATCGTGGCGGCCCAATCCAACTTCAATTTTTTGGCAACTTCAATCTGGGACAGGTGGCTGATACGGAAATCGCCGACGGACCCAAAATTCCCGTCGCTTCATTGTTGGATTTAGGCGGCATAAAGGCCGCGATCGTAACGCAGCGCGCCGAGACCAAGGATTATCTCGGTATTTTTGCTTTAATGACCAAGGCCAAGTTGTCTTTGCCAGAAATGCTTGCCGCCGCCGCCATTATTTATGGCGATGAGTTCACCCCGCTGGGTTCGCTCAAAGCCATTTCCTATCATGACGACTCAAGCTTGGTCGACCTGCCAAAAAAAGTTCGGAACTATCTCAGCGAGGCGGTGTATTCGACCGACCCTAGAAAATTGCCCGCCCTCAATGCTGTTCGAGCGCGCGGAAAAAAGGCATGAAGCCGCTTCCGCATAACGCTGATCTGCTTTCGTTGGCGCCGCGCATTATCTGGTTTGAGAGCGCCGAGCGGGCCCTGTCCGATCCAGTCCGTTTCCTGGCCTATGTGATGACCTACGGCACATTGGCGGAGATCGCTGTAATCCGGCGCTATCTCGATCTTGAAGATTTTCGGGAAGCATTGGAACATGCACCGCCAGGCATCATCGACAAGCGATCCTGGGCGTATTGGAACACGGTCGTCGGACGCTATCCGGTGCCGCCCATGCCGCGGCGGGTTATTCCGAGTTGAAAGGCGATCGGCCTATGGCCCGCACTTGTGGCCCGAATGGAGCCGAGGCCGCGGTTACGCGATCCGGTCACGGACCTCCGCGCGGTGGCCGCTGACCTCGGCGGCGGCGTCATGATGCAGCACCAAGCCGAAGGGCAGATTAAGCAGCGCGACAAACGCGGCCACCCCGAAGGCCACCATGAAGTCGACAGTGCCGAGCGCACTGGCATCGCGCAGCGCAAGCGACCAGTGCAGCACCGCCGCCGACAGCGCGATGCCGAAGCCGCGGCTTAATTGCTGCGCCATGCTGGCGATGCTGGTCGCGGTCGACATCTGCGGCTGCTCGATGTCGGCATAGCCCATGGCCTGCGTCGCGGTATATTGCAGCGACAAGAAAAACCCCGTGACCAGGAGCAGAATAAAAATCAACAGCACCGGCGTCGACGCGGTGAAGAAGCCGCACATGGCGATGGCCGCGGCGCTGATCACGCTGTTGACGATGATGACCTTGCGGAAACCGTAGCGGCGCAGCACCGGCTTCGCCGCCATCTTCATCGACATCGAGCCGACTGCGGTGGCGAAGGTGACGGTGCCGGAGGCAAACGCGGTCATGCCGAACACCACTTGAAGCAGCAGCGGCAGCAGGAACACCAGCGAACCGGCGCCGGCGCGGAACAGCGAACCGCCGGTGATGCCGGCTTGGAACGTAGGAATGCGGAACACCGAGAGATCGAGCACCGGATGCCTGGCGTGGCGCAGATGCCGCAGCGCCAGCGTGCCGGTGGCGACGCCGAGCACGATCAGGACGGCGAGCTCGCTGAGATCGCCGCGGCCGCGGCCGGCCGCCTCGATCGAATACATCATGCAGAACAGCGCGGCGCCGGTCAGCACGAAGCCGGGCGTGTCGAACGGCCGGGCGTCGCCCTCCTTCGGATTGTCGAAGAACAGCGTCACCAGCACGATGCCGAGAATGCCGAGCGGCACGTTGATCAGGAAAATCCAGCGCCAGGAGAAATAGGTGGTGATGAAGCCGCCGATCGGCGGCCCGAGCACCGGGCCGAGCTGCGCCGGCACCTGCAGATAGGCCATCGTGCCGATCAGCGCGGCCTTGTCGATGCTGCGGAACAAGACGAGCCGGCCGACCGGCACCATCATGGCGCCGCCGAACCCCTGCAGCACCCGCGCCGCAGTCAGTTCGACCACGTTGCCGGACAGCCCGCACAGGATCGAGCCGAGCGTGAACAGCGCGATCGCGGCGCGGAACACGCTGCGGCCGCCGAAGCGGTCCGCCGCCCAGCCACCGACCGGCACGAACACCGCGAGACTCAATAGATAGGCGGTCACTGCGACGCTGAGCTTGATCGGGTCGGTGTGCAGCGAGATCGCCATCTGCGGGAGCGCCGTGGTGACCACGGTGGAGTCGATCTGCTGCATGATGATCGCCGAGCCGACGATCATGGCGATGATTTTCGGTTTCGAGTCTGGTGACATGGGCAGACTTATACCGTCATCCTGAGGTGCGAGCGAAGCGCGGACACCTCAGGATGACGAACGTGGAAGCGCCGCCAGCACCCGCTCCGGCGTGATCGGCATTACCGTGATCGGCGCCGCGCCGAGCGGGCGCAGCGCATCGTTGATCGCGTTCATGATACACGCCGGGGAGCCTGCGGTGCCGGCTTCGCCCGCGCCCTTGGCGCCGAGTTCGGATTCGGCGGTCGGCGTCACCACGTGACCGATGTCGATGTCGGGCATTTCGCCGGCCATCGGCACCAGATAATCCATCAGATTGGCGTTGAGCAACTGGCCGGCCTCGTCATAGAGGCAGTGCTCGAACAGCACGGCGCCGATGCCCTGGACGATGCCGCCGCGGATCTGCTCGTCGACGAGTTGCGGATTGATCACTGTGCCGCAGTCCTCCACGCACCAATGCTTGAGGAGGCCGATGGCGCCGGTGCGGATATCGACTTCGAGATAGGACGCCTGCACGCCGTTGGTGAAGGCGAACGGCCAATTGCGCGGCACATAGTGCCGCGTCACGGTGAACTCGGCCTGGAAGCCGGGCGGCAGCGTGTCGGGGCGGAAGTAGACGACGCGCGCCACTTCATCGAGCCCCATGCGCTCGCGGCCGGTATCGCCGTCGACGACGATGCCGCCGCGGATATCGAGCGCCTTCGGATCGGCCTGCAGGATTGAGGCGGCGGCGGCGAGCACATTTTCGCGCAAGGCCTTGCCGGCCTGCCAGGCCGCTTCGCCGCCGATGCCGGCGGCGCGCGACGCCCAGGTGCCGCCGCCGTAAGGGGTGTTGTCGGTATCGCCGGTGATGACGCGCAAGCGTTCGATTGGCACGCCGAACGCGGTGGCGACAATTTGGGCGAGGATCGCTTCGGTCCCCTGACCTTGCTCGGTGACGCCGGAATGAACGAACACCGCACCGGTAGCGTCAAGGCGCACCGTGGCGCCGTCCTGCGAGGAGATGCGCGCGCCGCCGACGCCATAGAAGGCGGCGGACGGATTGGTCACTTCGATGAAGGAGGCAAAGCCGATGCCGCGATGCACGCCGCGCGCGCGCAGGCGCGCCTGCTCCGCGCGCAGACTGTCGTAATCCATCATCTTGAGAATCTTGTCGAGCGAGGCGTGGTGCGACAGGCCTTCGAACTTCAGCCCGGCGGCGCTGGTCGCCGGATATTGGCCGTCGGGGAACAGATTGCGCCGCCGCAGATCGACGGCATCCATGCCGATCTTCGCCGCCGCAAGCTCGATCAGGCCTTCCGTCACTGCGGTCGCGATCGGATGGCCGACCGCGCGGTACTGGCACATGACGTTCTTATTCTGAAACACCACACGGGCGCGGGCGCGATAATTCGGGCAGGTGTATGGGCCGCCGGTGAGATTGACGACCTGGTTGGCCTCGATGCCGCTGGTGCGCGGATAGACCGAATAAGGTCCCACGCCGGTCAGGTCGTCGATTTCGAACACCGTGATGGTGCCGTCGCGCTTGACGCCGATCTTGGCGTCGACGCGATGATCGCGAGCGTGAATGTCGGTGACGAAGCTTTCGAGGCGGTCGGCGACGAACTTGACCGGGCGTTTCAGCAATTTCGCCAGCGCCGCCGTCGCCATTTCGTCGGCATAGATGTGCACCTTGATGCCGAACGAGCCGCCGACGTCCTTGGTGACGACGCGCACCTGATGCTCTTCGAGCGCAAGGTGCTTGGCGAACAGGTTCTGCGTCATGTGCGGCGCCTGCGTGCCTTGATAGACGGTCAGACGCGCTTCGCCGGGATTCCAGTCGGCGACGATGGCGCGCGGCTCGTTGGTGACGCCGGTATGGCGGCCGAACACGAAGGTGGCTTCGACCACGGTGTCGGCGTCGGCCAAGCCCTGCTCCGGATCACCGGCATTGAGGGCGCGCTCGAAGGTGAGATTGTCGCCCAACGCCGGATGGATCACCGGCGTTTTCGCGTCCAGCGCCGTTTCGGCATCGGTCACCGCGGGCAGCGCCTCGTAGTCGACCTCGATCAGCGCGCAGGCATCCTCGGCTTGTGCCCGGGTGCGCGCGACAACGGCGCATACCGCCTCGCCCTGCCAGCAGGCTCGCTCGACCGCGATGGCGTGCTGCGGCGCTGATTTGATGCCCTTGAGATGCGTGAGGACGCCGACCCAGGGCGTGATGACCTCGGCCAGCTCCGCCCCGGTGACGACCGCAACCACGCCCGGCGCTTTCCTGGCTTCGGTCGCGTCGATGCGGGCGATGCGGGCATGCGCGTGCGGCGAGCGCAGGAAGGCGACATGCACCATGCGCGGCAGCACGACGTCGGTGACGTATTGGCCGCGGCCTTGCGTCAGCCGCGCCAGGTTCGGCCGCGGCACCGCGCGGCCGATGTAGGAGTTGGGCCGGTCGAGCGCGGAGAGCCCGGACGGCTGGTCGTCGACGATTTTCATAGGCGGAATGCTACTATCCGCTCATTCCCGCGCAAGCGGCGTCTACCTGCTTTTCACCTCTGCCGATGGGGGAGAGGTGGAATACTTTCGCAAGCCCGTGCCCCGGATTGGCGCTTACAGAAACCGCGTCGGCCACATCAGCGTGCGCCACATATGCGCCGACGGCGAATCGTCGAAGCCCAAGCCTTCCTTCGGCTGCTTGAAGTTGCGGCCGATGATGTCGACGAAATCGTTGAGGTCGGGCTTGGCGTTGGGATCGAACGAATAAATGTCGTTCACGCAGATCATGCGCGAGGTCATGTAGTATTTGTGGTTCTTGGCGCGTTCGTATTCGGCGACGATGTAGGGCTCCGGCTTATAATCGGCGCCGAAATAGTCGATATACATTTTCGGATATTCGTAGCCGACCGATGGATCGGCAAAAAAGCGCAGCGCCTGGTGCGTGCGGATCGCCCAGCTCACTTCCTCGTCGACGTAAGGCTCGATCATCTGCGCGCCCCAGTAGCCATGGTCGCAGCGGATGAAGCTCGCCACGCCGATATCGTGCAGCAGACAGGCCAGCACGACCTTCTCGCTGTGGCCGCCCTTGAGCGCGTGCGTCGCGCTCTGCAACAGATGATTGAGCGAGGCGAAGCGATTGTTGAAGAAATCGATCAGCGTCGGCTTCTCCGGCATTTTCGGCAGCCGCGGGTCGGCGCCCATCAGAAAATGCTTGTCGGGATTGGCCGCCTTGAGCACCGGGCCGCTCGGCATTTCGACCTTGCCGTCGGCCATATAGAACAACGTGGACTTGGTGGCGATGCGCTCGCCGAGCTCATGCATCATGCGCTCTTCGAGCGCGTCGGCGCGCTCCGAGAGATTCTGCGGGTTGGCGTGTTCGTTCATGGCGACGTTTCCTTTTCCGCGCTTGCCTTTTTCGCCCGTTCTTGGGCGCGTGATTGAGCGACCGCTTCGATCGCGTCGACGATGGCCTGGTAACCGGTACAGCGGCAGTAATTGCCGGCGATATGGTCGCGGATCATATCACGGCTCGGCACGCCGCCGCGCGCCAGAAGTGCCCGCGACCCGATCAACATACCGGGAGTGCAAAATCCGCATTGCAGCGCATTGCGCCGCTGGAACGCCTCCTGCAGGTCGGCGATGACCCCGGAATCAGACAGGCCCTCGATCGTCTCGACCGCGGCGCCGTCGCATTGCACGGCGAGAACCAGGCAGCCGCGCACCACCTCGCCGTCGAGAAGTACCGAGCAGGCGCCGCAGACGCCATGCTCGCAGCCGACATGGCTGCCGGTCAGGCCCAGATCGTCGCGGAGGAAATCCACCAGCGTTTTTCGCGCCTCGACGCGCTCGCGCACATCCTCGCCGTTGACGCGCAGGGTGATGTCGAGGTGGCGCTGGCTCATGATCGACCGAAAATTATCGAGGAGATTTGATATCATCCCGACGACCGAGGCGCCACCGATCCTTCTCCGCTCATTCCCGCGGAGGCGAGAATCCAGAACGGGGTTCCCGCCTTCGCGGGGACGAGCGGATCTAAGCCTTCCCGCCCACAATATCCCGCACGATGTCGATGGCGCGGCGCAGCAAGGTCATCGAGGCTTCCGGCGTGCGAAACGCCGCATGGGCGGTGAGCGTGACATTGTCGAGGCGTGCGAGCGGGCCGTCCGGCTTGAGCGGCTCGTGATGAAAGACGTCAAGGCCGGCGTGGCGGATACGCCTGGAGCGTAGCGCCTCGATGAAGGCTGTCTCGTCGACCAGGGCCGCCCGCGCGGTATTGATGAAAATCATGCCCGGCTTGATGCGGGCGAATTGCGCCGGTCCGAGAAAACCGCGGGTCTCGTCATTGAGCGTTAGATTCATCGAGATCACGTCGGAACGCGCCAACAACTCGTCAAGCTCAACGAGTGGCGCGCCGGACTTCGGCGTCCGGTTCCAGGCGATGACGTTCATGCCCAGCCCGCGGCCGATCCGCAAAACCTCGCTGCCGATGCCGCCCAGCCCGATCACGCCCAGCGTCTTGCCGAGAAGCTGCACGCCCTCATGCGGCGTCCAGGTGCCGGACCGTACCTCGCGATCCATGCGCGCGACATCGCGGCAGGCGGCAAACAACAGCGCGATGGTGTGCTCGGCGACGGCGGTGTCGCCATAGCCCTTGATGATGTGGACCTTGACGCCGCGCGTCGCCATGTCGGCAAGGCTCATATAACTCGCCGGCCCAGTGCCGAGAAAGACGATGTGCTTGAGCGCCGGGCACCGCTCGACCTGCGGCGTCGGCATATAAGAATGGTCGTCGATGGCGATGCCGTAGCCGCCGAGGACGCTCGGCAGCTCATCCGTCGCAAACGGCTTGCGGTTGACGTCGATCGCCGGGTCGTCGGCGCGGATGACGCTCTGCCAGACCGGCGCGAGCTGATCGTTACAGTCGAGGAAAAGGGCTTTCACGGTATGGCCGTTGACGGTAGGGGCGCCGACTTTTAACACATCGCCCGGGATGCCCAACCGGATACAGGGGATTTGATATGCGCTTTGCAAGCTATGCGCTACGCGGCCGGCCGAGCTTCGGGGTGGTCACCGGCGAGGGCATTGTCGATCTGCGGCCGCGGCTGCACCGTTTCCAGAACTTGAGCGAGGTATTTCGCGCCCAAGCCCTCGATCAGGCCAGGGCGGTGTCTGCCGGTGTGCGCCCCGACGTGCCGCTCAGCGAGGTCGAGCTCCTGGCCCCGCTGCCGGCCCCGGAGAAAATCCTCTGCATCGGCATCAATTATGCCAACCGCGGCGCCGATTATAATGTCACCAATACCCCCAAATATCCGAGCATGTTCTACCGGGCGCCGAACTCCATGGTCGGCTCCGGCCAAAATCTGATCTGCCCGAAAATCTCCGAGCAGCTCGACTACGAAGGCGAAATCGCCATCGTGATCGGCCGCGACTGCAAGCACGTGGCCAAGGACCGCGCGCTCGAGGTAATCGCCGGCATCACGCTCGCCAACGAAGGCACCATCCGCGATTGGACGCGCCACGGCCAGTTCAACGTCACCCAGGGCAAGAACTTCGACGCAACCGGCAGCATCGGACCGTGGATCCAGACCGAGTTCGACCTGACCCAGCCGCTGCATCTGGTGGTGCGCAAGAACGGCGAAGTGACTCAGGACGACACCACGGCGAGCATGATCTTCTCGTTCGCCGATATCATCGCCTACACGACGAGCTTCATGACGCTCAAGGCCGGCGACGTGATCTGCACCGGCACGCCGGTGAAGCTCACGCCGAAAGTCGATCCTCCGGTCTGGCTCAAGCCGGGCGACCGGCTCGAGATCGAGTGTCCCGAGATAGGGCTCTTGCACAACACCGTGGCGGATGAGGCGTGACCGAACCGGCGCCAGCGGCCTGTGTCGTCGGCTGGCCCATCGGGCATTCGCGCTCGCCGCTCATTCATAATTATTGGCTGAAAACCTATCGCATCGCCGGCGAATATCGCCGCGAATCCGTGCCGCCCGAGCAATTCGGCAGCTTCATGCAATCGCTTAGCGCCCGCGGCTATGTCGGCGCCAATGTCACCGTGCCGCATAAGGAAGCCGCGCTTGCGTGCTCGCAAGGCGACGATCGTGGCCGCGCGGTCGGCGCCGCCAACACGCTCTGGCTCGACAATGGCGTGCTGCGCTCGACCAACAGCGATGTCGAAGGATTTTTGAACAATCTCGATGCCTGCGCACGCGATTGGCATCGCAGCTTGACCAAAGCGGTGGTGCTCGGCGCCGGAGGTGCCGCGCGCGCGGTGACTTACGCGCTCCTGGAGCGCGGCATCGAGCATATCGCCGTCATCAACCGCACGCCCGGCCGGGCCGAAGCCTTGCGGCAGCGTTTCGGCGAACGCGTTCATCCGCTCGGCTGGGACGGCCGCGACGCGGCGCTTGGCGATGCGGGGCTCGTCGTGAATACGACGACGCTCGGCATGGCGGCGCAGCCGGACCTCACGCTCGATATTGGGCGCCTCCCCGATCGCGCCATCGTGGTGGAGCTCGTTTACGCGCCGCTCCTGACACCGTTGTTGCGGGCGGCCCGCGCCCGCGGACTGCGCACCGCCGATGGGCTTGGCATGCTGATGCATCAGGCGGTGCGCGGCTTTACGCAGTGGTTTGGGAAAAAGCCCGAAGTGACCGAGGAACTGCGCGCGCTGCTGGAAGCCGATCTCACCGCCCCGCAGCCCAAGCCGTCGGAATAAGCTTGCGTTCCGGGTGTTATAAGGCAATGCCCACGATCAGGGGCGAGCCGGGAGGAGTGAGATGACCCTGTTTAAGATGACGGCTGCAAGTGCCTTTGCCTTGCTGTTTGGCGCTTCCATTGCCATAGCCCAAGCGCCGCAAACGGTGCGCGTGCGCGCCACGATCGAAAGTGTCGACGGCTCGATGCTGACGGCGAAATCGCGCGACGGCGCCGAGATGAAGATCAAGCTCGCCGATAACGCGCCGGTGAACGAGGTCGTCAAGGTACCGCTGTCCGACGTCAAGCCGACTTCGTACGTAGCCGTCACCGCGATGCCCCAACCGGACGGCTCCCAGAAGGCGACCGCGATCATCATCTTCCCGGAAGCCATGCGCGGCGTCGGTGACGGGCATCGGCCGTGGGACTATGTGGCCAACTCGACGATGACCAACGGCGCGGTCGACACCAGCGTTGCCAGCGTGGACGGCGAGAAGCTGGTGGTGAAATATAAGGATGGCGAGAAGACTGTTCTCGTCACGCCGGAGACCATCATCGCGACCTATGCCAAGAAGTCGCTGGCCGATCTCAAGCCGGGCGAAAAGATTTTCATCGCCGCGACGAAGAAGGATCCGGATGGTACGCTGGAGGCACCGAACGTGTCATTCGGCGACTACGGCGTTTGGCGGTAAAAGCACTGCCGGGGAGCGTGAGATGAGACCATTGGTATCCACGGCACTCGCCGCCATCGCTGCGCTTGCGGCGACGGCGGCACTGGCGCAGGCGCCGCCGACCGTGCGTTTGCGCGGCACCATCGAGAATGTCGACGGGCACACCGTTATGGCGAAGTCGGCCAAGGGCGACGAGATCAAGCTCAACCTCGCCGACAAGGCGACGGTCGTCGCCGTGGTGAAGGCATCGCTTGCCGACATCAAACCGGGCGACTTTGTCGGCAGTGGCGCCATGCCGCAACCGGACGGCACGCAAAAGGCCATCGAGGTTCACATTTTCCCCGAGGCCATGCGCGGCACCGGGGAAGGCTTTCGGCCGTGGGATCACGGGCGAACCAGCACCATGACCAACGGCACCGTCGGCGCGACCGTCACCGGGGTGAACGGGCCGGTGCTCACCGTCAAATACAAAGACGGCGACCAGAAGATCACGGTGCCCCCGGACGTGCCGGTCGTTCGATTTGAGACAGCAGATTTGAGCGCGATCAAACCGGGAGCCGAATTCACGGTTCTCGCGGCGGTGAAGCAACCGGACGGCAGCTTCAATGTCGGCCGGATCAATGTCGGCCAGAACGGCACCAGCCCGCCATAGCCGATGGACCGGCCGACCTTGGTTTCTGGCACGGACTTTGCTCGTTTTTCAGGCAAAGTCTTTCGCAACGCCAAGAGGTCGTCCCATGACGCGAGCCGAACTCACCGAAAAGCTTCTCGATATCAAGCGCGAGAAGGGCTGGAGCTGGAAACACATCTGCAGCGAAATCGGGGGTATGTCGCCGGTGCTGATTACCGGCGCCATCCTCGGCCAGATGAAGCTAACCCAACCCCAGGCGGCAAAGGCCGCCGATCTGTTCGGTCTCTCCAAAAGCGAGCAGGCGCTGCTCAACGAGGTGCCGAACCGCGGCTCGCCGATGCCGCCAACCGACCCGCTGATCTACCGGTTCTATGAACTGGTGATGGTGAACGGACCGGCATTGAAGGTGCTGATCGAGGAGGAATTCGGCGACGGCATCATGTCGGCGATCGACTTCGATCTGGGGATGGAACGCCAGCCCGATCCGAAAGGCGATCGCGTCAAAATCTCGATGTCGGGAAAGTTTCTGCCGTACAAATATTACGGCGCCACCGGCAACGCGCAGGCCTACGGGCATAAGGAAGAGTGAGCCGTCGTTGCGAGCGAAGCGAAGCAATCCAGTAGAGCGTAAAGACTGGATTGCTTCATCGCTATGCTCCTCGCAATGACGATTATGTCCGAATGTCCTCTCTCGGTAGAGGACGCTGCCTTAATGCCAATGCCTGCAATGGCGATGGAAGCTATTGTCGGTCCAGCAATGGTCCCTGCTGATCGAGGGACCCCAGAACGGCTTGCCCCAAACCGCCCCGACGACACCGCCGACCACCGCGCCGGGCGGCCCGGCGATCAGAAGCCCGGTGCCGGCACCCGCCGCCGCACCAACCATGTCGGCATGAGCGCTCGGGATCGCGAAAGCCGTGGCGGAAACGATGGCCGCTGCCATAAGAATCTTGCGCATGTCTTTCCTCCTTGTCGCGACCCGCTGGCCGCATCGGTGAGGACTCTGCTGTGCGCTGAAGTCCCCCACCCCAACCGCTTAAAACGCAGCAGTCGCAAAAGTTCCATCAGGCCGCTTAGTAAATTCATAAGGTTGACCGCCGATGACCAAACAAGGTTGACAGCCGGTTAATCAGCTTGGGGACTACATCGCGGCGATCACGCGGCGGTCGATCTCGGCGATGCTGTTGATCCCCATCAACGCCATGGTGATATCGAGTTCGCTGCGGATGATTTCGATCGCCCGCGCGACGCCGGCCTGCCCGGCGGCGCCAAGCCCATAGATGTAGGCGCGCCCGCTCATGCAGGCGCGGGCGCCGAGCGCCAGTGCCCGCATCAGATCCTGACCGGAACGGATGCCGCCGTCGAACATCACTTCGATCTGCGACCCGACGGCGTCGGCAATCGCCGGCAGCACCGATATCGACGACGGCGCACCGTCGAGTTGGCGGCCGCCGTGATTGGACACGACCAGCGCCGCCGCCCCGCTCTGCGCGGCGATGCGGGCGTCCTCGACATCGAGAATTCCTTTGAGGATCAATTTGCCGGGCCATAGGCTTTTGATCCACTCGACATCCTTCCAGTTCAGCGTCGCATCGAACTGGTCGGCGATCCATTTCGACAATACGGTCACGTTCGACATGCCGGGGTAATGCCCGGCGATGTTGCCGAAGGTCTTGCGTTTGCCGCGGGAGATGCCTAGCGCCCAGCCCGGCTTGGTGGCGATATCGAGGAGATTCTTGACGCGGATCCGGGGCGGTACGCTCATGCCGTTCCTGATATCGTTGTGACGCTGGCCGATGACCTGGAGGTCGACGGTAAGAACCAGGGCGCTGCATTTCGCCGCCGCGGCGCGCTCAATCAGCGCGCGAATATAGCCGCGATCCTTCATCACATAGAGCTGAAACCAGAACGGCTTGTCGACGGCGGCGGCGACGTCCTCGATCGAGCAGATCGACATCGTCGACAGCGTGTACGGAATTCCCGCCTGCTGCGCGGCCCGGCAGGCCAATATCTCGCCATCGCCGTGCTGCATGCCAGTGAGGCCGACCGGCGCCAGCGCCAGCGGCAACGATGCCGGCTCACCCAGGATTGTGGTCTGGGCGCTGCGGCCGGCGACGTTATGCAAGATACGCTGGCGCAGCTTGATGCGCTCGAGATCGGCGCGGTTGGCGCGCAGCGTCTCCTCGGCATAGGACCCCGACTCGCAGTAGTCGACGAAGGCGCGTGGCACCTTGCGGTGATAAGTCCGCCGCAGATCCTCGATGCAGGTCATCGTCTTTGTGGTGGTCATGAGCGTTTCCCGGGCGTTGCCGCCGGGAATTGATAACATAAAGCCGGCTGTCGTCCTGGGCCCGGCAAGGAACCTCTCGCCGGTTCTAATCGTTGTCCAACGAGGCCGCGGATATTATTGCAGTGCGCAATGTCGAAGTGGAGGTGGGGCCATGGACGAACCGAGCAGGAATCGATCGCTGCAGGCTGACCAGCGCCACACCGGCGACGACCGACGGAACGGCGAGGAGCGGCGCCGACAACAGCGCAAAGAAAAGCTCGACGACGCGTTGGATGTCGGCCTCGAGGAGACCTTCCCGGGGTCAGATCCGGTATCGGTCGTCCAGCCTCCCAGTAATGTGCACGAAAAGAACGAGCGCTGAGCCGCCCCGGCAAACAGCGCATCCGGTTGATTTCGCAGCGGAATGTTGTGAATAGATACTTACCCGGATCGGTAAGATTACCCAATATTATTTGAAGCGGTCGCGACCGGGAACGGGTTAGTATCGCCCGCTTGAAGCGAGGCGGTGGGGCCCTATCATGGTTCGCAAGTATTTCGGGACCGACGGGATTCGGGGCCTCGCCAACGGCGTGATCACGCCGGAATTGGCGCTCAAGGTGGGACAGTCGGCCGGCTTGGTGTTCCGCCGCGGCGAGCATCGCCATCGCGTCGTCATCGGCAAGGACACCCGGCTCTCCGGTTACATGATCGAGACCGCCCTGGTCGCCGGCTTCACCTCCGTCGGCATGGACGTGCTGCTGCTCGGACCGATGCCGACGCCGGCCGTCGCCATGCTGACGCGCTCAATGCGAGCCGATCTGGGTGTCATGATTTCCGCGTCGCACAATCCGTTCGACGACAACGGCATCAAGCTGTTCGGACCTGACGGCTACAAGCTGTCCGACGAAGTCGAGCACAAGATCGAAGAGTTAATCGACGCCGACATGACCAAGCGCCTGGCCAAGAGCGCCGATCTCGGCCGCGCCAAGCGCATCGACGGCGTGCATGACCGCTACATCGAATTCGCCAAGCGCACCATGCCGCGCAACCTGTCGCTCGAAGGCTTGCGCGTCGTCATCGATTGCGCCAACGGCGCCGCTTACCGCGTCGCACCCGACGCGCTCTGGGAGCTTGGCGCCGACGTCATCGCGATTGGAGTCGAGCCCGACGGTTTCAACATCAACCACGATTGCGGCTCGACCGCGCCGGATGCCCTGTGCCGCAAAGTGCGGGAGATGCGCGCCGACGTCGGGTTCGCGCTCGACGGCGATGCCGACCGCGTGGTCATCGCCGACGAACACGGCCATCTGGTCGATGGCGATCAATTGCTGGCGGTGATCGCCGAGAGTTGGGCGGCAGACAATCTTTTGACCAAGCCCGGCATCGTCGGGACGGTGATGTCCAATCTCGGCCTCGAGCGCTACTTGCAGTCGCTGAAACTGTCGCTGGTTCGCACGCCGGTCGGCGACCGCTATGTGCTCGAGCACATGCGCCAGCACGGCTACAATGTCGGCGGCGAACAGTCCGGGCACATTATTCTGTCGAACTACACGACCACCGGCGACGGCTTCATCGCCGCGCTACAGTTGCTCGCGGTCGTAAAGAAGAAGAACAGGCCGGTCTCCGAAGTCTGCCATCGCTTCGAGCCGCTGCCGCAGATTTTACGCAATGTGCGCTATCGCGGCGGCAAGCCGCTCGAACACGCCAAGGTGCGCTCTGCAATTGCGGACGCAGAAAGCCGTCTCAACGGCCACGGCCGTCTGGTCATCCGGCCGTCGGGCACCGAGCCGGTAATCCGCGTGATGGGCGAAGGCGACGACAAGACCATGGTCGAAGAGGTCGTTGACGGCATTGTCAACGCGCTGACCGAGCAGGTGGCGTAAGTCGCCCCCTCACTCCCGGCCCTTTAGAAATTGCGCGAAGGCTTTCAGCGTGTTTTCCGAGACGTAGTGCTCGATGCCTTCGGCGTCGGCTTCCGCGGCTTCGGTCGGCACGCCCAACGCCAGCAAGATATCGACCACCAGCCGATGGCGTACGCGGACCCGGTTGGCCAGCGCGTGGCCCTTTTCGGTCAGGAACACGCCGCGATAGGGCCGCGCCGTAGCGAGGCCGGCGCGCTTTAGCCGGGCAATGGTCTTGATCGCGGTGGCGTGCGAGACGCCGAGGCGACGGGCAATATCGGTCGGCCGGGCCTCGCCTTCGCCGTCGAGCAGATCGGCGATCAACTCGGCATAATCCTCCAACAGCGCGGTCGACTGCGCTGACCGCGTCTTGCCGAAACGGCGTGCTTGGGTCCCTTCCGCAGGAAGCTTGCCCATGTGCAATGACGCCCCGGCCCAGCCGTGCCCGCGCAGCGATGCGCCCCGGCGCCAGCCGAGACCACATTTTCTTTGAGGTGTCAAAGTGTAGTATAGGCTACACTTTATAGCCATTGACTATCAGTCGGCGGCGCCTATACTGTAACCAATGCTACATTTTCGTGTTAGTGCTGCATGAGGCCGGACGCGGTGACTGACGCCACGGCAAATCGCGCCACGGCAGATCGGCCGGCGGCCAATCGCTCGTCGGTGGCTGGCCCGACGGCGAAGGCGGCGGCCGGCCGGTCGACGTCGCTGACCGAGCGGACGGTCGCCACCGCGCGTGCGGCACTCAACGGCCACGGTGGGGTCGGCGCGGTGTTCGCCTTTATCGGGCCCGCGGTCGTCGCCTCGATCGCCTATATGGACCCCGGCAATTTCGCCACCAATATCCAGGCCGGCGCGAAATACGGCTACGAGCTTTTGTGGGTCGTGCTTGTCGCCAACGTCGTGGCGATGCTGTTCCAGGGGCTCTCCGCCAAGCTCGGCATCGTCACCGGCAAGAACCTCGCCGAACACTGCCGGGATCATTTTCCGCTGCCGGTGGTAGCGGCGATGTGGGGCGTGAGCGAAATCGCCGCCATGGCGACGGATCTTGCCGAGTTCCTCGGCGGCGCGATCGGCCTGTCGCTGCTACTGCATATGCCGCTGCTCGACGGCATGGTCGTCACCGCGATCGTCACTTACGGGCTATTGATGGGCGAAAAATTTGGCTTTCGGCCGCTGGAGCTCATCATCGGCTCGATCGTCGGCGTGATCTGTCTTTGCTACCTGGTCGAAATGTTCATTGCCCCGGTCGATTGGGCGGCCGCCGCGTTTCACACCGTGACGCCGCAAATTCCAGACGCCGAAGCGCTCCTGCTCGCCGTCGGCATTATCGGCGCCACGGTCATGCCGCACGCGATCTATCTACATTCGGGTCTCACCCAGGCGCGCGTGCCGGGCCGCGACGACGATGAGCGCCGCGCGATCGTGCGGTTCTCGAATTGGGAAGTGGTTGTCGCGCTGTCCGTCGCCGGCCTGGTCAATATGGCCATGCTGATGATGGCCTCGGGCGCATTCCATGCCGGCCATCCCGATGTGGCGGAAATCGAAACCGCCTATCACACCTTGACGCCGCTCCTTGGCCCAGCCGCGGCCGGCGTGTTTCTGGTGTCGCTGATCGCCTCCGGCATTTCCGCCTCGGCGGTCGGCACCATGGCCGGCCAGATGATCATGCAGGGCTTCATCGGATTTCACATTCCGGTCGTTATCCGGCGGCTCGTCACCATGGTGCCGGCTTTCGTTGTCGTCGCGCTCGGCGCCAACGCGACGAATGCTCTGGTCATCAGCCAGGTGATCTTGAGCCTGGCACTGCCGTTGCCGATGATCTCGCTGATCCTTTTCACCAGCCGCGCCGACATCATGGGATCTTTTGCCAACAGCGGATTGACGCGCGCCGCGGCCGCGATTGCCGCCGCCGTGGTGCTCGGCCTCAACGTGGTGCTGATTGTGCAGACGCTGTCGTAATGCCCGATCCGGGAAATGCCGTCCTCGGCGTTGATCCGAGGCTGGAATCCGGTTTGCCGAAATAATCATGCTTCGGCAAAATTATAGAGCGCCAACCGTTTCCGTTTGAAGCGACTACGCTCTCACCCGCCGGGCAGACATTCTAAGCTTGGAAACGACCGCGACCCGGTCCGTTCCTTCAAGCGTCGGTTCACGCCCGAGGTTGCAGTAATTCGAAAACCCGATGAAAAGCCCGGATTGCACTGCTGCTATCCGGGCTCTTTAGGTTACATAGTCTTCAGATTTTCGGCGGCCGCCTTTCCGGTCTTGCGGTCCGTCACGACTTCGAAGGATACGCGTTGGCCTTCCCTTAACTCGCGAAGACCGGCGCGCTCGACGGCGCTGATATGAACGAATATGTCCTTACCGCCGCCTTCGGGTTGAATGAATCCATAACCCTTCTGCGCGTTGAACCACTTCACGGTACCGTTGTTCACGGGTCTCTCCTCATAGACATGTCGATGTGAGCCGCGCGCGTGTGCCCGGCTCGGTTAGCTCGAGATTTTGGTGAAAGATCGTCAGT
>JBARER010000022.1:0-4131 GCA_049796395.1 Xanthobacteraceae bacterium
CCGTCGCATCTCTACGGCAATCATCAAGCGCAGACCCGTTACGTGACCAAACTCCGTTTCATGGCCGGCCTGGCGCAGCGCATGAACGAGACCACCGGCAACGCCGCCAATCCCGCCGTCATCGGCATGATGGGCGAACTCGCCTCGCTGGTGTCGATCTACGAGGCCATGCTGCTGGCGCACGAGGTGATGGGGACGATCGAGGACGGCGTGCTGTGGCCTTCGCGTACCGCCTATTATGCGGCCAGTGCCATGCAATCCGAGTTCAACGGCCGCATGCTGGAGATATTTCGCGAAATGGCCGGGGCTGCTTTCATCACGCTGCCGTCCTCGGCAGCCGATTTCGCCAATCCGGAAGCCGCCGCCGACATCGAACGCTATATGCGCTCGGGCAAAGCCGATGCGAAGTCGCGGATTGCGCTGATGCGGCTCGTCTGGGATTTCCTCGGCTCCGAATTCGGCAGCCGCCACGCCCAATACGAAAAATTCTACGGTGGCCCGTCGTTCGTGGCGAAGCAAACTCTTTACCGCGTTTTCGACTGGAAGCATGCCGGCGCGCTGGTCGATCAGGCGCTGAATTTGCCGCCGGTGGAATGAGTCTCCTCGCGTGCAAGAAACGACAGCTCCAACGACAGCCCCACACGCGTTTCGGCCGCGATTGACCTCAGCGGCGTTTGCCATCGCGCGTACGGCGGCGCTTGTTCTTTTGCTGGCGTCGTTAGCAAACGCCCAGCCGGCCGCACTCAGCCAATCCCAATCGGAAGCGCTCGCTGCCTACAACAGCGCGATGCAGCGTTTCGTGACAGTCCTGCATGAGCGGCGCGCGCAAATCGACGCCGGCCAAGGCCTGCCGCATTTACCGGGGCAAGCGCTCTATCTCGCCCGTGTCGCCGTGATAAGCGCCTACAAGGATTTGACTGACGCAATACCTTCCAGAATTGGCAGACCCAACAAATTCGGCATTCCGCCAGCCTATTTCGACGCCGACAGCGAGCCGCTGATCGACGAGTATCTCGCGCTCTTTCGCATCATGGAGGCGCCGCCCGCCAACGCGCAAAAGTCGGCTACGCCGTTGAACGATATTTACGACCTGGCAAGGGATATCGCCCGCGCCAAGGGGCTTGACGGCGCAAACAGCGAAACCGCCGGGCGCATCGGCTTGGGCATCTTCTTCGCCGAGACCAATGGCTATCAAAACGTCGGCAACGCGCGGTCGGACAAATACAAGGGCAGCCTGCAAACCGGCATCGCCGAAGACCGAAACGGCGCACGGAAATGGCTGGCGATCAAACCGGCGATTGCAGGTTTCGATCCGGCGCTGATCGCACGCGACGCCGAGCAAGAAGCGCGGATCGGCGATTTGGATCACCGGCTCAATCACTGGACTGCGGTGCGGGACGGCCTGATGAACGCCCACGCCGAGCTGTTTGCGCGCATACCGGCCATCGCCAAGATGCTGCGCGACCCGATCGATCAAATGAAAATTTTCGAGCTGATCCAGATCGTTCCGACGCCGACCAAAGCCGCGCTCGATTCAGATGACTTGCCAGGTTACCGAATTTCCGACCCGCGGATCATGGGCTACTTGCGCAACAACAGCGTTTTCGCATTCGGCCGCGCCGATCGGGCAAAAACGTCGGCGACGTTCCGCGAAATCCTGAACGCGATGTGGTTATTCAACGACAAATTCGAACGGGCGCTCGCCGCGTTCAACGCCATCAAGGCGCAGCGCGGATAACGGCGGCAGAACGCAGGAAAAAGCCCCAGCCGCGAGCGACCGGGGCGACTTCAGTCCTTACTCGATACTCAGCAATTGCTTTTGCTGACCGTGGCCGAATCCCCGGAATCGTTGTCGGTGGTAGTTCGGCTCTTGGTGGTGCAGCCGGTCTCGACCGGCGGTCCGCCGACGTGAACACCCACCACACCCGGCACGCCGACGTTGACGCCGGGGCCTGGTTCGGTCTGGTGTTCATGGACGGTCGTGGTTGACGTGGTGGTGTCCTGGGCGATGGCCGCGATACCCGGAGCGACCGCAAAAGCAGCCGCGGCAATCGCGATTTTGATGATCTTCATAGATTTGTCTCCTTCAGCTCGCACCCGCGAGGGCTCGTCGGCTAACCCCGGCAACCTCATCCAGTTCCAAGGAGACGCGAGGTTCGCGCCGAGCGGAACAGCTTCAAACCCGGCTCAACGTCCCATCGTGTCACGTTTATATTGACATTGGTCCCTGATATAGATACATTCCGAAGAATCAAATCTCGTCCCAAGAAGGACGCCGCCCGGGTGATGCCGGACGGCAGGGGGCGAGTGCGGTGCCCGCGGGCGAGGCCTCATCAGCTTTGCTCCCGGGCGGTCCGGGCATCATGCCCACCGGCACTATGACCGGTGCGCGAGGTGCGTCGCTGGAAGTGGGGGCTCGGCCGGCGGTCATATCCGCCGCGTTGGCCAAGCCGCCACGAAGCCTGGCCCGGATCGCACCAAGGGACAACAACACCCCTTGGGCAGAACCGCAGTGGAACGCCGGCAGGCGAGCGCGCCCGATAGCGGAAAGGGCGGCGCAAGCCGCCTACTCCGTGGCGCGCCCTGTGCGCCGCTTGCGTACAGGTTACGAATCACCGCGTCTGCCGGCGCTCCGCTTCCTTCATTTATTTCTTCCTAGCCCGGGTAGAGCGAAGCGAAACCCGGGGTGGCACAAAAGGCTTCGCGATCGTACCCGGATTTTGCTCCGCTAATCCGGGCTACGACTTACCTTCGTCATTGCGAGCAATGACGGCTGTTTGACATCGTGAGCTTACGACACGCGCGCGCGATGGCGTGGAGCGGGAACGAGGATGCTTACGCCTCGGCCCCCGCCAACGCCGGCACCGGCGTCCGTTCGGCCGGCTTCGGCTCGAGCGCCGTCTCGACCGCCTGCTCGACGCGCTCGAGCCAGACGAATTCCATCTCCTTGCGGGCGATTTCCGGAATGTCGTCGTAGTCCCGCTTGTTGCGCGCCGGCAGCATGACGCGGCGGATGCCGGCCGAATGCGCGGCGACGACTTTCTCCTTGATGCCACCCACCGGCAGCACGAGGCCGCGCAAACTGATCTCGCCGGTCATGGCGGTATCGCTGCGAATGGTGCGGTCGGTCATCAGCGAGGTCAGCGCCATGAACATGGCGACGCCCGCGCTCGGCCCGTCCTTCGGAATCGCGCCCGCCGGCACGTGGACGTGGATATCGCTCTTTTCGAAGCGCGCCGGATCGATGCCGAGCGCCACGGCGCGGTTCTTGACGATCGACAGCGCCGCCTGCGCGCTTTCCTTCATCACGTCGCCGAGCTGGCCGGTGAGAATGAGCCTGCCGGAGCCGGGAATGCGGGTTGCCTCGATGAACAGGATATCGCCGCCGACCGGCGTCCAGGCGAGCCCGGTGGCGACGCCGGGCACGCTGGTGCGCATCGCCACTTCATTCTCGAACCGCGGTGCGCCGAGAATCGGCAACAGGTCGTCGCGGGTGATGCGGATCGGCCCGCTATCCCCTTCGGCAATGCGCACGGCCGCGTTGCGCAGCGCCTGGCCGATCTGGCGTTCGAGGCCGCGCACGCCCGCCTCACGGGTGTAGCCCTGGATGATGTCGCGGATGACGTCATCGCCGATCTCGACTTGACCGGGCTTGAGCCCGTTCGCCTCCATCTGGCGCTTGACCAGATAGCGGTGCGCGATCTGCAGCTTCTCGTCGGCGGTATAGCCGGCAAGGCTGATGATCTCCATGCGGTCGCGCAAGGGTCCTGGAACGGTGTCGAGCATATTCGCCGTGGTGATGAACACCACGCGCGACAGATCGAACGGCACCGCGAGATAATTGTCGCGGAACGTGTTGTTCTGCTCCGGATCGAGCACTTCGAGCAGCGCTGCACCGGGATCGCCGTGAATGCCGGCGCCAAGCTTGTCGATCTCGTCGAGCATCATCACGCAATTGCGCGAGCCGGCCTTGCGGATCGCCTGGATGATGTTGCCCGGCAACGCGCCGATATAGGTACGGCGGTGGCCGCGGATCTCCGCTTCGTCGTGCACGCCGCCAAGCGACACGCGGACGAATTTGCGATCCATGGCGCGCGCGATCGACTGGCCGAGCGATGTCTTGCCGACGCC
>JBARER010000023.1:0-9118 GCA_049796395.1 Xanthobacteraceae bacterium
GGAGTCGGAAATGCCCTGACTCACGGTCTTCTGAAACGCGGCGATGCCGTCGGCCTCGATCTGCTTGCGCTTGGATTCTTCAGCCTCGCGCAGCACTCGGAACTTGTATTCGTTGATCATGTAATACTGTTCGGTCTGCCGATTGATGGCCGCGACGATTTCCGGCGGCAACTCGATCGACAGCACGAGCGTATCGAGAATCTGGATCGCATCCTGCAGAAAGTCGTTGTAGTGCTTCGGGTCCGGCTGCTCCATCGCTTCCGGCTGCACCAGCTTGTTGAGATTGGCGGCGAGACTCTTTTGCGCGGCGTCGCGGATTTGCTTTTGAATCGTATCGCGCGACGTATAGACCTCTTCCGCCGTGTATTGCGAAATGATCTGCCGCGCCTGACTGCCGATTTCCGGATTAATGACCGAACTCAGATAACCCGGGCCGATGAATTTGTGCAGCACCCCGACCGAATTATGCAGGAGCTGATAGCGGACGCTGATCTGAGCCGCGACGTTGACGCCATCCTTGGAGATGGCGTTGAAGGTCTGCGTGTTCGACTGCAGCCGCAGATCGTAGAGATAGAGCTTGTCCCACGGCCAGATGATGTGCAGGCCTTCTTCCCGCAGTTCGCGCGGATCGAGCACCGTGCCGCGGCCGACCCAGCACCAGCAATACAGGTCGAGGCCGTTGAAGCGTTTCCACAAGACGCCGACCCTGCCGCTCGGCACCGTGATCACGATATAGGGCCACAGCACGACGGCGACCAAGAGCCCCGTCATCAATAGAACGGAGAATCCCGGCAGATGGCGCGTCAGACGACGCCACCAGCCGCGTCTCGGCCGCGGGCTCGGCAGGTCATCGATGGACTCTGGATACATCGCCATCCGCTTCTCTCCACCCTCCCCCTAGATCAGCCCATTGTACGTTCTTCGACAATACGGCCTTCGTCCATCCGAATCCGCCGTGCCGGCAGATGCAACTCGTCGAGATAGCGATCGTCATGGGTAATGACGACGCAGGTGGCGCCCGCCGCCAGCAGCTCCGGCAATAGCTCGTCGTAGAATTTACGGCGGAATTCAGGGTCCTGTTCGGCCGTCCACTCGTCCAGGATCATGATCGGACGCTTTTCCAGCATACTGACGATCAGCGCCAGACGGCGGCGCTGGCCGCCGGACAGATCCAATGTGCGAAATTCGCCGTCGATCAGCGCGGTCTTGTCGGTGAGACGAAACTTGGCCAACAGCCGGTTGACTTCGTCGGGATCGCTGTCGATGCCGTAAAGCCGCTGGAACAGGTGATAATCGAAGAAAATCGCCGACATCAGCCCGCGGTATTCGTCGCGCGAGGAGTTGGTGACCGGTCGGCCGTCAAGTAAGACCTCGCCGGAATCCGGCGGATAGAGCCCGGCCAGGACCCGCAGAAACGTCGATTTACCCGATCCGTTGCCGCCGGTGATGAAGATGAGTTCGCCCGCGTCCAGGTGAAAGTCGATCGGTCCGATCTTGAACACCGTGTCGGAGAATTTATCGGTGTAGCCGAACACGATGCTCTTCATCTCGATCCGCTCGAACCGCTGCGGCGCGACGGTCGGGATGCCTTCGACCGGCCGCACCGTGGCGTGCAGCGCGTCCTCAAGACGGGCGATGCGGTCGGCGGCGGCATTGGCGTTGAGAATGATCGGGATCGATTGCACCAGCCCGAAGCAGGCGCCGACGATGAACAACAACGCGGTCGTGGTCTTGGCGATGGAGGCGCCGCCGAGCGAACTTAGGTTGGGTGCGACGAACACCACGGCGCCGAGCAGGACGTACATCGAGATCTGCGACGTCACGATCATCTTGAAGGTTTCGGCCTGGGTGCGGATTTTGATGTTGGCCGCGGTCTTCGATACGTCGATCGCGTCGTCGAACAGATCGTCGCTGCGCGCGGCGTTGAGCCTGACCTCCTTGAAGCCGTCGAGGAAGTCGACCAGCCGGTCGAACAGCCGCCGCTCCCACCCCGCCGACTCGCCTTTTTGCAACGCCAGCCGCTTGTTCTTGTAGTGAAAGATGAAACCGGCGCCGGTGACGATGACGACAGTGAGCGCAAAGGCGGTCAGCGACAGATAGGCGACGTACAGCCCGACGAAGAAGATCAGCACCGCGCCCTGCACCGTGAAGCAGAGCATATTGCTCGCCTGCGTCAGGACCGCGGTGTCGCTGGTGACGGCGGCGACGATGCGCGCGCGGCCGATCCGTTCCAGATCGAGCAGCTCGGAGCGCCGGATCATGTCCATCAGCCGCACCCGCAGCTTATGGATGATGGCCTCGATCTCGGCGGTGGCGGTGATGGTGACGTATTGCTGCGAGCGGTAGAACAAAAACAACGCTATCAGAAACAGCGAGGCGGCCCACAGGCCCGGCTTCTGGCCATTGTCGGAATCCTGCATGCCGGCATTGATCGCGGCGAGAATGGAAGCATTGCTGACGCCGCCGATGCCGGACATGAAGACCAGCTTCTGCACCGAGCCGTGCATTTCGCGGCGAACGAGCTGGAAAAAAGACATGAGCGCGCAGCCCGTCCTGACATTTCAATACGCTCCGCCGACAGCTTGGAGGCGGATGCGCTTGCCGACAGTTAATCTACGTTGCGGCGGCGCCATTCGACGCGCCGCGATGGGCCGGTGATGAACAGCACAGGAACCGCCACCAGCGGTGTGACTAGAACTGCGAACAGGAAGCTCCCCCAGAACCCCATGCGGCGGTCGGTGCCGGCAAATCCGGTGAACAGGCACACAATCATGTAGACGAGGATCGCTGCAATCATGGACGCTGCAATCATGGACATCGACGATGGAAGCGTCCCCGCCTCGCCTGCTGATCGTCAGGGTTTGCCGAAAACCGCTTCTTCGCCTCGACAGCAATAACCGCGCCGATCACGGGCTGGTCGTCGCCGCGCCCGAGGTGGTGGTTGCGGTGTCGCCGCGCTTCCGCCGCGAGTCCCACATCTCCTTCTGCGCCTTGATGAACTCGCGGTAGTCCGGCGGATTGAAATCGAGCAGCGTACCGCCCGATTCGAAGTGCTGGGCGAAGGCTCTGCCGATGGCGAAGGTGGCGCCCGCCGACAGCACCGGCATGACGAACCCCGCCGCCAGGAGATTGACCACCGGAATGGCCTTCAGGGCGCTGGCGGCGCCCATGCCGCTGGTCGCCGGAATCATGGTACCGGCGAGCGCAGCGATCAGCGCCTTGCCGCGGTTCTCGGAAAACCGCACGTCGTAAATCTGCGACAGCCGGCGCAGCATCTGCACCTGCACGCCGCCGACGCACAGCACGTCGACCACCGGCACCGGGATCAGCCCGGCGACGCCGGACCAGATCGCAAAGCGATCGACCAGCTTCGACGCCGCTACGCTGCGCTCCTCCTTCGAGGTCGGCGTCGCGATCGTTTCGTCGATCACAGGGCTCTCGGTGGCACTCGATTGCTGCACCATGGCGTATCCTTTCTCGGCATCCCCGGAAGTGGCTCGATCAGGCGATCGAACGGTTCAAGCTTGTTCGCGGCTTTTACGTGTTCGCAGCTTAGTCGGGCTCACCCTCATGAGCGTGAAAAAAGGCTAGCATGGTGGGGTGGCGGTGCCAAGCGCCCGCCGCCGCCCACGCGGTTGCCGCCGGGCCGATCTTTCACTGGAATGTCATGATGTTGCCGGGAAGCCGCCGGCGGCGCTGGCGTACGTTCTCGGCAGCAAAAATTTCAGTCCGTTATTTGCTCGGACAAGACGCGCTGCGTCGCCCCCTCCACTGCGCCGACGAAGAAGGTTGAGGATTTAGGATGGGACCACGGGCGACGTAACACCGGGCGAGGAATACCGGGGCAGCAGCGTTAGCGCGACTCGTCCGATGAAGATGGCACTAATTGCTTCGCCATGGCGCTGTGATGCAGCACGCCAATGCGAGAACTCACCCGCACCCATGCTCAGGTCCCCGGTCTTCGTGCTGGCTCGACGACTGCGCGCAGCGTGCTGGCGGTGAGCGATCATCCTCGATCAGGCCAATCTTGACGGTTGACCCGTAGAGTGGTACATTAGCTCAATTTCCGAGGCGTGCGAATGATCTCCGGTTTTCGGGACGATTGGTTGCGCGCGTTCTTTGTAGATGACGTCCGCTCGAGAAACATACCTCCGGACCTGGAGAGTCGCCTTTTTCGCAAGCTGCAGATGATCGACGACGCGGCGACTGATCTCGATTTGCGTGTGCCGCCGAGCAACCACTTCGAAAAACTGAGTGGCAAACTGGAGGGTCTTCACTCAATTCGCGTCAACAAACAGTGGCGACTCGTCTTTGGATGGGACGGCCGCCGGGGCGAAGCATCCGGAGTCTATCTAGACGACCATAGCTATCTTTGAGGGTCCTCATGCTGATGACAAAGCGCAAGCCGGCAACGGTGGGAGAAATTCTGGTTCAGGAATTCATGGAGCCAATGGGCCTCACGCAGGGCGCTTTGGCAAAAGCCATGGGCGTGCAGCGCAAGCACGTCAACGAATTGTGCAACGACCGCCGGACGGTAACAGCGCCGACCGCGCTCATCCTTGCTCGCGTGTTTGGCAACAGTCCCGATTTCTGGCTCAACGTGCAGCGGCGAAGCGATATCTGGGAGGCAATGCATTCACCACACGAGCGCGAGCGCATCAGGCGCGCGCGACCTATCGGGGCGGCTGCGTGACCCCGATGGCCTGTGCCCATCGCGACACCGGATCGCGCGACAGTGACGCCCTTCTGCGGAAAAGCGCGCTACATCATGTTGCAGCGTAAACTGGCGCGCCCGAAGAGATTCGAACTCCTGACCCCCAGATTCGTAGTCTGGTGCTCTATCCAGCTGAGCTACGGGCGCGGCGCGTTGTAGCTATAGGCTCCGGCGCGCGATGGCAAGTCGCCGCGCCTAGGCCGTCGTGGTTAAGGCCTTGCTGTCGATCAGTTTTCGCACTGCGTTGAGCGTGGACGCAACGGCCATCAGATAGCCGCGCTCCATGTCGGCGGCGACTTGTCTCTCCTCGTCGCCGCCCTCGCGGGCACCGGCCACCGACACGTGAAGGTAAAGCGCAACGCCAGCTCGCCATCGCCGTCCTCGACGATCTCGTTGAGGATGGTGCCGAGGATGCGGCCCGACAGCCGCTCGAACGTCACCCTGCGCTCGGGCGCAAACGTCACGCGCTCGGTAATCGGGTCGCCGCGGTCGACGATTTCCCGCGTCAAGCCGTCCTTGTGGCGCTCTATAATCTTGCAGTTGGAGATGACGGGCACGAACGGTAGCGGGTTCTCCGCTTTCATCAAAAGTCCGCGCCACACCAGAGCGCGCGTCAGCGCCGTCTCGCCCGGATCGGCATTCACCTTGATCGTTCGTGACGCGCGCACCATGCACTCGCTCCAGTGAAGTCGATTATAGCCGCGGACCTATTCGCGGTCGACGCGAAACGGACCGAATTCGACCCGCGCGCCTTGTCCGAACAGGGTCCGCTCGTAGTGCGGATCGAGTCCCGGAAGGGTCTTGCCGTCGCCGGTGCGCATGCGGTCGCTGTTGCGATCGCCTAGCATGGTGAACAAGCCGCCGCCTATCTTGATGGCCTCGATCTTGACGATCGGACCGCGTTCGCCTGGCGGCGCGCCGACCGCGTTTCGTTCCGCCACCACCGCGCCGTCGACGCGCCATTCGACGCGGTCATGAGCGCGATCGTAGGAAATCCCGTAGCGGTGCGATTGCCCCGGTGTGGTCGATAAGCGGATCGGGATCAGCTCGCTAAACAGCGGATACTGGTTGTCTTCGCGCAACGTAAACGGCAGCCGCTCGTAGAGCGGTACGATCTGCGTGCCGCTGACAAAAAAATCGAACACCATGCTGGTCTGCAGATCGATGGTGTTGAGCGCGCCACAGCCGAGCCGCACATCGCCGGGATCGGCGCCAAATGGATTGGCCTCGGTGCCGAACGTGTCAACGCGCATCTCCGCTTCGACGGTGACGACGCCGCGCGGGCCGGGCGAAAACTCGGCGGTGGAATAGACCAGCGCCTTGACGTTGTCGTGCGCATTGCGCCGGGTGAGCGTGAAGCGGCGCGCTTCGATAACGAGCGTACCCGCACAGGCGACGTGCGCGGCTGCATCCCACAAATCCGCTTCCGCTACGCTATGCTTGTACCACTTGCCGCCCGACCATTGGTCGCGTGCGGCGAAGTCGTCGTAGGTAATCGTCGTCATTGCCTTAAGAACGGTCCTGCCATGCCGGCGACGGCGCGATCATCCGTGCGCGCGCGCGCCGCGGTGGGCGGCAAGCTCGACGGCGCGGTCCGGAATCGTCAGCCGCAAGGTGGCGCCGATGGTGCCTTCGACGAGGCGAATATCGCCGCCATGCGCGCGCACGAGTTCGGCGGCGATGGCGAGGCCTAAGCCCGTGCCGCCGGTCCGGGTCGAGCCCTGGAAAGCCTCGAACAGATGCGCGCGCGCCTTGTCGGAAAAGCCGGGCCCGGTGTCGGACACTTCGATTACCACCACCGCGCCTTCGCGGCGTCCGGTGATGCGGATCTGGTCGCGGCCGCTTTCACGCGTTTCCCTGCTCTCCATCGCCTGCACGGCATTGCGCGACAAATTGAGCAGGATGCGGAACAGCTGGTCGTAATCGGCCTCCACGGTGAGTCCGCGCTCGATAGCGCTGAACCAGCGGATCGGTCCGTCGGCGCCCAAGCCCAGGTTTTCGTGAACTTCTTCTACAAGGGGCTCAAGAAGTATCGGCCGGCGCTCCGGCGCCGGCTCCTGCAGCCGGCCGTAGGACAGCGTCGACTGGCAGAACGCGATGGCACGCTCCAGCGCGTGCATCAGTTTCGGCGCGAAACGCTGCACCCCGGGGTCGGGAATATTGGCCAGCCGGTCGGAGAACAATTGCGCCGAGGCCAACAGATTGCGCAAATCGTGATTGATCTTGGACACCGCGAGCCCGAGCGAGGCCAGCCGGTTCTTCTGATGCAGCATCGAAGTGAGCTCGATCTGCATGGTCGCGAGCTCGCGCTCCGCGGTGCCGATCTCGTCGGCGCGGCCCGACGGCGCGATGACGCGATCGGCGCTTTCCGGATCGGCGCGAAACGCGATCATATTGGCGGTGATGCGGCGCATCGGCCGCACGAACAGATAATGCAGCGCCAGATAGACCAGCGCCGCGCTGATGCCGGAGATCAACAGCGAGATCAGCAGGATGTCGACCGAATAGCGCAGCATGGCGCTGCGCAGCGGCCGCTCGTCCATGACCAGATCGATATATTCGCCGCCCATCGGCGCGTCGCCGACCACCCGCATCACTTCGTTATTGTTGTGGCTGTTGAGCATGGTCTCGAAGGCGTCGAAGGTGGCGTCGAAGGTGCCGACATGGCGCATGTCGTAGACATCGTCGATCGCCGGCAGCGCGACGTCGCTCGGCTGCAGCATGTAATGGGTGTCGCCCATCTTCATGGCGACGGCGCGCGCGCCGATGCTGCCGAGAATCTTCTTCGCCAGCGGATCGGGCACCATGCCGTTGGGCGCCGCCTCGAGCACCAGCGCCGCGGTCTTGGCGACTTCCAGCCGGTCGCGCAGCCAGTTGACCCGGAAATTGGCGACCGACGGCACATAGATCAGCACTTCCGCGATCATCACGAACAGGATCGTGAGAACGAGGAGCTTTGCTGAGAGGCCGAAACGCGGCGTCCGGAGTGCCTCCGGCCGCACGGCTGTTTCTTCCGTCATGGCTTACCTTGCTGCCGCTAATGCCGCTGGCTCAGCCAAATCGACGCAGCCAAACAATGATGCGCCTCACCAGCGGGCTCGTCAAACCACGTGTGAAATAGGTCATCGCCGCCCGTTTGCCTACCTCGGCATAGGTTGGATAGGGGACGATAACACCGGCCATGGCCTCGATATTCAGCCGTTGCGAAATGGCGAGCGTCCAGGCCGTGATCGCCTCAGCCGCGCCGGCGCCGACGATGGTCACGCCGAGGATGGCGCCCTTGCGGTCGGTGACGATTTTGACATGGCCTTTGATTGGGTCGGTGGTGACACCGACCGCCCGGGCGCGGTCGTTCTCGCAATAGGGCGAGCGCAACACGCGAATGCGGCCGACCGCGGCCCGCGCCGTGTCCTCGGTATGGCCGACCTGGGCCAATTCCGGGTCGGTATCGATGACTATGGGAACCGCATTGCCGTCGCTAGTGACCGGCGTGCGGAAGAGTGCATTGCGGACGACAAGCCCGGCCTGATGGCGCGCAAGATGGATGAGCGCGGGACCGCAGGTAACCTCGCCGATCGCATAGACCTGCCGGTTGCTGGTGCGCAGCCCCCGATCGACCGCGACACCGCGCGCATCGTGGCGAATGCCGGCAGCGTCGAGACCGAGAGTTTCGGCATTGGGCCGCCGCCCGGCTGCGACCAGAATATGGCTGCCTTCGATCGTCTCGACGCCGCCGCCGGCGGCAATATCGACGGCGATGCCGGCGTTCTCGGCGCGGACGGATACGATCTCGACGCCGGTGCGCACGGCGATGCCGTCGCGCGCCAGCGCATCAAGGACGATTGCCGCACATTCCGGATCGAAGGCAGCAAGCGGCGCCGCCCTCTCCAGCACGGTCACCGCGGCGCCGAACCGGCGAAAGGCCTGCGCCAGTTCGAGCCCGACCGCGTCGGCGCCGATGACGATGAGGTGGCGCGGGCAAACCTCAAGGGCGAACACCGTCTCGGTGGTGAGATACGGCACCGCGGCGAGACCGGGAATGTCCGGGGGCGCCGGCGATGAACCGGTAGCGATGATGAAGCGCCGCGCTCTGACATCGTAGCCGTTCGCCGCGACCGTGTGTGGATCGGTGAAGCGGCCCTCGCCCGACAAGACGCGCACGCCCAGGCCGTTGATGCGCTCGCGCGAAGCTTCCGGCGCCGCCGCGGCAACGGCAACTCGTACCTGCGCACGCGCCGCCGCGAAGCCGGCGGCAAATGCTTCCTCGCCGGTGCCGGCGTCCGCATCGCTGCCACTCACGCTTTGCCGCAACAGGTGCATACGCGCCGCCGCGGCCACAAACGCCTTGGACGCCAAGGCGCCGCCGCCCGGATGCTCCCCGGCCGGGAGTTCGCCGGTAAGGGG
>JBARER010000024.1:0-12896 GCA_049796395.1 Xanthobacteraceae bacterium
GGTCGAGCTCGGCCACGCCGATGGCGCCTTTGACGCGGACGTCCTTGACGCCAGGAAGGTCTCGGCACGGCTCCAGGCCTTCTTTCAGCCTGGCTGAAAGCTTTGCCACCTGATCGAGCCTCCGCTCGCGCTCGAACAGATCGAGCGAGGCATTGGCGGCGGCACAGGCGAGGGGGTTGGCCATGAAGGTCGGGCCGTGCATCAGGGCAGGTGTGGGATCGTCCGACCAGAACCCATCGAACACCTTTTTGCTTGCGAGCGTAGCGGCGAGCGGCAAGGTGCCCCCGGTCAATGCCTTGGACAGCGTCAGGACATCCGGCGCAACGCCGGTTTCCTGAAATGCGAACATTGCGCCGGTGCGGCCGAAGCCGGTGAAAATCTCGTCGAAGACGAGCAACAGATCATATTTGTCGGCGAGCGCGCGAAGCCGGCGCAGCACCACCGGCTCGTGAAAGATCATGCCGCCAGCGCCCTGTACCAGCGGCTCGACGACGATCCCCGCCAGCGTCTCGGCCTCGCGCCCCAATAGTTCGTCCAGAGCGGCGAAATCGTCCTCGGTCCGCGGTAGATCGGCGATAACCTGCCGCGGCAACAATCCAGCGAACAAGGCATGCATGCCGTGTTCGGGATCACAAAGCGCCATCGCGCCCGTGGTATCGCCGTGATACCCGCCATTGAAAGCGAGGAAACTCCGGCGCCGGTCCCTGCCCCGATTAAGCCAGTACTGCACCGCCATCTTGAGCGCGACTTCGACGGCGACCGAACCGGAATCCGAGAAGAAGACACGAGACAGATCGGCTGGCGCGAAGAGCGCCGCGAGCCGTTCGGCGAGCCTAAGAGCCGGTTCGTGCACCAGACCGCCGAACATGACGTGCGGCATTTCGGCGAGTTGGGCTTCCACGGCACGGCGGATGTGCGGGTGATTGTAGCCGTGGCAGGCGGTCCACCATGAGGCAATACCGTCGATCAGTTCGCGGCCGTCAGCGAGCTCGATACGGCTGCCGTTCGTTGCGGCCACCGCAAGTGGCGGATTGATCGTCTTCATCTGCGCGTAAGGCAGCCAGACATGAGCCAGCCCCTGCGCATACCAATCCGGCTGCGCGTTCCGCCTCATCCCCTTGTTTTCGCTGGCATTGCCCGACATTCGGCGCTTTCATGCAGGTGCTGTGGCGAGATGGCGGTTGAATGATAGGAATTTCAAATCCACTGCACCAGGAGATCACGTTGGTTCGCGGAGGTCGGCTAAAGCATGCGATCGCTTGACGAATTTGCCGGGGGCAAGCTCGCTGTGCTGGAACAAGCGGGCCTAAGGCGTCGACCGGCCGAGACCGCCCGTTCCGGCATCTGGGTCGAGCGCGACGGCCAGCGCTTGCTGTCGTTTTCCTGCAACGATTATCTCAATCTCAGCCAGCACCCGGAGGTGGTCGAGGCGGCGGTCGAGGCGGCCAGGCGCTACGGCGTCGGCGCCGGAGCCTCGCGCCTTGTTACCGGCAATCACCCGCTTTATGCGGCGCTTGAAAGCCGACTGGCGCGCATCAAGGGCACCGACGCCGCGATCGTGTTCGGCTCGGGATACCTCGCCAATACCGGCATTATCCCAGCCTTGGCCGGACCCGGCGATCTTATCCTGATCGATGAGCTGTCGCATGCCTGCATGCATGCCGGCGCCAAGCTTTCGGGCGCCGCTATCGAGCCCTACCGTCATGCCGATCCGGGCCACGCCGAGGCGCTGTTGAACGCGCATCGCGCCCATAAAAAGCGCGCGCTGATCGCGACCGACGGGGTTTTCTCCATGGACGGCGACGTCGCCCCGCTGGCCGCGCTTTCGGCCTTGGCGCAACGGTTCGATGCGTGGCTTCTCGCCGACGATGCCCATGGCCTCGGTGTTCTCGGCGGCGGCCGCGGCTCGAGCTTTGCCGATGGCCGCGCCGACGTGCCGCTGCAAATGGGCACGCTGTCGAAGGCAGTCGGCGCCTATGGCGGCTATCTGTGCGCCTCGCGTGCGGTGATCGACCTTATGCAGACGCGTGCCCGCACCTTCGTCTATTCGACCGGACTGCCGCCGCCCGTGGTGGCCTCCGCTGTGGCCGCGCTCGACATCATCGAGCGCGAGCCGGCCTATGCCGCGGAGCCGCTGCGCAAAGCCAAAGAATTCGCCCGCGCGCTTAATCTGCCCGAGGCGCAAAGCGCCATCGTTCCGGTTGTTGTCGGCGACAGCGATGCGGCACTCGCCGCTTCGGCCCGCTTGCGCGACGAAGGCTTTCTGGTGGTGGCGATCCGGCCGCCGACCGTGCCGGTGGGCACGGCGCGGTTGCGCTTTGCCTTCACTGCGCAGCATCCCGACGCCGACATCGCGCGCCTCGCCGAAGCGGTGCGAAACCGCGTGCTGAGGCATTAACTCGTGGCGGCGATTTTCATCACCGCGACCGGGACCGACGTCGGCAAGACTTACGTTGCCGCCTCGCTGATCCGTCACCTGCGCGGAATGGGCCGAACGGTGGACGCCATCAAGCCGGTCGCTTCAGGCTTCGATCCCATGCAGTCCGCCGCCAGCGATGCTGGGGTGCTGCTGCGGGCGCTCGGGCTGCGGGTGACCGAAGAGGAAATCGACCGCATCTCGCCGTGGCGATTTCAAGCGGCCCTGTCGCCGGACCTCGCGGCGGCCAACGAAGGCCGCACCATCGACGTCGATGCCGTCATCAGTTTTTGTCAGAACGCAATCGAGCAGCGGCGCGACATTCTGCTGATCGAAGGCGTCGGCGGCATCATGGTGCCGCTGCACGGCGAACGCACCGTCCTCGACGTAATGATGGCGCTGCAATTGCCGTTGATCCTGGTCACCGGCTCCTATCTCGGCACCATCAGCCATACGCTGACTGCGCTCGACGCGCTCTTCCGCCGCGGCTTGCAAGTGCTGACGATTGTGGTCAGCGAGACGCCGGGCTCGACCGTGCCGCTGCCCGATACCGTCGCCGCGATTGCGCGCTTCGCCGAACCGGTGATCGGGCTGCCCCGCCCCGCACCCGGCAATAACAACACCACGTCCGACGCGTTGGGCCGCATTTTCGGCCAATGAAAATGCCACGAATGGCACTCTTATTTGCTGAAAAAATGCACCTGCACGATGGTTTCCAAAGTGCCTTCGAGATTGAACAAAGCATGCAGGACAAATGTCAAAAGCGTCGAGCCGGAGCGCAACCGTATCCAGCCTAGAAACAGACCGACGACGAAAATCTGCAGCATGCCGGTCCAGTCGTATTGGACGTGGAGCGCCGCCCACAGCAGCGAAATGACCAAGATTGCCGGCCACGCGGTGCGCTCCGAGCGGGCCCAGCCGCGAAACAGAAAACCCCGGAACATAATCTCTTCGCCGGCCGGAGCGATAACGATGGCGGCGAACATCATCGCCGGTAGCCAGCCCTCCGCGACCGCGGACGTGTAGGATTGCAGCTGGAAGTCCGTCACCAGATCGCGCCCGCTCAGATAGAGCAGCGCATCGCTCACCGCGATCAGGCCGACGAGGCAAATGATGCCGGTGACGACGTCGTTCTGTCGTGGCCGGTGCAAAGCGAAATAGTCGACTTGCGAGGCGCCCCGCAGCCATACCGCCAACGCCAGTACGCCGACCGTGACCGGATTGGAAATGAGAATGAACAAGGTGACGAGAACGCCGTCGTACGGCGTTTGCACGATCGTGTTCCAGGCTCCCGCATGCAGCCAGAGTATGGCAGCGAATCCGACGAACTGGCCCACCATGAAGGCCAGGACCGCCCAACCCAGCGTCGTCCAATAGCCCCAGGTTTTCATCGCGACCTCGTCATTCCGGGGCGCGGGCGAAAGCCCGAGCGACCGAATCCATAAACACGATTAGTGAAGATAAACCCTTGGCGCAAAATCGGCGCGCAGCGTGATTATGGATTCCGGGTTCACTGCCTTGCGGCAGCGCCCCGGAATGACCTTGAGTTACGGCAGCAAGATCGACGAGCCGGTGGTGGCCCGGCTTTCGAGGTCCTTGTGCGCTTTGACGGCATCTTTCAAAGCGTATTTCTGATTGATCGGGATTTTGACGCCGCCCTTGCCGACGACGTCGAACAGATCATCGGCAATGGCCAGCAAATCCTCGCGTTTGGCGGCGTAGGAATTGAGCGTCGGCCGGGTGGCGAACAGCGAGCCCTTGGTTTGCAGGATGTTGATGTTGAAGGCTTCGACCTGTCCGGAGGCGCTGCCATAGCTGACGAAATAGCCAAGAGGCTTGAGGCAATCGAGCGAGGCCGGAAACGTGGTTTTGCCGATACCGTCATAGATCACTTCGCATAATTTGCCGCCGGTGATTTCTTTCGTGCGCGCGGCGAAATCCTCCTCGCGATACAGGATGGTGTGATGGCAGCCATTGGCTTTGGCCAGCTCCGCCTTGTCTTTCGAGCCGACGGTGCCGATGACATTGGCGCCGAGATGATTGGCCCATTGGCAGAGAATCAAGCCGACGCCGCCGGCGGCAGCATGGACGAAGACATTCATGCCCTTTTCGACCTTAAACGTGCGGCGAAGCAGATATTCCGCCGTCATGCCCTTGAGCATCATCGCGGCCGCCTGCTCGTAGCTGATGTTGGCCGGCAGCTTCACCGCGCGGTCAGCCGGAACGTTGCGTTCGGAGGCGTAGCAGCCGAGCACAACCACATAGGCGACGCGATCGCCCACTTTGAGATCGCTGACGCCGGGGCCGACGGCGGTGACTTCGCCGGCGCCCTCATTGCCGGAGACGAACGGCAGGCCGACCGGCGACGGATACATGCCCATGCGGAAATAAGTGTCGATGAAATTGACGCCGCAGGCGTGTTGCTTGACCCGGACCTGGCCCTGGCCGGGCGCCGGCAATTCGATCTCCTCATAGGTCAAAACCTCGGGTCCGCCGACTTTATGGACGCGCACTGCAGCAACCATTGTGTCCTCTCCTTCAACTCTCTCGTTTCAAATTGCCGGTGAAAAAGCGGTGCGGATCATAGGCGCCGAAGCGTCGAACACAAGGCGGGGCCCGCCCGGACCGTTCAGCGCGCGCCCGAGACGTTGAGTACCGTGCCGCTGACATAGGATGCTGCGTCCGACAGCAGAAACAATACTGCTTCTGCGATCTCGTCCGGCTCGCCGGGCCGGCCCATCGGGAGTAGCGGCGTGATCCGTTCCAGGCGGCCGGGTTCGTGGATGTCGGTCCTGGTCGGACCCGGCCGTATCGCATTGACGCGCACGCCCTCCTTCGCCACTTCGCGGGCCAGGCCGTTGGTGAGCGCGTCGACGCCGCCTTTGGCGGCGGCATAGAACACGTATTCACCCGCGCCCCCGGTCACCGATGCAATCGAGGATAACAGCACGATAGCGCCGCCTTTTCCGCCATGCGCGGTCGACATGCGCCGCACCGCTTCACGAGCGCAGATCAGGCAACCGAACAGGTTGATGTCGATCACCTCGCGGATGGTGGCTGCGCTGGCGGCATCGAGCCGCGAATTCTTGCCGCCGATTCCGGCGCTATAGACCAAATGCGTAATCGGACCGAGGTCCTTGGCGGTGTCCTCGAAGACGCGCAAAATGTCGGCTTCGTTGGCCATGTCGCCCTGCAGGGTGACGGCTTTGCCGCCGGATTTCTTCACCGCCGCGGCGACCTCGGCCGCAGCGTCGGCGTTGTGCAGGTAGTTGATGGCGACGTCGTAGCCGCGTTCGGCGGCCAGCCGCGCCGTCGATGCGCCGATGCCCCGGCCGCCGCCGGCGATCAACAGAACGGGTCGAGCCACGAAGCTTGCTCCCTTATTATGGATGATGGCGACGCAAAAAACCGACGCCGATGAAGTAGATTGCCAAGACGCACAAGCCGGCGACAACCCAAGCGCCGGGTTGCAGATGTCTTGCTATCGCGAAAATCGCAAGTGCGGCCCACGACAAAAGTGCGACCACGGTCAGCATGCGCAAATGGGCGATCCGCACCGGATGGAGAACATGAAACGGCACGAAGGTGAGCGCCGCCAGTCCCGCGATCGCGACTGCCCCGAGCCAGGGTTCCGGCTTCAGCAGGAAAAGATAAAAAGAAGCCAGGTTCCACAGCGCCGGGAAACCGCGGAAATAATGGTCGGACGTCTTCATCAGCCGGTCGGCAAAATACAGCGAGCCGCTGACCACGATGACGATACCGAGCGGCACCGCCAACGACTTCGGCAACAGCGCGCTTGACGAAAGCGCATAGGCTGGCACGAACACGTAATTGAGGATATCGACGACCAGATCGAGGATGTCGCCCGACCAGCGCGGCAGCACCTGCGCGACCCGAAGCCGCCGGGCAAAGGTACCGTCAACGCCGTCGATGAAAAGCGCAATGCCTAGCCAGATAAACATTTGCGGCCAGTCGGCGCGTGCCGCTGCGACCAGGGCGAGCAGTGCGCAGGCCGCCCCGCAGGCGGTAAAGAGATGGACCGCAAAGGCTGCCGTCCGCAGCGGCAATCCGGATTTTTCGGGCGATTGCGTTGAGGCCATTATTTAAGCTTACACGTTAAATCGAACAACGTGCGCAAAGAGGCTGCCCTTGCTAGGGTTCCGATCATAAATCAAAGCCACGCAAGCCCAATACCCGATGAGTGATTTGCCGATAGAAACCGCAAGTTTTAGCGCTGAGGTCGCCGTGGTGGGCGGCGGACCGGCGGGTCTGGTCACCGCCATCGCGCTGGCCGCGGCCGGGGTCGAGACGATTCTGATCGCACCGTTTGCCAAGCCGGATCACCGCACCACGGCGCTGCTCTCAGGCTCGGTCGCAGCCTTGGAAACGCTGGGCGCCTGGCGGAACTGCGCTCCGCATGCGGCGCCGCTGAAGAAGCTTCGCTTGGTCGATGCCACCGAGCGGCTGTTTCGCGCACCCGAGGTTTTGTTCGACGCGGCCGAAATCGGTCTCGACGCGTTCGGCCACAATATCGAGAACCGGTATCTGTTGGTGGCGCTCGAAGAACGCGCCATGGAATTGCGAATTCCCCGCATCGCCGAACCGGCATCGGCGATCGTCGTCGATGCCGCCGGCGTCACCCTCGGCCATGGTGACGGCCACTCGCGGGTGCGTCTGGTCATCGGGGCTGACGGCGCGCGTTCGCTGTGTCGCGCGGCGGCTGGGATTGCAACGCGACGGCGCATCTATTCGCAAACCGCGCTGACGCTCAATCTCGGCCACGCGCGGCCTCACCACGACACTTCGACTGAATTTCACACCGCGAGCGGCCCGTTCACGCTGGTGCCGCTGCCCGGGCGGCGTTCGAGCCTGGTTTGTGTTCTGAGACCGGAAACCGCCTCCGGGCTTGTTGCCATGGACGATGCCGCGCTCGCGGTCGAGATCGAGCGGCGCGCTCATGCGCTGCTCGGCACCATGACCGTCGAGCCAGGCCGTGGCGCTTTTCCGCTCGCCATCGAGACCGCAGCGGCGTGCGGACGCGACCGTATCGCGCTGGTCGGCGAAGCCGCTCATGTCGTGCCGCCGATCGGCGCCCAGGGGCTCAATCTCGGACTGCGGGATGGCGCCACGCTTGCGGAAATAATCGTCGATGCGCGGCGGGCGGGCGTCGATGTCGGCGCGCCGGAAATCATGCGGCACTACGAGACGACGCGACGCGCCGATGTGACGAGCCGCACCGCCGCCGTCGATCTGTTGAACCGGAGCCTACTCAGTGGCTTTTTCCCGGTGCACGGCGCGCGGGGCCTTGCGCTTTATCTCATCGACCGTATCGGGCCGCTGCGCCGGGCGGTGATGCGCGAAGGGGTCTCGCCCACGGCCTCTCAGCCCCGCCTGATGCGCGGCGAGATGCTATGAGGCGCGCCATTTGCTAGGCAGCTCTTGCCGCCAAAAGCGGCTTGGCGAGGCGGTGGCGTTCGTCCTACCGTCAGGCTTTAGGGGTTTGGGATAAGCCGATGAAACTGCCGCGCAATTTTTTTAAGCCGCTTGCTATCGGTGCACCGGCGCCGTTGCGCGAGCTGCCGTTGCGGCTGGAGCGCATGATCCATTTCGTGCCGCCGCACATCGAAAAAGTGCGCGCCAAGGTGCCGGAGCTGGTCGCGCAGGTCGATGTGGTGCTCGGAAACCTCGAGGACGCCATTCCCGCCGACTCGAAAGAAGCGGCGCGCAAAGGCTTTATCGCCATGGCGCAAGCCTGCGAGTTCGGCGAGACCGGACTGTGGACGCGCATTAATGCCTTGAACTCACCCTGGATGCTGGACGACATCACCGAGATCGTCGCCGCCATCGGCCAAAAACTCGACGTCGTCATGCTGCCGAAAGTCGAGGGCGCCTGGGATATTCATTATCTCGATCAGCTTCTGGCGCAGCTTGAGGCTAAAAACGGCGTCAAAAAGCCGATCCTGATCCACGCCATTTTGGAAACCGCGGAGGGCGTGGACAATGTCGCCTCAATCGCCACGGCGTCGCCGCGCATGCACGGGATCAGTCTCGGCCCGGCCGATCTTGCCGCTTCGCGGGCGATGAAGACGACGCGAGTCGGCGGTGGCCATCCCGATTACAGAGTCCTGGCCGATGCCGGCGCTGCGGATTCCCCGCGCACAGGTTTTCAACAGGACTTGTGGCACTACACGATCGCCAAGATGGTGGATGCCTGCGCCGCCGCCGGCATCAAGGCATTCTACGGTCCGTTCGGCGACTTCGCCGACGGCGCCGCGTGCGAGGCGCAATTCCGCAATGCCTTTCTCATGGGCTGCGCCGGTGCCTGGACGCTGCATCCGAGCCAAGTGCCGATCGCCAAGCGGGTGTTTTCGCCGGACCCGGCCGAGGTCGCGTTTGCCAAGAAGATCATCGCCGCCATGCCGGACGGTTCCGGTGCAGTCATGATCGATGGCAAGATGCAGGATGATGCGACGTGGAAACAGGCCAAGGTTCTGGTCGATTTGGCCGGCTTTGTCGCCGAGAAAGACCCTGAAATGGCCCAACGCTACGGCCTGTGAGAGCTCCCCTTACGGCGAAGACCTGCGGCATAATCGTTGCATAGTTACCCCGATGGGGCTGTAAACTGCATTTCGCGATGGAAAAGATTCGAAGTGCCAAATACCAGATCGGCCAGGTCGTCCGGCACCGGTTGTATCCGTTTCGCGGTGTCGTGTTCGACATAGACCCGGTCTTTGCCAATACCGAGGAATGGTACGAGGCGATCCCGGCCGACGTGCGCCCGCGCAAGGACCAGCCGTTCTATCACCTGTTTGCCGAGAACGAGGACAGCGAATACGTCGCCTATGTTTCGGAGCAGAACCTCTTGCCCGACACCAGCGGCGAGCCGGTGCGACATCCGCAGGTCGCCGAGGTCTTCGTCGAAGATGCCAACGGCGCCTATCGCCCGCGCGCGGCCCGGATGCATTGACGCTATGCATCGACCCTGCGGCCGACTCCCGCGTGCCTGCGAGAGCCGTCGGACCGATTGCTTTGCCGCTCGAAGTCTTCCTACTGTTTGGCCGCGGCGCCAGCCGGCGGAGCGGCTGCGGCACCCGCCGCGCCTTGCTGTTGCTCTAGTTTCAGACGGGCTTCGTCGGCGCGCTTCTGCAGCTCTTCCTGCAGTTTTTTCTGCTGTTCCTCGAACACCTTCGGATCGGTCGGCGGACCGTCATAGGCCTTGGCAAAATCGGTGAGCGGCAGCACCAGCGAGATCGGCTGGCCGGTGGAGTTGATCGCCTGGACGACGAGACCCTGACCCTTTTTCATCTTGTTGATCATGTCGGTGGTCGCTTCGTAATCCGCCATGCATCCATTGGTGAAGCAGATCACGTACGGTGCCGTCATCGGCTGGTTTTGGTCGATGATCACGCGGGTGCCATGGATCAGCTGCATGCCGAGCGGTAGCGTGACGCGCAATATTTTCTTTGGCTCGCCTTCCGGCTCGATCAGCACCGCGGCGACTACCGGCATGCCGGATTCGATGCGGGCATCTTTGCCGGTGAAGCACACTTGCTTGGCACTGGGATCGTTCTGGTTCTTCAAGCAGAACTTGGTCCACGGCGAATAGATCAACTGGACCGGCTGCTGCTCCGGTTGCCCGGCTGGCGCTTGCGGGGCGGCTTGCACCGGCGCCGCGGGCGCCGGCTTTTTCGCCGGCGGCTTCGGCTGAGCGAGCGCGGCCGATCCGCAGGTGGCGCCAAAACCGATTGCAATCGCTGCACTCAACAATGCGGCGCGGCGCAAGGTCTTGCTCGCGGTCTTGGCGAAGGTCTTGCCCCGGGTCTTGCCCAATGTCGCGGCGGTAGCAGCGAGCGTGCGGCTCACCGGCCGGGCCGGCGCCGGCGGGTTGCGATAGTTCATGCGATGCAATTCCTCTTTAGTCCTGCCACCCGCAAATCGACACGGTCGATTTGCCTGGTCAGAGTTACGTGAATGGCCGAAATCGCCGCGACTGCGCCGCGCTGTCCCCCGGCGGGACGGTCAATCGACGCAGAATGCGGCAACACCGTGACCCGATAACGCCCTTTGATTCCCCGCGCTGCGCGCCAATAGCGCAATTAGAGGTCCAGATAAAGCCCGCGGTCGCGCGACGGCCTTGCCGTGTGCCGAATTCCCTCTCCCCGCGTGCTACATTTTCGCGGGGCGTCGACGAATCGCCCTAAAACCTGTCGTTCGAGGTAGTCCTGCCACCCGACGCATATCGACTGCGGGCCATGATTGGCGGTGCCCTGGTGATCGCGGCCGTGCTCGCGGGCGTGGCGCCGTCGGCTGCGGCGGAGCCATCGCAAATCGTGACCGGCAACGCGGTCGCCGCCCCGGCAATCGCGATGCACGGCGCCCCCGCTTTGCCGGAAGGCTTTAGCGCGCTGCCCTATGTCAATCCGGACGCCCCGAAAGGCGGCCGCCTGACCGAGGCCGTGCTCGGCACCTTCGACAGCTTGAATCCTCTGATCGTGCAGGGTCTCGCCGTGCAGCCGGTCCGTGGCTACGTCATCGAAAGCCTGATGGCGCGCAGCTACGACGAGCCGTTCACGTTGTACGGCCTGCTGGCGAAGACCATCGAGACCGATCAGGCGCGCAGCTACGTCACTTTCACGCTGAATCCCGCCGCACATTTCTCCGACGGCACGCCGGTGACGGCGGCAGACGTGGTGTTCTCGTGGCAGCTGTTGCGCGACCATGGCCGGCCCAACCACCGCAGCTATTACTCACGCGTCGCCAAGGCGGAAATTCTTGGTCCTCGCGCCGTGCGGTTCGACTTCGCCGATACCAGCGATCGCGAAATGCCGCTGATCCTCGGGCTGATGCCGGTCTTGCCCAAGGACGCCGTCGACGTCGCGACCTTCGAGAACTCCACCCTGAAAGCGCCGGTCGGCAGCGGGCCCTACGTCGTCGCTGCCGTCGACGCCGGCAACAGCGTCACCTTCAAGCGCGATCCCAATTATTGGGGACGCGATCTGCCGATCAATCGCGGTTTGTGGAATTTCGATGAATTACGCTTCGATTTTTATCGCGACGACAACTCCTATTTCGAGGCATTCAAAGCGGGGCTCTCCGATGTGCGCGCGGAGACCGATCCGGCCCGTTGGCAGACCGGTTACGATTTTCCCGCCGCACGCGACGGCCGCGTGATCAAGGAATCCTTCCACAGCGGGCTGCCCAAATTCGCTTCGGAGTTTGTCTTCAATACCCGCCGCCCGCCGTTTTCGGATATCCGCGTGCGGCAGGCGATCGCCTTGTTGTTCGATTTCCAGTGGGTCAATCGCAACTTTTTCTATAATTTATACGAGCGCAGCGCGAGCTACTTCGACGATTCCGAATTGTCCGCCTATCATCGGCCGGCCGATGAACAAGAGCGTGCGTTGCTTGCGCCATTTGCCGATGCGGTTGCGCCCGACGTGCTCAACGGCACCTGGTCGCCGCCGGTCAGCGACGGCACCGGGCGTGACCGGACCACGCTGCGCCAGGCGCTCGCTTTGCTTAAAGCCGCCGGTTACGAACTCAACGGCACCATCTTGCGCAATAACGCCACCGGCGCTCCGTTCGCCTTCCAGATCATGGTGGCAAGCAGCGACGACGAACGGCTGGCGCTCGCCTTCTCCACCATGCTGGCGCGCGCCGGCATCACGGCGCAGGTGCGGCTCGTCGACTCGGTGCAATACGAACAGCGCCAGGTGTCGTTCGATTTCGACATGATCGAATATCAATGGGATCAGTCGCTGTCGCCGGGCAGCGAGCAGAGTTTTTACTTTGGTTCGGCGGCGGCCGATCAAGATGGTTCGCGCAATTATATGGGCGTGAAAAGTGCGGCCGTCGACGCCATGATCGCGGCGCTGCTGCGCGCCCGCACCCGGGCCGATCTGGTCGACGCGGTGCGCGCGCTCGATCGTGTGCTGATCTCCGGCTGCTATGTCGTGCCGTTGTTCTATCTGCCCGAGCAGTGGGTGGCGCGCTGGGCCGCTATCAAGCATCCCGCGCGCACTTCGCTGTTCGGCTACCTGCCGGAAACTTGGTGGCGGCAAGCCAAGCCGATTCTGCGATGATACGGCGATGATTCTCGGGGATTCCTCCCGCGCCGCGACCGGGCCCTCCCCCGGGCATGGCCGAATTACGCTTGACGATTTGTTTCGCCGGGCGGCGGCGCGCCGGCCCGGGGCGATCGCGCTCGCCGATCCGCCGAACCGGCAGGCGTTTACCGATGGCCAGCCGCTGCGCTTGTCCTTCGCCGAGGCTGATCGCATGGTCTCGGCGATCGCCGGACGGCTGCGAAGGATAGGGCTGCCGACCGACGCCGTCGTCGGCATCCAGCTGCCGAATATCGTCGAGCACGTGTTGGCGCTTCTCGGCGTGTTGCGTGCCGGATTGATCGCGGCGCCGCTGCCGCTGTTGTGGCGGCGCGCCGAGGCGGTGACCGCGCTGGCGCGGGTCGGCGCCCGGGCGC
>JBARER010000025.1:0-12631 GCA_049796395.1 Xanthobacteraceae bacterium
TTCGACGCGGATCGGACATCGGTGCGCGAGCCGGAGGCTTTTCTGCGGCGCATCGTGACGCGGCTCTGCCTCGATCAGTTGAAGTCGGCGCGGCGGCGGCGCGAGACCTATATCGGGCCGTGGTTGCCGGAGCCGGTCGTCGAAGCTGATCAAGATGAGATCGACGATGTCACGCTGCCGCTGTTGATGGCGCTGGAACGGCTATCGCCGCTCGAGCGCGCCGCCTTCCTGCTGCACGACGTATTCGGTGTCGGCTTTGACGAAATCGCCACGACCATCGAGCGCGAGCCGGCGACCTGCCGGCAGCTTGCCAGCCGGGCGCGCGATCATGTCCGCGGCGCGAGGCCGCGTTTCGCTCTGCCCAAGGAGCATGGCCTGCAGATTGCTGAGGCTTTCTTTGCGGCGTCGCGCAACGGCGACGTGGCGCAGTTGCGATCGCTGCTCGCCGACGACGTGACCGCCTACAGCGATGGTGGAGGCAACGCGCGCGCCGCGACGCGGCCGATTAAAGGCATCGAGCGGACGCTGAAAATCCATGTCGGGCTGGCGTCGATATTCGCTGCGCACATGTCGCGGCTCCTGCGTTACGGATTTGTCAACGGCTTGCCGGGTTTTGTTACGATAGAGAAGGACGGGGTGCTGCAGACCACCGCATTGCAAATCGAGGATGGCAAGATCGTCGCGATCTATGTCACGCGCAATCCCGACAAGTTGCGTCATCTCGGCAGCGGTTACGTTCACTAAAACGGTGCTGGTCGCCAAAAACGTCTGTCTGTCAATCAAGGAGATAGCTCGATGCCGCATATTCGCGTCGCAATCGTCTTTCATAGTGGCTACGGCCACACCGCGCGCCAAGCGATGGCGGTCGCGGCTGGCGTAGAGCAGGTCTGCGGCGCAGAGGCGCTTTTGCTTTCGGTCGAGGATGCGCAAACCCGCTGGGACGAACTCACCGCAGCCCATGCCATCATTTTCGGCGCGCCGACCTATGTCGGCAGCGTCTCGGCGGCGTTCAAAGCCTTCCAGGAGGCGTCATCGTATCTGGTGATGACGCAAGGCCTTCGCTGGAAGGACAAGATCGCCGCGGGCTTCACCAATTCCGGTTCGCGGTCCGGCGACAAGCTCGCAACCTTGATCCAGATGGCGCTGTTCGCAGCGCAACACGGCATGCATTGGGTCAATCTCGCGCTGCCGCCCGGGAACCATTCTTCGGCCGGCTCGGAAGCGGACCTCAATCGCATGGGCTTCTGGCTGGGAGCGGCGGCGCAGTCAAACACCGACCAGGCGCCGGATATTGTGCCGCCAGAGGCGGATCTGGCGACCGCACGGCACCTCGGCCGGCGCGTCGCCGAGGTAACGCTGCAGTTCGTGCGCGGTCGCGCTGCGGCCGAGCCTTCGCTGGCGGCCTGACCCGCAGCTGGCTCAGCCGGCGCTAAGGAAGTCGCGGACCGCTTTGGTGAAGTCGCCGGGCCGATCCATGTTGCAGATATGACCGGCACCGGGAATTTCGGCATAGCGCGAGCCGGGAAGCTTCTCGTTGAGCTTGCGCATGGCGGGCGCGGGCGCGTCCTTCTCACCGACCAGGAATAGCACCGGGCGCTTCACACTGGCGACCGCGGAGGCGTAATCGTGGTCGGCCAGCGCCGCGGCGCAGCCGACGAAGCCGTTGACCGGTGTGGCTCGGATCATGGCGCGGATTTTGTCGACATACGGCGGATTCTTCGCCAGGATTTCCGGCGGCACCCAGCGTGAAACCGTCGGCTCGACCAGCGCCTCGATTCCCTGTTTTTGCGCGATCGCGATGCGTTCCTCCCATTGCTGGCTCGACTGCGGGGTCGACTGGCACGGTGAGTCGCAGACGATGATCCGGTCGAACCGCTCGGGATGGCGTTCGGCTAATCCGAGCGCCGCGGCGCCGCCCATCGACAGCCCGGCAAAATGTGCTTTCTTGATCGACAGAGCATCGAGCAGGCCAAGGACGTCGGTCAAGAGCGTGGCGTAGCTGTAGCGGCCGGCCGGGGCGTCGGTTGCGCCGTGGCCGCGCTGATCGTAGCGCAGAACGCGATAGGAGTCCTTCAGCGCCGCCGCCTGCTCGTCCCACATTGCCAAACTGGTGGCGAGCGAATTGGAGAACACGAGGCACGGTGCGTCGTCCGGGCCGTCGATCTGATAATTGACGGTGATACCGTTGGCGTTGATTTTCATATCGGGTTCCGGGCTTGGGTGGTTAGTTTAGCAAAATTCTTCTAACAGCGCCGCAAGCGCGTCCGGCGCCTGTGTCGGCATGAAATGGCCGGCCTCGTCGAGCAGTTCGAAGCGCGCGCCAGGAATCTTCTTCGCCAGTTCGGCGGTGCCGGCATGCGGCCGCACCGTGTCGTGACGGCCGGCGACGATCATGACCGGGCAGCGGATCTGCGGCAGCATGTGCAGCATATTGGTGCGTGCGAGGCAGCGAAAGGCCAGGCCGAAGCAGACCGGATCGTTGGCGAGGTAACGGCCGAGATAGGCCTCGTAGGCGGCGCGTTCGCCGAGATTTTGCGGGTAAGACAGCGCCAGCGTTGTCGGCAGCGAGGCGCGCATGCCTTCGCGCGCGGCAAAAGCGGCGCGCTCGTCGAGCGCCGCCGCGCGGCTCGCATCGACGCCCGGCGCCGGATTGCATAGCACTAACGCTCCGACCCGCTCGGGATATTTTTCCAGAAAGCGCAGCGCCTGAGTCGCTGCCGCGGCAACGGTGATAAAAGCATAAGGCGGCTCGAGGCCGGCCTTGGCCGCCAGCGCCTCGAAATCCTCGACCAGCACATCGTTAGAAAAATCCTGGCGCACCTTTTCCGAAAGCCCGGCGCCGCGCTGATCGTAGCGCAGCACGCGAAAGCGGCTCGCCAAGCGCGGCACGACGCCGTCCCAGGATTTGAGCGTGCCGCCGAGCTCATGCAGCAGCACAACGGACCGCCCGGATTCGCCGGCCAGCGCGTAATGCAGATTCACGCCATTGACGTCGATGAAAAGCAACACCGCCTCCTAAAACTACCAGCCGATGAGGCGATCGAGCGAATAGGCTCCGCCGCCGTGCACCAACACATAGAACGTGGCGATGGTCCACATCAGCGTATATTCTAAACCGAGCCTATTCCAAAAATATTTGCCGACGCGCCACCGTTCGACATTGGCGACCAGAAGAAAGACCAGGACGATGGCGGCTATCGGCCGGGTGAACAGCCCGAGCGCCAAAAGCGGGCCGCCGACAAGCTGGGTGATGGAGATCGCCGTCGCCCAAAAGCGGCCGGGCCGATAGCCGCTTTGATCGAGCTGTTTCGCCAGTTCGCCAAGATTGAGCGCGCGCACGCCGGTGTTCGGAAAAAAGCCGAATGTGTTGCGCAAGCCGTGCGGCACAAGCGCGAGCCCGACCCAGACGCGCAGTAGCGCGAAGGCGAACGGCAGCAACGCCGGAAAGTACCAGATGGCTTGCGACTGCAACGTGACCTCAATGCGCCATCAGCACCGGCAGCTTGGCATTGGCGAGAATGTGCCGGGTGGTGCCGCCGAAAATCATCTGGCGCAGGCGGCTTTGCGTGTAGGCGCCCTTGACGATGAGATCGCAGCCGAGTTCTTCGGCCTTGGCGAGGATGACCTCGCCGGCGCTGCGCTTTGCCGGAGGCTTCAGCGTGATCGGTTCGGCGGCGATACCGTTCAGCTTCAGCGAATGGGCCATTTGCTCCCCGCTCGGTCCAGCGACGGTCGCCCCCTCGACGGTGAGAATGGTAATGCGCTCGGCAAGCCGCAACAGCGGCATGGCGTCGGCCATGGTGCGCGCCTGCTCGGTACTATTGTTCCACGCGACCAGGACATTGGTGCCGAGCGATCGTGGCGAGGCCGGCGGCGCGATCAGCACCGGCCGGCCGCTTTCGAACAAGGCGGATTCCAGGGTGATCATCGACGGGCTCTGCCACTCGTCGCCGGGGCGCGCCAGCACGATGATGTCGAAGACGCGGCCGTAGCTGCCGACGAAATCATGCCCGCTCGGAGCGTCTTTGAGCCATGACCACGATAGCGTGGCGCGCGCGTCGCCGGTCCGCTCCGCGAGCTGGTGATTGTCCATGAACGAGCGAAACAGCGTTTCCGCCTGCCGGATCATCTCGGCGTCGTTCTCCTTCACCGCGACCATGGTCAGGCCGCTGTCCGGATCCATGGCGACCAGATCGGCGACAGCCGGCCGCAGCGGAAAGCCCTCGATGCAGCCGTCGAATTTCTGCGCCAAGAGCAGCGCGGTATCCAGCGCCGAGACCATGGTGGAACCGTGCTCGGTCGGAACAAGAATGGTTTTCATGCGCGCGCCCCAGACAATGTCGGCACTACCGTGGTCGTTTTCCCCTGCGGAAGGCGCCCCTGAGCGGGGTCTTGGATTACCGGTTATACTGCCGCGCCGGCGTGCTGCGGACAAGACTCCTGCCAGCGGCTTTTCGTCAGTGCGTTTCGTTCTCGCCCTGGAAGTCGGCGAGGACGTCCATGAGCGCCCTGGGCTCGACTTTGACCGGGCCGGTAAATGGCCGGTCGATGGCGACGATGGTGAGGAGCTCGGCGAATATGATGAGGGACAAAAGTCCGGTCATGAGCACCTGCACGGGCAGGTTACGCGTGCCGAAAAAGAAGGTGAAACCGATCGTGATGATCGCGCCGCCGAACAGGACCAGCCAGATGACCCCGGGCACGGCGCCTTCCGAGGCGATCAGCCTGGTCCGGCGCGCCTGGGTCATCTGGTCGAGCTGATGCAGCACCTCGGCTAGGACGGGATTTCCGGTGTTTTGCGAGGCGTTGGACTTCAGCAGCGTCGCGTAAATGGCGTTGAGTGCCTTGCGTCCGGCAGGGCTCTGCTGCGGGGTGCCGCGGCCCATGGCGGGCCAGTCGTCCTTGATGGCGGCTTCTAGATAGGCGGTGACCGCCGCGCGCAGATCCGCGCCGGCTTGGTCTCCCATGCCCTGCGACAACCGGTAGATTGTGGTCGCGGCGCCCGCTTCTTGCACGACGCTGGCCTCGGCGTCGCTGAATTTCTGCCAGACCACGATAATGGCAAAGGCCAACAGCACCGCATAAAGCACCCCGAGCACCGCGTATTTGAACCCGGCGATCTCATTGTTGGCGGTCAGCCGTTCGAGCGTGACATGGCGGCGGACCACAATCGGGCCGAGCATGGAAAGCGCTGTGCCCAGCCCGATAAGCAGCACGCCGGAAAGCCAAAGCGAGTGACTGGTGAGAAAGAAAATCATGCAGCGCTCGTTTGCGACGCCCCGGCGGAATGGCTTTGGCTTGGTCATACGCAGCCGCGGCGCGACAAGCCTAAGACTTGAAGATAATTGCCTGAATTACCGGTATCACGGCGATGCTCAATTCGAAACCTTTGCTAGACTAACCTTTGATTCGTATCGGACTTGGACTTAGGCGCCGTCGGTGAACCGCTATGCGCAACTACGGCATCCCGCAAATTCAGTCGGCGGCAGCGCGCATTGTGCTGATTTGCCCGGATTGCGGTCATGAAAACTCCGAGTTCGCCGGCACGCTGCGCGGCATGCGCACCTTCTACTGCAGCGGTGAAGATTGCGCGTATATCTTCGATCTGGCGCCGGATCGGCGCACCGACTTCGGCACGGGATTTATCGAAGTCTGTCGCCGCTTCTATACGGCGTTTTATCCGGTGCGCGGCCAACGCGCGCGCTAGTGGCGTCATTTGACCGCTTGCGCGGCCGCTTTGACCAGTTCGACCGGATCGGTGAAGGCGGCGACGCCGAAGGTGCGCAATTTTGCGATTGCTTCCTCGACGCTCATCTTGCGGGTTGCCTCGTGGCCGGCGGCCAGCCCGACGAACAGAGGCTTCGGCAGCGGCTCGGCAGTCATCCAGGCGATGAGTGCGTCGACACGCTCGGCCAGCGAGCGTGACGCGATCACGGTCTGAAACACGATCGCCTTGATGGTCTTGCGCTCAGCCAGTGCGCGGGCGATTTGCAGCCGCTCGGTCATCGTCTCGTCGGGCGCGCCGTGCAGATTGTCCATGAAGCTCGCGGCCGAGAGTCCGTGGTCCGCCAAGAGGTCCATCATCATCATCGCCAGTCCCGCGCCCGAGGTGACGAGGACGACGTTGCCGCCGGTTTCGACAAGCTGGAAACCGAGCTCGCGCGCGGAGCGCTCGAGCGCGGTCATGGCGCGCGCCGCAAGTCCGCGGCTCACCGCGAACGCGTCCGGGTCGTGGCGGAAGTCGGCAGAGTCATCGCAGACGAGCTTGGCGTCGCAGGCAATGAAACCGCCTTGCTCGGTCAGCGCCAGCGGGTTGATTTCCAACAGTTCCAGATCCTCCTGGCGCGCGATTTGCGGCAGCCGCGCGGCGTAACGCGCCAGCCGCGCCGCCAGTTCGCGCGGCAGAAATCGGGCGATGGCCGGATAGATGGTCTCCGGCGTCGTGCTGTCGTCGATTGCGATGCGTGCAAGCTTTGCCGATTGTTCGACGTTTTCGCCGCCCTGCGGCGCGATCAGCAGTTCGAGTCGCTGCTGCGTGCCGTCGATCCGCACGGCGACGAAAATCTCGCGTGCGATCGGCACCGTTTCTTCGAGGAGAAGCGGCGTATCGGCATCGTCGAGCGTGGCGAGGATCAGCCGGCGTGCTTCGCGGAAGCCGGCGGCGTTGTCGAAGCGCCGCACCAGACCGCGCTTGCCGCGTCCGCCTTCGAGAATTTGCGCTTTCAACACAAATCCCGGCCAATGGGCCGTGTCGCCGGGCGGAGCGTCGCCGGGGCCGAGCAGGACGCCACGCGGCACCGCGATACCATGGCGGCGCAACAAGGCTTTTCCGTCGACCTCGGCAAGACGCATAATGAGTGGGTCCCCGCGCCGTCCGGCGCAGCCTTCGCAAGCCTTTTGTCAAAAGTCTACCGCATGACCGTCCCGTTGCATCTGCCATTTCTCGACCCCGAGCCCTGGCGGGTCGTGGTGCTGAGCCCGACCGGGCGCTACGCGCGTCATCAGGTTGCCGGCATGCTTGCCGCCGGCACGCGGGTTATCGGCGGGGTCGCACTCGGCCGCGGCAGCGGTGTTGTGGAAAGATCAATGGAAGGCGTTGTCGACGGCTTGCGGCTTTACGATCGCATCGCGGAGTTGCCGGAGCGGCCGAATATCGCGCTGATCTATACTCCGGCCGAAGGCGTGCGCGACGCGATCGCGCAGTGCGCAAGCTTGGGCGTTGCCACCATCGTGGCCGCGGCCGAGTACGTACCGGTCCACGACGCGCTGGTGGCGGCGAAGGTCGCGCGGACGGCGGGAAGCTGGCTGGTTGGACCGAACACGCTCGGCATTTTCGTGCCCGGCCGCGGGCTCCTTGGCTCCATCGCGCCGAGCTTTTGCAAGCCGGGCCGGCTTGCGGTGATTGTCCGCAGCGGCACGGTCGCTCTGACCTTGGCGCGCCAATTGACACTTGCCGGCATTGGTCAGCGCCTGGTCGCTCACATCGGCGGTGACAGCGTGATCGGTCGCAATCCACACGAATATTTGCAGGCGTTGGCGGACGACGAGGCAACCGCCGCCGTGCTGTACTGCGGCGAGATCGGCGGCGACAAGGAATACGCCTTTGCCGAGGCCGCGCGCGGCTATCCCAAGCCCATTGTCGCCATGGTGGTCGGCCGTCATGCTCCGGTCGAGAAGCAGATGGGCCATGCCGGTGCGCTGATCGGCAGCGCGCGCGAGGGCGCACAAGCTAAGCTCGACGCACTCTCTGCCGCCGGTTGCCTGGTCGCCAAGGGACTGGAAGAGGCCGTCGCTATACTGTCGAAGCTGAAATTGTAGGCTAAGACCATGAAGCTGCATTGGTCGCCGCGCTCGCCGTTCGTCCGCAAGGTCATGATCGTCGCGCATGAGCGCGGCATTGCCGGTCGCATTACCCGCGTGCGTACCGTGGCGGCCACGGCCAAGCCGCATGCCGAGCTGATGGCCGACAATCCGCTGTCAAAAATTCCGACGCTCCTCCTCGATGACGGCACGGTGCTCTACGATTCGCGGGTCATCAGTGAATATCTCGATGCGCTCGACGGCACGCCGAAGCTGTTTCCGCACGAACCCAAGGCACGGATGATGGCCCTGCGCCGTCAGGCGCTGGGCGACGGCTTTCTGGACATGATGGTGCTGCTGCGCGATGAGCACATGCGCGCGCATCCTTCCGAACAGCATGTCGCGAGCACGGCGGCGCGCAAGGCTGCCGTGCTGGCAAGTCTGGAGCGCGAGGCCGAATCGCTCACGACGACGCCGTTCGGCATCGGCCATATCGCGATCGGCTGCGCCTTATCCTATCTCGACTTCCGGTTTGCCGACGATCTTTGGCGCAAAGGCCATTTGCGGCTCGCCAATTGGCATGCGGCCTTCGCGGCGCGGCCGTCGGTGCGCGCCACCCAGCCGGTTGACGATTCTTGAATCACTCTGACGGCGATCTAGATGCGCTCAATGCAGTGTCGGATCGAGCACGATCTTGCCCTGACCTTCGTGCTGCTCGACTAGACGATGCGCTTCGGCGGCCTGCGCCAGCGGCAGCACGCGCTCGATTTGCGGGACGACTTTGCCCTGCGCCGCGGCGGCGAGGCAGTGCGGCAGGTCAGAGGGCGTGTAGCCGGGCATGCCTTTGATGGTAATGCGCTTGTGATAAAGGTGCGCGAAGTCGATCGCCACATGAGGCCCGGCGTGCGCGCCGGCAGTGACCAGCCGGCCGTTCATGCCGATGGCATGGAACGCTGACGGCAGCACGGCCGGGTTGGCGATATTGTCGTAAAGCACGTTGACGCCCTTGCCGCCGGTGATCTTCATCACCTCGTCGCGAATATTGTGGGTCGAATAATTGACCGCGTGATCGGCGCCGAGCTTCTTGCCCAACGCGGCGCGGGCATCCGAACCAGCCGCGGCGATCACCCGCGCGCCGATGACGTTTTTCGCGATTTGAATGCCGATGCTGCCGAGATTGCCGCCGGCGCCCATGATCAATACGGTCTCGTCGAATTTGAGTTCGGCGACATGGACCAGAAGATTCCAGGCCGTCGGCACATGACGCAGCACGACGGCGGCGCGATGGAAGTCGAGATGTTCAGGCAGCGCAACCGCGGCGCATGCCGGTACGGCGACTTTTTCGGCAAAGCCGCCGGGGCGTTTAATGCCCATCATGCCACGCGGGCCGTCATAGCCGGAGCCGTCCTCGGCGCAGATTTCGAGCGGCATGAAACCCGCCGCGGCGACGCGGTCGCCGACGCGCCAGCGCGTCACCCGCGGCCCGACGGCATCGACAATGCCGGCGCAATCGACGCCGGGAATGAGCGGCAGCGTAACGCCGCGCGCCGTTTCCTTGCCGGCGCGTAGGCTGACATCGAGGACGCGATTGACGGTCGCCGCGTGCACGGCGATGCGGATTTCGCCGGCACGTGGCAAGGGTTCGGGCACGTCTTCGTAGCGCAAGACATCGGGCGAACCGAACTCGTGGATAACAACGGCTTTCATTCTCGCGGCTGCTCGGCTTCGATTATGATGCTGGTTCGGGCGCTGGTCCGAGATGACGTTTCCGAGGTCGGCCGTCAATGGAAATCGAAGACAAGCTTGCCATCGCCGAATTGATTCAGTCTTGGGGCGTCCATCGCGACCAGGGTCGGTGGGACGAGCTGCGCTCGACCTTCGCGCCTGACGGCCATATTTCGATCTCCTGGTTTCGCGGGCCGTTCGAGCAGTTCGTCGAGCGCTGCACGGCGAATTTCGCCGCCGGTCATACCTGGTCGCGCCATCATTTGTTCGCGCCGACGGTCAAGCTCAATGGCGACCGCGCGGTGGCGGAAACGCCGGTGATCATCCGCGTACGCCAGAAATTCAAGGACGTGCCGGTCGACCTTACCTCGTGCTCGCGCTTTCTCGATTGTCTTGAGCGCGGTGCCAAAGGCTGGCTGATCGCCGAGCGGGCGGCGATCTATGAGCGCGACCGGCTCGATCCGGTCGAGCCGTCGGCGGAATTCGACAAGTTGTTTCTGGCTGGCGGCGCGGCACGGTTTCCCGAGCAATACCGCTATATGGCGTTTCGCCTTGCCCATTCGGAAGGCCGCGCGCTCGCTTCCATTGTCTATCGCGATGGCGGTCCTGAAACCGCCGAGCTTTACGCGCGCTTTTCCGCTTGGCTCGATAGCGGCGGCGCTTGACGCGCCCGGCCGCGGCCGGTAGCGGCGACGGAGTTTGGAGCCATTCATGGCCGTCTACACCGATGTCTCGGCGGAGGACCTCGGCCGCTTTTTGGCCGGTTACGACGTCGGCGAGCTATTGTCCTATAAAGGCATCGCTGAAGGGGTCGAGAATTCCAATTTTCTGGTTCACACCGGCGGCGGCCATTTTATCCTCACGCTCTACGAACGGCGCGTTGCCGAGCGCGATCTGCCGTTTTTCTTGGGCCTGATGGAGCATCTGGCGAGCCGCGGCATTACCTGTCCGCAGCCGGTGAAAAATCGCCACGGTGAGGTGCTTGGCAAACTTGCCGGCCGTCCCGCGGCGATCGTCACCTTCCTCGACGGCATGTGGATTCGCCGCCCCAGCGCAGCGCATTGCTCGGCGCTGGGCGAAGCGCTGGCGCGGCTGCACCTTGCCGGCGCCGATTTTACGATGCGGCGCGATAATGCGCTGTCGGTTTTCGGCTGGCGGCAGCTTTACGAAACCTGCCGCGCCGGCGCCCACAAAGTGGAAGGCAATATCGAGTCTTTGGTCGCCGCCGAGCTCGACGCGTTGGAGCGCGACTGGCCGCGCGGACTGCCGCAGGGCGTCATTCATGCCGACCTTTTTCCTGACAATGTGTTCTTTCTCGGCGACCGGCTTTCGGGGCTGATCGATTTCTATTTCGCCTGCACCGACACGCTGATGTATGATGTCGCCATCTGCCTCAATGCCTGGTGCTTCGAGCCGGATCATTCCTACAACGTCACCAAGGGCCGTGCGCTTCTCGCCGGTTATGCCAAGACGCGCGCGCCAGCCGATGCGGAATGGCAAACGCTGCCGCTCTTGGCCCGCGGCGCCGCGGTACGTTTCCTTTTGACCCGGCTGGTCGACTGGCTCGACGTGCCGCCCGGTGCGCTGGTGCGGCCAAAGGACCCGCGCGAATACGTCCGCAAGCTGCGTTTCCATCAGAAGGTCAGAACTGTCGGCGATTATGGAGTTGACGCCCCGTGAGCGGCGAACCGTCGACAGCGTTTCCGCATGTGGTCGTTCACACCGACGGCGCCTGCTCCGGCAATCCGGGCCCCGGCGGCTGGGGCGCAATCCTCAGCTTCGGCGATCGCGAAAGGGAGCTGAAGGGCGGCGAGGCCGACACCACCAACAACCGCATGGAGCTGATGGCGGCAATTTCCGCGCTGGAAGCGCTCAAACGGCCGTGCCGGGTGGATTTACATACCGACAGCCAGTATCTGCGCAACGGCATCATGTCCTGGATCGCAAAGTGGAGACAGAACGGCTGGCGCACGGCGGACAAGAAGCCGGTCAAAAATGTCGATCTGTGGAAGCGGCTTGAAGCTGCGCTCGGCCAGCATCAGATCCGCTGGCATTGGGTCAAAGGCCACGCCGGTCATGACATGAACGAACGCGCCGACGTGCTTGCCCGCCAGGCGATCGCAGAAATCAGGGCAGGGAAGACGTAGCATCATTCCGCATGCCGCGCAGCGGCAGTCCGGAATCCATAACCGCAGGTCGAGCAGTAATTGCCCGTTCGAAGTTATGAATTCCGGGTTCGCGGACTTTCGTCCGCGCCCGGAATGATCAGATCACAGCATCTTCATCAGATTGTCGGCTCCGGAGACGTCGGCTTTGCCGGGTGTATCCTCGACGTTGAGCGTTTTCACCACGCCGTCATCGACCACCATGGCGTAGCGCTGCGACCGCACGCCGAGGCCGCGTTCGGTCAGGTCGACGGTCAGGCCGAGCGCCTTGGCCCAGTTGCCGCTGCCGTCGGCCAGAAATTCAATCGACTCGCCGGCCGAAGCATTCTTCCACGCGTCCATCACGAACACGTCGTTGACGCCGGTGACCGCGATGGTGTCGATGCCCTTGCCCTTGATCGAGGCGGCGTTCTTCACAAAACCCGGCAGGTGGTTCTTGTGGCAGGTCGGCGTAAAAGCGCCGGGCACCGCGAACAGCACCACCTTCTTGCCCTTGAACAATTCGTCCGTGGTTTTCGGCTTGGGTCCTTCGGCTGTCATAACCGTGAAAGTGCCGTTCGGGACGCGGTCGCCAACCTTAATCGTCATGGTCGTGTCCTCTTGCTGGAAAATAAAATCCGTCCGACGCTCTCTATCGGTGCGGCGGCGCCATAACCTAGCGTCCCGGGCGAATTAGTCGAGACGGGCGGGAACCTCGATAGCGTCGTTGGCCGAAACCGCAGTAAAGGTGAGCGTTGCACCCTTGGCCTGCGCGTCGGGCGGCAGCCCATCGAGATCGAAGCTGAAATGCCGGGTCGTACCGTCACCGCTCGCCGATTGCGGCTGCGGCAGCGACCAATCCGGGGTCGGTCCCTCGACGAACAGTTGCACCGGTGTCTGCGCCGGCGCGGTGAGGTCGACGACGACACGGTCATGCGGCTGACCCGGCTCGCGATGGACGC